>CAZJJO010000030.1:0-20475 GCA_964546375.1 uncultured Gemmatimonadota bacterium
GTGGCCCCTCCGCCCGACGCGGCGGCGGCCCGCACCGCCAGCGACCCGGGCACCAGCAGGGCCGCCGCCACGGCGGCGCCGCGCAGGCCCCGGGCCGCCGTCAGCAGGAGATGACGCCTCTCCAGCAGCGCGGGCCGGTCGGCCAGGGCGTCGCGCCCGGCCAGGACCCGGGCGGAGACCCGCCGGAGCCACCGCACGGTGGGCTCGCCCGTCCAGGCGGCCGCCCATCCCACCGCGACCGCCGCCAGGAGGGGGACGAGCCCTCCGGAGGCGCCCCCGATCGCCGCCCCCGCCACCACGCCGGCCGGTCCCGCATCGGGTCGGCGGGCCCCGCCCAGGGGCAGGTGGCGGAGGAAGAGCAGCTCCAGGAACGCGCCCACCAGGAACCCGGCCGCCGGATCGCCGGCGATCCATCCGCCCGCCGTGGCCGAGACCAGCGGACGGGCGACCATGGCCTGGGGCCAAGCGTCTTCGTCCAGTCCCGCGACGCCGGCCGCGACCACCGCGGCCGCCCAGCTCACCGGATCCACCTCAGCCGCCGACGACGGCCTTCAGGACCTCGTCCACCGGCACCGAGCGCGCCCCCGGCACGTCCCGCCCGCGGACCTCCACGCCCGCCCGGTCCGCGGCCCGCACGTCGTCGGCCTCCTCCGGCGAGAGGTGGAGGTAGGGCCGGACCTCGCGGCGCCCCTCGTCGGCCGCCAGGCAGCCCAGGTCGACCCGGCGCCCCTCCAGGGCCCCCGCCTCGGCCATCCGCCGCAGGGCCGCGGTGCCGGCCATCAGCAGGGCGCCCGCCTCGGGTCGCTCCTCGAGCCGCCCCACGGCCGCCGCCGCCTCGTCCACGGCCAGGAACTCGGCCTCGACCCCCTCGGGCAGCCCGCCGGCGTACAGCTCCCGCTCCCACCCGGAGGCGGCCAGGTCGTCGTCGGCCACCACGTACCAGCGAAGGCCGAGCCGCTCGCCCCAGCCCACCACGACCTGCCCGTGCAGGAGCCGCTCGTCGACGCGGATCAGCTCGAGGGGCACGGCTCCTCCCCCTCGCCCCCGCCGGGCCCGTCTCCCCCGCCCTCCGCCGGCTCCAGCTCCCGGGCCGCCGCCCGCCCCTTGCCGGCCACCCGCTCCGCCAGCTCGCCGGCGGCCATGTCCCGGTGGAAGACGAAGTCCAGCAGCATCGGCAGGTTCACCCCGGTGACCACCGCGGCCGAGGCCAGCCCTCCGGCGGCCCGGCGGCTGGCGAAGGCGCAGCTCCCGCTGTCCATGTCGGTGAAGATGACGGCCGGACGGCCGCCCGCGGCCTCCCGCACGCGCCGCCGGAGCTCCCCGGGGGTGCAGTCGGCGTTGGAGACCGGGTGGAGGGCGTCGCGGACCCCCGAGATCCCCTCCACGGCCCCGACCAGGGCCTCGGCCAGGTCCCCGTGGGCGACGACGATCCCGACGGTCGGCTCCGCCACGGGCTACTCCGTGTCCTCCTCGAGGTACTCCCGGACCGGCTGCATCTTGTCCCGGAGGTTCCGGTCGAACTCCTGCGCCGTGTCCACCCCGGAGTAGCGGAGCAGGTGGTTCATGGCGATGACCTCGGAGATCACCGTGATGTTCTTGCCCGGGTTGAGCGGGATCACCACCTCCGGCAGCTCCACGCCCAGGATCTCGGTGCTGTCGGCGTCCAGCCCCGTGCGGTCGTAGCTGGTGCGGTCGCTCCACTCCTCCAGGTGGACCACCACCTCGATCCGCTTCTGCTGGCGCGTGGCCCGGATGCCGAAGAGCGCCCGGACGTCGATGATGCCCACCCCGCGGATCTCCATGTGGTGCTTGGCCAGCTCCGGCCCCCGCCCGATGAGGACGTCGTTGCCGCGCCGGCTGGCCAGCACCACGTCGTCGGCCACCAGCCGGTGGCCCCGCTCCACGAGGTCGAGCACGCACTCGCTCTTCCCGATGCCGCTGCGGCCGACGAAGAGGAGGCCGACCCCGTAGACGTCGGCCAGCGAGCCGTGGATGGAGGTGCGGGGCGCGAACGCCTGCTCCAGGTAGGGCTTGATGCGTCGGAAGAACTCGCCGGTCTTCAGGCCGGTCACGACCAGCGGGATGCCCACCTCGTCGGCCTCCTCCACCAGCTCGACCGGGGGCTCCAGCCCCTTGGTGACGAAGAGCACGGGGATGTCGAAGCCCAGCAGGAGCTCGACCGACCGGGCGCGCTCCTCGTCGGTCCGGGAGCGCAGGTAGGTGATCTCGGTCTCCCCCAGCACCTGGATGCGGCCCTCGGGGAACCGCTCCGTGTAGCCGGTGAGCACCAGCCCGGGGCTGCCGGTCTCCGGCCCCGGGATGACCCGGTCGACGCCGGACGCGCCGGCCACCAGGGAGAGCTCCAGCGACTCCTCCTTCCGGTCCAGGAGGTCCTGGACGGTCAGCTCCCTCATCGCCGTCCTCCCCCGTTCCGGCCCGGCCCGGCCCGGGCGGTGCGCCGTCGCGAGCGCGCCGCGTCCATCGCCGTCCTCCCTCGCCTCGAGGTTCGCTCGGTCGTCATCCGTCCCGCTCCGCCAGGATGCGCTCCAGGGAAGCCTCCGTCTCGTCGGCCGTCCGCGCCCACGTGTATCGGGCCGCCCGCTCCCGGGCCACCCGGCCCAGCCGCTCCCGGAGCGCCCGGTCCTCCAGCAGCTCCCGCAGGCGTCGGGCCCACGCCCCCGGGTCGTCGTGGGGCACGAGGAAGCCGGTCTCCTCGTCCGCCACCGACTCGCGCAGGCCCGGCGAGTCGCTGGCCACCGTGGGGGTGCCGCAGGCCGCCGCCTCCAGGTTGGTCAGGCCCCACCCCTCGCGGGGGGAAGGATACACGTTTACCCAGGCGCGGCGCAGCAGGTCGACCTTCCGCTCCTCGGTGACCCAGCCGAGGAACGTGACCCGGTCGTCCACCCCCTGGGCCCGGGCCGTCTCCTCCAGCCGGCCGCGGTCGTCGCCCTTGCCGGCCACCAGCAGGCGGGCGTCTCCGCCCGTCCCCCCGTCCATCCGGGCCAGGGCCCGCAGCACCACGTCCACCTCCTTGTACCGCCGCAGGCGGCCCACGTAGACCAGCGTCGGCCGGTCGAAGGGCTCGGCCGACGGGTCCGGCCGGTAGACCTCGTGGTCGACCGCGCCGTACACGACCTCGATCCGCGACCGGTCCAGGCCGCGCCGCTCCAGGTCGTCGGCGGTGCTCCGGGAGACGGCGTGGAACGGCGTCCCCCGGTAGACGAGCGGGATGAGCCGCTCGGCCGCCACGACGGTGGCCGCCACGGGCCAGGCCGCCTCCCGGAAGGCGGTGCGGCCGAACAGGTGGTTCACCAGCGCCACCACCGGCGGCCCCATCCAGGCGGGGGTGAAGAGGGGGAGCTTGTTGATGTTCTCCACCACGAGGTCGAAGCCCCGGTCCCGCAGGCGGCGCCATCCCCGCCCCACGTGGAGGGGGAACGTCCAGCGCCGGCCGACCCGGAGGACGTCGATGCCGTCGATCCGCACCCGGCCCGGCGCCCCCTCCCATCCGGAGGCCAGCAGGGTGACCCGATGGCCCCGGTCGGCCAGCCGCCCGAAGAGCTCGTGGAGGTGGACCTCGGCGCCCCCGGCCATCGGGTTGCGCCGATCCTGCCAGTTGACGACCAGGAGATCCGTCGCCTACCCCCTCTCTCCGGCCTCGCCCGCCGCGATCGACGCGCCCTCGCGGAGGACCGCGTCCAGCACGCCGTTCACGAAGCGGGGACTTTCCTTCCCCCCGTACTTCTCGGCCAGGGTGATGCCCTCGCTGATGGCCACCTTCCCCGGCACCTCCTCGACGAACAGGATCTCGGCGGCGCCGATGCGGAGCACGTTGCGGTCGACCACGGCCAGGCGCTCCAGCCGCCAGTTGGGCATCAGCTCCCGGAGGACCCGGTCGACCGCGGGCAGGCGCCGCTCCAGCACGTCCAGCAGCCGCCGGATGTGGGGGCGGTAGCGGTCGGCGACGCGGCGCCGGGACAGGGCCCGCTCGGCGTACTCCGTGAGCGGCAGGTCCGAGCCGCTCATCTCCCAGCCGTACAGCACCTGGAGCACCCAGCTCCGGGCCCGGCTGTGGACGTGGGTCCCGCTCACGGCAGCCGGTCGGCCAGGTCGGCCAGCTCGAGGACGGCCTCGGCGGCCTCGGCGCCCTTGTTGCCCTGCTCCCCGCCGGCCCGCTCGTACGCCTGCTCGGCGGTGTCGCAGGTCAGCACGCCCAGGCCCACCGGGACCTCCCCCTCGGCGGCCAGGTCGCCGAGGCCGCGGGTGGCGGCCTCGCAGATGTAGTCGAAGTGGGCGGTCTCCCCCCGGACCACGCAGCCCACCGCCACCACGCCGTCGTACCCGGCCCGGGCCGCCCGGCGGGCCGCCCACGGCAGCTCCCACGCGCCCGGCACCCGGACCACGTCGAGGTCCTCGTCCCCGACCCCGGCCCCCCGGAGCGTCCCGACCGCCCCCTTGACCAGCCGGTCGGTCACCGGGCGGTTGAAGCGCGAGGCGACCACGCACACGCGCCGCCCCTCGCCCCGGACCTCGCCCTCCAGCGTCCTCACGAGGAGCCCAGCAGGTGGCCCATCTTCTTCCGCTTGGCGTCCAGGTAGCCCTCGTTCTCGTCGGTGGCCCCGACGTCGAGCGGCACCCGCTCGCTGATCTCCAGGTCGAAGCCGTCGAGCCCCGAGAGCTTCTTGGGGTTGTTGGTGAGGATCCGCATGGAGGAGAGGCCCAGGTCGTGGAGGATCTGGGCGCCGATGCCGTAGTTCCGCAGGTCGGGCGGGAAGCCCAGCATCTCGTTGGCCTCGACGGTGTCGTGGCCCTCGTCCTGGAGCTCGTAGGCGCGGAGCTTGTTGAGGAGGCCGATGCCGCGCCCCTCCTGGTCCAGGTAGACCACCACGCCCCGTCCGGCCTCCTCGATGGCCCGCATGGCCCGGTGGAGCTGCTCGCGGCAGTCGCACCGCCGGGATCCGAACACGTCGCCGGTGAGGCACTTCGAGTGGACCCGGACCAAAACGTCCTCGGCCCCGTCCACCTCGCCCCGCACCAGGGCGACGTGCTCGCGGTCGTCGACGTCGTTGCGGTAGCCGACGATGCGGAAGTCCCCGTAGGCCGTGGGGAGCTCCGCCTCGGCCACCCGGTGGACGAGCTGCTCGTTCTTCAGACGGTGGGAGACGATCTGGGCCACCGTGATGAACGGCAGGTCGTGCTCCTCGGCGAACCCCTCGAGCTCCGGGCGGCGCGCCATGGTCCCGTCGGGGTTGAGGATCTCGCAGATCACCCCGGCCGGCTTCAGCCCGGCCAGCCGGGCCAGGTCCACCGACGCCTCGGTCTGCCCCACCCGCTGCAGGACGCCCCCCGGCTTCGCCCGCAGGGGGAAGACGTGGCCCGGCCGCCGCAGGTCGGAGGGGTCGGCGTCGGGGCGGACCGCCACCTGGATGGTGCGGGCGCGGTCCTCGGCGCTGATGCCGGTGGTGACGCCGTATTCCTGCCGGGCGTCGACGCTGACCGTGAAGGCGGTCTCGTTGGGGTCGGACCAGCGGCCGTTGGACATCAGCGGGAGCTCCAGGCGATCGGCCGTCTCCGGGGGGAGGGTGAGGCAGATCAGCCCCCGGCCGTGGGTGGCCATGAAGTTGACGTGCTCGTCGGTGACCTTCTCGGCCGCGCAGACGAGGTCCCCCTCGTTCTCGCGGTCCTCGTCGTCCGCGACGATCACCATGCCCCCGCGGCGGATCTCCGCCAGGGCGTCCTCGACCGAGCTGAATTCCATCGCCGACCCCGTCTATGCGGAAGGAGCGTCCCGATCGTCCGGCCCCTCGTCCCCGCCCTCCGTCCCGGTGCGGTAGGGACGAACCAGACGCTCAACGTACTTACCCATCAGGTCGGCTTCGAGGTTCACCCGCGCGCCGGCCTCGAGCCGATCCAGCGTCGTGTGCTCCCAGGTGTACGGGACGACCGCCACCTCCGCGACGCGGCCGTCCCGCGCGTTCACCGTGAGGCTGACCCCGTCCACGGCGACGGAGCCGTGGCGCACGAGCAGGCGGGCCACCTCCCGGGGTGCTCGGACGCGGACGAAGACCGTCTCGCCGGCGGGCTCGACCGCGGTCACCCGGCCCACCCCGTCCACGTGGCCCTGGACCAGGTGGCCGCCCAGCCGGTCCCCGAGCCGGAGGGCCCGCTCCAGGTTCACCGGCCGGCCCGGCTCCCAGTCGGCCAGCGTGGAGCGCGAGAGCGTGGTGCGGACCGCCTCCACCCGGAACGCCCCCTCCCCGCGGCCGGCGACGCTGAGGCAGACCCCGTCGAGGGCCACGCTCTCGCCGTCCTCCAGCTCGCCCGCCAGCTCCGACGCCACCGTGAAGGCCGCGCCGCCCTCCAGCGGCTCCCGCGACCGCACCGTGGCGGTCGCCTCCACCAGGCCCGTGAACATCTCCGTCACCTCCCGGCCGGCGCCGCGCCGGACGCGTCCTCCAGGACGTCGTCGAGCCCCGGGGCGTCCAGCACCATCAGGGTGTCCCGGCCCAGCGCCCGCCGCTCCACCGGCCGCCAGGGCCCGGACCCGGGCGGCGTCCCGGGGAAGCCCTCGACGCCCTCCGAGCCGAACAGCCCGGGCGCGTAGATCAGGTGCATCCGCTCGACCCTCCCGGCCCGCAGGAACGAGGCCGCCACCCGGCCGCCCCCCTCCAGGAGCACCGTCCCGATCCCCTCCTCCGAGAGCCGCCTGAGCGCGTCGCCGGGATCCACCCCCCGGCCGTCGGACGCCGGCGCCGCCTCCAGCGCCCGCACCCCCTCGGCCCGGGCCCCGTCGGGGGCCTCGGCCGCCACCACCCAGACGGGAGGCCCCTCGCCCGGGCGGGACAGCCGGCACCCCTCGGGCAGCCGGGACCGGGTGGCCAGGACCACCCGCACCGGGGGGCGGCGCGGGGCGGGCTCGCCCCGGGCGGTGAGGCGCGGATCGTCCACCTCCACGGTCCGCCGGCCCACGGCCACCGCCTCGTGGGAGGCCCGCAGGCGGTGGACGTGCTCCCACGCCCCGGATCCGGTGACGTCGGTCCGCTCGCCCGGACGGGCGGCGATGCGGCCGTCCAGCGACAGGGCCAGCTTCAGGGTGACGAAGGGCCGGTCCCGTCGATGCCGCCACACGAACGGGGCGTTGAGCCGCAGGGCGTCCCTCCGCTCCGGCTCCGGGCCCAGCTCCGCCTCGATCCCGGCCGACCGGAGCGCCTCCAGCCCGCCTCCGGCGTCCGGGGAGGGGTCCCGGCAGGCCGCCACCACCCGGGCGACGCCCGCCTCGACCAGCGCCTCCGTGCAGGGCGGGGTCTTCCCGTCGTGGGTGCAGGGCTCCAGGCTCACGTACACCGTGGCCTCCCGGGCCGCCGCCCCGGCGTCCTCCAGCGCCCGGCGCTCGGCGTGGGGGGCGCCGTGCTCGGCGTGATGGCCCTCCCCCACCACCCGCCCGTCGCGGACCACCACCGCGCCCACCATCGGGTTGGGCTCGACCCGGCCCCGGCCCCGCCGCGCCAGCTCGAGGGCCCGGCGCAGGTGCCGGGCGTCCTCCCGGCTCACCCGGTCCCCTCCAGCCGCACCCGGCCCTCGCCGGGCACCAGCTCGCCGCACGGGAACGCCCGGCAGCCCTCCGCCCGGACGGCCTCGGCCACCGGCTCCAGCTCTTCCGGACGGACCACGGCCACCATCCCCACGCCCATGTTGAAGGTCCGGTACATCTCGGCCGTCGACGCCCCGCTCTCGCGCTGCAGCAGCCGGAAGACTTCGGGCGGCTCGTGGCCCTCCAGCTCCACGCGGGCGTCGAGCCCGTCGGGGAGCACCCGGTCGAGGTTGCCCTCCAGCCCGCCCCCGGTGACGTGGGCCAGCGCCCGCACGCGGCCGGCCTCCAGCGGGCCGCGCAGGGCCGGCAGGTAGGAGCGGTGGACCCGCAGGAGGACGTCGGCCACCGTGACGCCGTCCTCCTCTCCGGGCCAGGGGTCGTCGGCCGCCAGGCCCATCCGGTCGAACAGGACGCGCCGCGCGAAGGTGTAGCCGTTGGTGTGGATCCCGTCGGCGCCCAGCGCCAGGAGCCGATCGCCCGCCTCCACGTCCCGATCCGCCACCTCGGGCCAGGCCGACCGCCCCACCAGGAACCCCGCCAGGTCGTACTCGCCGGGGTCGTAGAGGTCGGGCATCTCCGCCGTCTCGCCGCCGAGCAGCGCGCAGCCGTTGCGCCGGCACCCCCGGGCGACCCCCTCCACCACCCGCAGGGCCGTCTCCTCCTCCAGCCGGCCGGACGCGAAGTAGTCCAGGAAGAAGAGCGGCTCCGCCCCCTCGGTGAGGACGTCGTCCACGCAGTGGTTCACCAGGTCCTCGCCCACCGTGTCGTGCCGCCCCGCCCGGACGGCCACCAGCAGCTTCGTGCCGACCCCGTCGGCGCTGGCCACCAGCTCGCCGCCCGCCTCCAGGGCGTACCGTCCGCCGAAGGAGCCGAAGGCCGAGCGCACGCCCCCGGTCCGGGTGCCCTCGACCAGCGACCGGATCCGGTCCTTGAGCGACGCCGCGGCGGCCCGGTCCACCCCCGCTTCCTCATAGGTCATGCCTTTTTCATCATTCACTTTATCATGCTCCATGTGAGGCAGTGGACGAGGCAGCGGGGGGCGGCCGGCTCCGGCCGGCTCAGCCCCCCTCCCGGTGCTCGTGCTCGAAGCGGGTCATCTCGCGGAACGCCGCCACGCGGCGGCTCACGTCGGCCGCCTCCAGCTCGCGGAACCGCTCGGGGCCGAAGGCCTCGCACGCGAACGAGCCCGTGGCGCACCCGAAGACCACCGCCCGACGCAGCTCGTCCTCGTCGACCCGGCCGGCCCGGGCCAGGTGGCCCAGCACCCCGCCGGCGAAGGCGTCGCCGGCCCCGGTGGGGTCGAAGACCTCCTCCAGCGGGTAGCCGGGCGAGAAGAAGCAGGCCTCCTCGCCGAAGAGGATGGCCCCGTGCTCCCCCTTCTTGACCAGCGCCCAGGAGGGGCCCCGCTCCAGGATCCAGTCGGCGGCCCGGGCCAGGTTGTGGTCGTCCGCGAGCTCCCGGGCCTCGGCGTCGTTCACCACCAGCATGTCGATCCTGCCCAGCAGGGCCGTCAGCGCCTCGCGCTCCCGCTCGATCCAGTAGTTCATGGTGTCGCAGGCCACCAGGCGGGGCGCGTCGACCTGGTCGAGGACGTCGTGCTGGAGCCCGGGGTCGATGTTGCCCAGGAAGACCCAGTCGGCCCCCCGGAGCCCGGCGGGCACACGGGCCTCGAAGCCGGCGAAGACGCCCAGGTCGGTGAAGAGCGTGTCCCGGGCGTCGAGGTCGTAGTCGTAGCGGCCGCCCCACCGGAAGCTGCTCCCCTCGGCGCGGCGGACCCCGGACAGGTCCACGCCCCGGCGCTCCAGGAAGGAGAGCTCCTCCCGGGGGTAGTCGGTCCCCACCACGCCGACGACGGCCACCGGCCCGAACAGGCTCGCGGCGGCGCTGAAGTAGACCGCCGAGCCGCCGATCACGTCCTCGGCCCGGCCGAACGGCGTCTCCACCGTGTCCAGCGCGACGCTCCCCACCGCCAGGGTTCCGCTCACCTCGGCTCCTCCTTCCGGGCCATCTCCTCGGGCGCCTCCAGGCCGAGCAGCTCGAGGCCGTTGCGCAGGGTGACCTGGACGGCGCGGGCCAGCGCCAGCCGCCCCGGTCGGGCGGGTCCCTCGGCCAGCACCCGCCGGGAGGCGTCCAGGTTGCCCTCGTGGTACCAGGCGTTCACCCGGCCGGCCACCTCCTCCAGGTAACCGCAGATCCGATGGGGCGCCCGCGCCCGGGCGGCGTCCTCCACCACGCCGGGGAAGCGCAGCACCGCCTTCGCCACCTTCCGCTCGGCCCCGGTGCCCAGCTCGGACAGCTCCTCGGGCGAGGGGGCCAGCGTCCCGGGGTCCACGCCCCCCTTCCCGAAGACGCCCCACATCCGGGCGTGGGCGTACTTCACCTTGTAGACCGGGTTGCGCTCGGAGGTGTCGCGGGCCAGGTCCAGGTCGAAGTTGAGGTGCTGGTCCGGCCGCCGCATGAGGAAGAAGTAGCGGGTCACGTCCCGGCCCGTCGCCTCGAACAGCTCGCGGAGGGTGACGAAGTGGCCGGCCCGCTTGCTCATCTTGACCTCCTCCCCGTCCCGGAGCACGCTGACGAGCTGGAGGATCACCGCCTCCAGCCAGCCGCGGTCCAGGCCCAGCGCCTCCAGGGCCGCCTCCAGGCGGGCCACGTGGCCGTGGTGGTCGGCTCCCAGCACGTCCACCGCCCGGTCGAAGCCGCGCTCGGCCTTGTCCAGGTGGTAGGCGATGTCGGGCAGGAAGTAGGTGTAGGAGCCGTCGCTCTTGACCAGCACCCGGTCCTTCTCGTCGCCGAACCGGCTGGTGGCCAGCCAGCGGGCGCCGTCCTCGTCGTAGACCAGCCCCTCCTCGTCCAGCCGCTCCAGCAGCCGCTCGACCCGGCCCGAGGCGTACAGCTCGCTCTCGGCCCGCCACTCGTCCATCTCCACCCCGAAGTCCCGCAGGTCCCGCCGGTGACCCCGGCGGAGGCGGTCGGCGGCCCGGCCGGCGAACCACTCCGCCCGCCCGGCCGGGTCCATGGCCGCCAGGCGCCCGTCGTCGGCCTCGTCGGCCAGCTCGCGGGCCAGCTCGCGGACGTAGTCCCCCCGGTAGCCCCCCTCGGGCACCTCGGCCTCCCGGCCTTGCTCCTGCCGCCAGCGGGCCTCGACCGAGGCGCCCAGCAGGTCGATCTGGCGGCCCGCGTCGTTGAGGTAGAACTCGCGGGTGACCTCGTGGCCGGTCCACGCGAGCAGCGAGGCGACGGCGTCGCCCAGCGCCGCCCCCCGTCCGTGGGCCACGTGCAGGGGGCCGGTCGGGTTGGCCGAGACGAACTCCACGTTGATCCGCTGGGGCTCGTCCGTCGGCACCCGGCCCCAGACCCCGTCCCGGGCCAGCACGTCGGCCAGGCCCCGGAAGTAGATCCCCTCGCGGAACCGGAAGTTGAGGAAGCCGGGCCCGGCCACCTCCACCGAGGCCACCCCGGCCGAATCGGCCTCCAGGGCCGCCTTCAGCTCGTCGGCGATCTCGCGGGGGGGGCGGCCCTCCCGCCCGGCCAGCACCATGGCCGCGTTGGTGGCGAGGTCGCCGTGCTCGGGGTCGCGGGGCCGCTCCAGCTCCGGCTCGAAGCCCTCCGGGGCCCCGGCCCGGCGGCAGGCCGCCCGCACCGCCGCGCGCAGCTCCCGCCGGTGCCGCCCCAGCGGGTCGACGGCCGCCTCATCCCCCACCGGCGTCCTCCCCGCCGTCGGGCCCGGCCTCCGGCCCCGCGTCGCCGCCGTCCCCGGTCCCCTCGTCCCCGGATCCGCCGCCCCCCTCGGCTCCGCCCTCGCCGGACCCGGGGCCGGAGTCGCGGTAGTCGGTGGCGTAGAAGCCGGAGCCGCGGAACACCAGCCCGCCGCCCGGGGAGATGAGACGCTCGGCCTCCTCCTCGCCGCACTCGGGACAGGTGCTCACCGGGTCGTCGCTCATCCGCTGGAAACGCTCGAAGGCGTGTCCGCACGCGCCGCATCGATACTCGTAGGTCGGCATGTCGTCCCCCGTCAGGTCGTCCGGTGCTCGCCCCACACGTCGCGGAGCGCGTCGCTGATCTCGCCGATCGTGGCCCGGGCCCGGACCGCCTCGATCATGGCCGGCAGGAGGTTCTCCTCGCCCCGGGCCCGGCGGGCGACCTCCTCCAGCGTCCGCTCCACCTCGCCCCGGTCCCGCCGGTCCCGCACCTCGGCCACGCGCTCGCGCTGGGCCCGGGCCAGCTCCTCGAAGGCCGGCAGCTCGATCTCCTGGCGGGCCTCCTCGTCGCGGTGGACGTTGACCCCCACCACCTCCTCCTCGCCCCGCTCCACGGCCTGCTGGTGCTCGTAGGCGGAGCGGTGGATCTCCTCCTCCATGAAGCCGATGGACCGGGCAGCGCCGCCTCGCTCCTCGATCTGCGACAGGTACGCCCGCGCCTCCTCCTCGATCCGGTCGGTCAGCTCCTCCACGTAGTGGGAGCCGGCCAGCGGGTCCACCGTGTCGGCCACCCCGGTCTCGGCCGCCAGGATCTGCTGGGTGCGCAGCGCCAGACGGGCGGCGCCCTCGGAGGGGAGCTTCAGGGCCTCGTCCCAGCTGTTCGTGTGCAGGGACTGCGTCCCCCCCAGCACGGCCGCCAGCGCCTGGACCGCCACCCGCACCACGTTGTTCTCCGGCTGCTGGGCCGTCAGGGTGGAGCCCGCCGTCTGGGTGTGGAAGCGGAGCCGACGGCTCCGCTCGGAGGCGCCGTAGCGCTCCTCCATCAGGCGGGCCCAGAGCCGCCGCGCGGCCCGGAACTTGGCCACCTCCTCGAAGAAGTGGTTGTGGCAGGCGAAGAAGAAGCTGAGCCGGGGCGCGAAGGACTCCAGCTCCAGCCCCCGCTCCAGCGCCCGGTCCACGTACTCGAGCCCGTTGGCCAGGGTGAAGGCCAGCTCCTGGGCCGCCGTGGCGCCCGCCTCCCGCATGTGGTAGCCGCTGATGGAGATGCTATTCCAGCTCGGCACCTCCCGGGCGCAGAAGTCGAACAGGTCGGTGACCAGCCGCAGGCTGGGCTCCACCGGGTAGATGTAGGTGCCCCGGGCCACGAACTCCTTCAGCAGGTCGTTCTGGACCGTGCCGCGCAGCTCCGACCGGTCGACGCCCTGCTCCTCGCCCACCGCCACGTAGAGGGCCAGCAGGATCGGGGCGGTGGCGTTGATGGTCATCGAGGTGGACACCCGGTCCAGGGGGATCCCCTCGAACAGCCGGAGCATGTCGTCCAGGGTGTCCACGGCCACCCCCACCCGGCCCACCTCGCCCCGGGCCATGGCGTGGTCCGAGTCGTAGCCCATCTGGGTGGGGAGGTCGAAGGCCACCGAGAGCCCGGTCTGCCCGGACTCCAGCAGCATCCGGAAGCGCTCGTTGGTCTCCTCGGCGGTCCCGTAGCCGGCGTACTGGCGCATGGTCCAGAGCCGGCCCCGGTACATCGTCGGGTAGATCCCCCGGGTGAAGGGCGGCTCGCCCGGGTAGCCCACGTCCCGGCCGTAGTCGGCGTCCCGGCGGTCCTCCGGCCCGTAGAGCCGACGCACCTCGATCCCGGAGGAGGTCTCGAAGCGCTCCCGACGCTCGCCGTGCCGCTCCAGGAACGGGGAGAGGGTGCGCTCCCGCCAGGCCTCGCGCTCGCCGCTCATTCCAGCCTCACCAGCACGTCGTCCTGGTTCACCGTCTGCCCCTCCTCGACCCGGACCTCGGTGACGGTCCCGTCCGAGCGGGCGGACAGCTCGTTCTCCATCTTCATCGCCTCCATCACCACGAGCCCGTCGCCGGCCTCCACCTCGTGGCCGGGCTCGACGAGGACGCGCACCACCAGCCCCGGCATCGGCGCCCGCAGCTCCCGCCCGCCCCCGGCCTCGCCGGTCTCGCCGGCCAGCTCGCGGACGGCCCGGGTGCGCTCGTCCTCCACCGACACCCGGACCCTCCGGCCCGCGATCCGGAAGATCCAGACGTCGTCCTCCCGCCGCGCGATCAGCGGGTAGCCCCGGTCGCCCAGGCGCAGGTGGCGCAGGTCGCCGCCGGGCACCGAGGCGATCTCCGCCCGGGCCTCCTCCTCGCCGTCCACCCGGACGCCCTCGGCGGTGAGCTCCACCTCCCGCGTCTCGCCCTCGACCGTCACGTGGTATTTCATCCGCTCACTCCGGTTCGAGCCAGACGATCGTCTCGACGTGGGCGGTCTGCGGGAAGGCGTCGAAGGCCCGCAGGTCGCCGATCCGCCAGCGCTCGCCGAGCCGCTCCAGGTCCCGCGCCAGCGTCGCCGGGTCGCAGCTCACGTAGACCAGCGCCTCCACCTCCGCGTCCCGCAGCGCCGACGACGCCTCCCGCGAGAGCCCGGACCGGGGCGGGTTGACCACCGCCAGGTCGGCCGGCAGCAGCGAGGCCGCACGCTCCTCCACCGGCGCCGCGTGGAAGTCGACCTCGACGCCCCGGATCCGGGCGGCCCGGCGCCCCGCCTGCACCGCCTCCCGGTCCGCCTCGCAGGCGGCCGCCCGGGCGCCGGCCGCGGCCCACCGCATCGCCCGCACCCCGGCGCCGGCGTACAGGTCCACGGCCCGGCGTCCCTCGAGCCCGCCGAGCCGCCGCTCGACCAGGCGGTCCAGGTGCCGCTCCATGGCGCCGGCGACCGTCCGGTTCACCTGCAGGAACGTCTCCGGCCCGAGCCGGAGGTCGGCGCCGAGCCACCGCTCCGGGAAGGTCGGGGACCCGGCCAGCAGCCGGCGCTCCTCCCCCCGGGGGCGCCAGGCGTAGCAGGCCAGCCCGGAGACGGCTCCGGCCACCGCGTCCGGGTCGCCGGCGCCGCCCCCGCCGCCCTCGACCAGCAGCGCCGTGGCGCCCGACGCCGAGGCCCGGACGGTGATCCGCAGCTCGTCGCCCTCCGGCAGGGCGGCCGCCCCCGCGCCCCAGGCCCCGCGCAGATCGGACCACGCCCGGGCCACCGCCTCCTCGGCCAGCGGACAGCGCTCCACGTCCACCAGCCGCTCCGGCGCCTCGAGGCGGTGATAGCCCGCCACGGGCGCGCCCTCGCCCCGGCGGAGGGTGAGCGTGATCCGGTTCCGGTAGCGCAGCGGCGGCCCCGGGTCCTCCACCGGCGGAGGCTCCACCTCCCGGCCGCCGATGCGCCCGAGGGCGTCGGCCACGGCCCGGGCCTTGGCGGCCCGCTCCGCCTCCCGCTCCAGGTGCTGGAGCTGACAGCCGCCGCAGGCCTCGTAGTACGGACAGGGCGGCGTCGTCCGGCCCGGACCCGGCTCCAGCACCTCCAGCGCCCGGCCCCGGGCCCAGCTCCCGTGCTCCTCGGTCAGCCGGACCCGCACCCGGTCGCCCGGGGCGGTCCTCGGCACGAAGACCACGCGGCCGCCGGGCTCGCGGGCCACCCCGTCGCCCCCCACGGCCACCGACTCCACCTCCAGCTCCATCCCCTCCGCCGCCGGGGCGTCCCCGCCGCTCACCGGGGGTCGAAGGCCCGGCGCCACGCGCTCCGCCCGGGCCCCGCCTCGCCCGCCTCCGCGTCGCCCGATCCCCGGCCGGCCGCCCCGCGGCGCTCCTCCTCCAGGAGGGCGGCCGCCACGGCGGCGGCCTCCCGCCACGCCTCCGGCAGGGAGGGATCGGTGACCTCCGGATGCTCGTCGACGTAGTGGATGTCCAGCTCGCCCCGCCGGAAGTCCTCCTCCTCCATCACCGCCAGGTGGAAGGGCTGGGTCGTGGAGACCCCCTCCAGCCGCAGCTCGGCCAGGGCCCGACGCATGCGCCGGATCGCCGCCGGCCGGTCCGGGCCGTGGACCACCAGCTTCGCCAGCAGCGGATCGTAGTGGAGGCCGACCTCGAAGCCCTCGGCGATCCCGGCGTCCCAGCGGACCCCGGGCCCGGACGGGACCCGGAGGGTGGTGATCCGGCCCGAGGAGGGCAGGAACCCGCTGGCCGGGTCCTCGCCGCTGATCCGGCACTCGATCGCGTGGCCGCGCGGCCCGTCGAGATCGGGGTCGCACGCCAGCGGCTCGCCGGCGGCGACCCGGAGCTGCTCCTGCACCAGGTCCACGCCGGTGACCATCTCGGTGACCGGGTGCTCGACCTGGATCCGGGTGTTCATCTCCAGGAACCAGTACTCGCCGTCCTGATAGAGGAACTCCACCGTGCCGGCGCTCCGGTAGTCCACGGCCTCGGCCGCCTCCACGGCCACGCGGCCCATCTCCTCGCGGGTGGCCTCGTCCAGGACGGCCGACGGGGCCTCCTCCACCAGCTTCTGATGCCGCCGCTGGATGGAGCACTCCCGCTCGCCCAGGTGGACCGTGCGGCCGTGCTCGTCGGCCAGCACCTGGATCTCGACGTGCCGGGGACGGTCCAGGAACCGCTCCAGGTACACCCGGTCGTCGCCGAAGGCCTGGCCGGCCTCGCTGCGGGCCGAGGCCAGGGCCGAGCCCAGCTCCCCGGGCTCCCGCACCACGCGCATGCCCTTCCCGCCCCCGCCCGCCGCGGCCTTGAGCATCACCGGGAAGCCGATCTCGCGGGCGGCCCGGAGGGCCTCCTCCTCGTCGGCGGCCGCCGCCTCGGTGCCCGGGATCACCGGCACGCCGGCCTCCCGCATCCGCCGTCGGGCCTCGGTCTTGTCGCCCATGGCGGCCACGGCCGAGGCGGGCGGTCCCACCCAGGTCAGCTCCGAGGAGGCCACCAGCTCGGCGAACTCCGCGTTCTCGGCCAGGAACCCGTACCCCGGATGGACGGCCCCGGCGCCGGTCCGGCGGGCCGCCTCCATCAGCTTCTCCATGTCGAGGTAGCTCTCGGCCGCCGGCGCGGGCCCCAGCGCCACGGCCTCGTCGGCCGCCAGCACGTGGGGCGACAGCCGGTCGGGCTCCGAGTAGACGGCCACCGCCCGGAGGCCGAGCTCGTGGCACGCCTGGATCACCCGGACCGCGATCTCGCCCCGGTTGGCCACCAGGACGGTGTCGAAGGGTCGGCCGCTCACGGCGCCGCCCCTCCCCCCCCGTCCGACCTCGGGCGACGACGAACGCGTCCGCTCACAGGGGCAGGTTCCCGTGCTTCTTGGGCGGGTTGCGGTCCCGCTTGTCGGAGAGCATCCGCAGGCCGGAGATCAGGCGGCCGCGGGTCTCGCGCGGATCGATGACGTCGTCCACGTAACCCCGGGCCGCCGCCCGGTAGGGATGGGCGAAGGCCTCGCGGTACTCCTCCTCCAGCTCCTTCGTCCGCTCCTCCGGGTCCTCGGCCTCCTCGATCTCGCGGCGGTGGAGGATCTCCACCGCCCCCTTGGGGCCCATGACGGCGATCTCGGCGGTGGGCCACGCCAGGTTGAGGTCCCCGCGGATGTGCTTGGAGGACATGACGTCGTAGGCCCCGCCGTAGGCCTTCCGGGTGATGACCGTCAGCTTCGGCACGGTGGCCTCGCAGAAGGCGTAGAGCAGCTTGGCGCCGTGCTTGATGATGCCGCCGTGCTCCTGGTCCACCCCCGGCATGAAGCCCGGCACGTCCTCGAAGGTCACCAGCGGCACGTTGAAGGCGTCGCAGAAGCGGACGAACCGCGCGCCCTTGAGGCTGGCGTCGATGTCCAGCACGCCGGCCAGGACGGCGGGCTGGTTGGCCACGACCCCCACCGGCCGGCCGCCGAGCCGCGCGAAGCCGACGATCAGGTTGGCGGCGTAGCCCTCGTGGACCTCCAGGAACTCGCCGTCGTCCACCACCCGGCCGATCACCTCGTGCATGTCGTAGGGCCGGTTGGGCTCGTCCGGGACGATCTCCAGCAGCTCCTCGTCGGCCCGGTCCGCCGGGTCGTCGGTCTCGCGGACCGGGGGGTCCTCCCGGTTGTTCGCCGGCAGGTAGGACATCAGCTCGCGGATGGCGCGGAACGTCTCCAGCTCCGAGCCGTGGACGAAGTGGGCCACGCCGGAGGTGGAGCCGTGGACCCGGGCGCCGCCGAGCTCCTCCTGGGTGACCTCCTCGTGGGTCACCGTCTTCACCACGTTCGGCCCGGTGACGAACATGTGGCTGATCCCCTCCACCATGAACACGAAGTCCGTGATGGCGGGGGAGTAGACGGCGCCGCCGGCGCAGGGGCCGAGCACGGCGCTGATCTGGGGCACCACGCCCGAGGCCAGGGTGTTGCGGAGGAAGATCTCGGCGTAGCCGCCCAGCGAGTCCACGCCCTCCTGGATCCGGGCGCCGCCCGAGTCGGCGAGCCCGATCAGCGGCTTGCCGTTCTCCACGGCCAGGTCCTGGAGCTTCATGATCTTCTCGGCGTGCGCCTCCGAGAGCGAGCCGCCGAAGACCGTGAAGTCCTGGCTGAAGACGTAGACGGTGCGCCCGTCGATCTCCCCGTAGCCGGTCACCACGCCGTCGCCCGGGATCCGTCGGTCCTCCATGCCGAACTCCCGGCAGCGGTGCTCCACGAACCGGTCGAACTCGACGAAGCTGTCCTCGTCCAGCAGCAGATCGAGCCGCTCCCGGGCGCCGAGCTTCCCCTTGTCGTGCTGGCGCTCGAGGCGCTCCTCGCCGCCGCCCTTCTCGGCCTCGCGTCGGCGCCGCTCGAGCTCCCGCAGCTTCTCTCGCATCGTCATCGTGGCTCGTCGCCTCCCTCGGCGGACTCGGATCCTGATTCCTCGAGCGGGATCTCCGCCTGGCGCACCGCGCGGCGGGCACGGGCCCGCCGCCCCCGGGCGTCAGCCGACGCCAGACGGCCGGCCGACCGCAGCCACGCCCGGACCTCCGCGGCGTCGGTGCGGCGCAGGCGCCGGTCCTGCAGCGCCCGGATCCGCACCCTGCGGCCCACGGTCCCGCCGCCCGGGGCGGGATCGAGCACCCCGGTGGCCCCCTCCACCCCGGCCAGCCCGGCGAACGCCCGCGCCACCGCGCGGGGTCGGGGCGGCCGTGCCGCCGCGGCCGCCCGGCGCACCAGGAGGGCGGCGTCGTGCCCGAGCATCGGCAGGACGTTGTCGCCCAGGGTGGTACGGTATCGGGTCTCGTACGCCGCTCGAAATCGGTCCCGGACCGTGCGCTCCTCCTCGCGGTCCCCTCCCCGCTGGAAGGCGGCGCCCACCCGGAACTGGGTGAAGACCGGCTCCAGCCGGCGCACCGTCCCCGGCCGGGTCCAGTCCGGCCCGCCGACGACCAGCGCCGACCGGATCCCGTAGTAGGCGAGCTGGGGCGCCATCTGCAGGAGCGACGAGGCCCCCGCCGCCCCGGCCCAGACCGCGTCGGGCCGGAAGGCCCCCACCTCGGTGAAGGCGCGCCGATGCGTGGTGGCGTCGGGGTCGTACGCCGCCGAGGCCACCGTCCATCCCCCGCCGGCCTCGCCCAGGGCCCGCCGGAACCGGAGATAGGACCGGCGGCCCAGCTCGCCTTCCGGATAGACGGCGCCCACGGGGCCGGGCCGGACGCGGCCGCCGACCCACCGGCCCAGGACGGCCGCGGCGTCCAGCTCACGGCGGGTCCGGTCGTGGAGGGCATACGCCCGCCGGGCCCCTTCGGGCGCCCGGGCGGCGGTGGGGCTGACCACCAGGAGGCCGGACCCCGACACGGCCCGGGCCGCCTCGGCCAGGCCGACGGTCCGGACCGGCCCCAGCACGGCCGCCACCCCCGCCTCCCGGAGCCCGGCCGCCAGCGCCCCCGTCGATCCGGACGAGACGTCGCGCTCCACCAGCTCCACGTCGGGGCCCTCGCCCTCCTCCAGGGCGATCCGCATCCCCTGGCGCACCCACCGGCCCGGCGCCCGAAACCGGCCCGAGTCCGGCAGGAGGACGCCGATCCGGACGGGCCCCGACCGCGCGGTCACCGAGCCGTCCAGAACGGAACGGGCCGTCTGCCGGTCCGGGTCCTCGGGATCGGACTCCAGCGCCCGCCGGGCGGCCCGTCGGGCGGGGCCGGTCCGGCCGGCCCTCGCCCGCGCCTCGGCCAGCTCGGCCAGCACCAGGGCCCGGGCGGCCGGGGGCGATCCCGACCGCGCCGCCACGTCCTCGGCCGCCTCCAGCTCCGCCGTCGACATCGCGCCGGCCGCCCGCCGCATCAGGGCCCGCGCCTCCGCGTCCGGCGGTCCGTGGCGCAGGAGGACGTCCAGCGCCCCCGGATCGTCGGCCCGGACCCGGAGCAGGCGCGCCAGCGCGAGGCCCGCCCCGTCGGCGGCGCCGTCGTCGGGATAGGCGGCCAGCAGCTCCCGGAGCCGGTCCGCCGCGCCGGCGGTGTCGCCGGAGGCGACGGCGGCGCGCGCCTGCAGGCGGAGGGTCTCCGCCGCCGGGCCCCCGGCGCCCCGGGCCCGCAGGGCGAAGTAGGCGGAATCGGCCAGGCGGAGCGCCCGCGCCGGGTCGGCGGCCAGGAGCGACCGGATCCGCTCCAGCGCGGCCGGGGCGTCCCGGCCGGGATCGGCCGGCGGCTCGGCGGGCACCTCCGGGGTCGGCTCCCCGACGGGCCCGTCACCGCCGGACCGGCCGGCGCCGCAGCCGGCCAGCAGGATCGCGGCCAGGAGGCCGATCGCGGCGGGCGCCGCCCGTCTGCGAGCGACAGGGGGGACGGCGTCCCCGGCCGTCCCCCCCGGATCCCGGTCCTTCACGCGGCGGCCCCGCGGCTCAGCCGTCGGCCTTCGTCTCGTCCGCTTCCTCGTCGTCTTCGTCGTCGTCTTCGTCGTCGTCCCCGGAGGACGCGTCCGAGGCCTCGGGCTCCTCCTCGTCGGCTTCCGCCTCCGGCTCGTCCTCCTCCGCGGCGGCCTCGGGCTCCTCGTCTTCCGACGGCGCCTCCTCGTCCTCGGCTTCCTCGTCCTCGACGTCCGCCCCGGCCTCCGGCTCCTCGATCGCGGCGTCGGCCGAAGCCCCGGGCTCCTCGTCGGCTTCCGCCTCGGGCTCGTCCTCGACGTCCGCCTCGGCCTCCGGCTCCTCGTCCTCC
>CAZJJO010000031.1:0-20143 GCA_964546375.1 uncultured Gemmatimonadota bacterium
TCCTCCAGCGCGAGCGGGACCGCCTGGACGCCTACCTGGAGCGGGTGGCCGGCGCGGACCTGGCGTCGCTGGCCCCCGACCACCTGAAGGCCCTGCTGATCAACGCCTACAACGCCTACACGGTCCGGGCGATTTTGGAGCATCCCGGCGTGTCGTCGATCCGCGACATCGACGGCGTGTGGACGGAGACCGAGCGGCGGGTCGGCGGCCACGGGCTCACCCTGGACGAGATCGAGCACCGGCTGCTGCGCCCCTTCTTCCGTGACCCGCGGATCCACTTCGCGGTGAACTGCGCGTCCCGGTCCTGCGCTCCGCTGCCGCCGTGGGCCTTCACCGGCGACTCGCTGGACGCCCAGCTCGAGCGGCGGACGCGGGCCTTCCTCCGGGACACCGCCAACGTGCGCGTCGAGGCGGGCACCCTGCGGCTGAGCCGCTACTTCGAGTGGTACGGCGAGGACTTCACCGCCGAGGGCTGGAGCCCGCGGGCCGAGACGATCCCGCTCTTCGTGGCCCGCTACGCCCGGCCGGGGGTGGCCGAGCTCGTGCGGTCGCGGGACGGCCGGCCGGAGGTGGCCTTCCTCCCCTACGACTGGTCGCTGAACGCGGCGACCCGGCCGGTCCCGGCGTCCGACGGCGAGGGCGGCCCGTCCCCGGAGGCGTCGGACGGGGCGCGGGCTCCGGCCGCCGGGGCGGAACCGGCGTCGGCGGGGGATTCCGCGGCCGAGGGGTCCGGCGCGTCCGGGCCGGGCGCGACCGGGGCGGAGCCGTCCGCGTCGGCCCGCGAGAGCGGCTGGGTGACCGACCTGCGCCGGTGGGTGGCCGGCTTCGGGCCGGCGGCGCCGGTCCTCTACGGCCTGGCCTACGTGGCGGCCACGGTGCTCTTCGTGCCGGGCAGCGCCCTGACCGTGGGGGCCGGCGTGGCCTTCGGTCTGCTGTGGGGCACCGTGCTGGTGTCGGTGGCCTCGACGGTCGGGGCGGCGCTGGCCTTCCTCGTCGCCCGCTACGTGCTGCGCGACCGGGTCGCCCGGTGGGTGGAGGGGCGGCGGAAGTTCGAGGTGGTGGACCGGGCGGTGGGCGAGAAGGGCTGGAGGATCGTCGCCCTCACCCGGCTCTCGCCGATCCTCCCCTTCAACCTGCAGAACTACGCCTACGGGCTGACGCAGGTGAGCTTCCCGGGCTACGTGCTCGCCTCCTGGGCGGCGATGCTGCCCGGGACCCTGCTCTACGTCTATCTCGGGGCGGCGGGCGCGCAGGTGGCCGAGGCCGCCACCGGCGCCGCCGGCTGGGGCCGGACGGCGCTCCAGGTGCTCGGCCTGCTGGCGACGCTGGGCGTGGCGTGGATGGCGGCCCGGATCGCCCGGCGGGCGCTGCGCGAGGCGGCCGGCGAGGAGGCCGTCGAGGGGGACGGCGGCCCGACGACGGAGGAGGGCACGGTGGACGATGGGGCCGGGGCCCCGGAGCCCGGCGTGCCCGGCGCGTCGGGGCCGGTCGGGGGCTGACGATGGCCGACGCGACCCTGCTGGCGGTGCTCGCCCACCCCGACGACGAGATCGGCTGCGCCGGGACCCTCCTGGCGCAGCGGGCCCGGGGCGACGACGTCCACGTCGCCTGGCTCACCGACGGGGGGATGACCGAGGCCCTGGGCGACCTGCCGCCCGACGAGGTGGCCGCCCGCCGCCGGGAGCAGGCCCGCGAGGCCGCCCGCATCCTGGACGTCGAGCCCCACTTCCTGGGGATGCCCGACACGGAGCTCGAGCCCGGGCCGGAGCCGGCGGCCGAGGTGGCGCGGCTCGTGGCCCGGGTCCGGCCGGACGGCCTGCTCACGTTCGGGCGCGCCTGGACCCGCGGGCTCCGCCATCCCGACCACCAGGCGGCGGGGAAGATCGCGCGGGACGCGATCACGCTGGCCCGGATCCGCAAGCGGGTGACGCCCGAGGAGCCCCACAGGAGCTTCTGTCCGGTCTTCTGCTTCCGGGGCGTCCACTCGCGGCTCCCCGCGGTGGCGGTGGACGTGGAGCCCCACCGGGAGACGATCTACCGGCTCGGCCGCTTCTACCGGGAGCGGATCGGGTTCGGCGATCCGGACTGGATCAAGAGCCGCCTGCGTTGGATCGGCGACCGCTGGGGCGTCCCCTTCGCCGAGGAGTGGGAGGCCTGGGAGACGGAGGCCGGCCGGGTGGCGGAGACGCTGCTGCCCGCCGA
Source organism: uncultured Gemmatimonadota bacterium (assembly GCA_964546375.1). Lineage (GTDB taxonomy): Bacteria > Gemmatimonadota > Gemmatimonadetes > Palauibacterales > Palauibacteraceae > CAYVFM01. The sequence goes on from CAZJJO010000031.1 coordinate 2,203, forward strand.
GCCCGTCGGGCCGCCGATGCCCGAGACCCGGCGGGGTCCGGTCGGCGACCCGGGCGGGGGCCCTTCCGGGGGCTGAGCGGGACGCTCCCCGGCGGCCCGTCTCTAGGAGGCGGCCAGGCCGAGCATGGCCATGGGGAGCACCAGGACGGCCATCATGGCGATCCAGCCGAGGACCACCGTGACCAGGGTCTTGACGTTGCCCAGGTCCAGGGCCTGCCGGAGCCCGATGAAGCCGGCCACCAGCACCCAGATCCCCACGCCCAGCTCCACCAGCCATCCCAGCAGGGGGATGATCCCGACCACCGCGAGCAGGCCGGGGGCCTGGGCGAAGCCCACCGCGCGGAGCACCTCGCCCCAGGTGGCCTCCCCGTCCAGCAGCATGTCGCCGATGACGTAGGTGACGCCGCACCAGATCAGCCAGCCGACGACGGCCAGCACGAGGCCGGCGATCATGGCCGTCACGCCGTCGCCGATGGAGGCGAGGCCCCGGGCGAAGGCCGCCAGGAGCACCACGCCGGCGGCCTGGCCGGTGGCCGTCTCGTCGTGCTCGACCTCCTCGTAGGTGTCGACGTCCAGCATCGCGGCGCCGATCATCCGATCCGTCATCGAGCTCTGCGTGGTGGCCACGCTGCGCCTCCTCGTGTTCGAGTATCGCCTCCTGCCGGACGGGCCCAAGATAAGGCGGGCGGCCCCGAGGGGGCAGGGCGCGGCCGACGGTGGGGCAGGCCCGGGGGGGCGGCTCGGACCTACGCCGCGTCCCGCCCCTCCAGCCGCTCGATCACCTGCTGCGGGCCGGTCTCCCGGTCCAGCCCCAGGGCCCGTCCCCCGGGCGCGCCGTCCTCGAGCCAGCGGGTGACGATCATCGCCGGGGCCATCTCCTCGGGCGGGAAGGCGGTGCCCGACCGGAGCTCGGCCACACGGACCGCGTAGCAGGCGTCCTCGACGGCCGACCGCCAGCCCGGGCCCCGGGCCGGCGCCTCCCGCCGCTCCAGGACCCGGCCCAGGGCCACCGGCACCAGCACGCGCCGGCCGTCGTCGGCGGCGGGGAGGACCAGCAGCCGGGAGCGGTCCAGCCACGGCCGCTCCAGGTGGCGCCGCCGCTCCTCCAGCTCGTCCAGCCACTCGATGCGCCGCTGGCGGCCGGCCGCCTCCTCGAACCGCCACGCCTCGGCCAGACGGTCCCGGTCCTCGCACAGCCTGCGGCGGACGTCCTCCACGTAGGCCGGGTCCTCGAGCGCGCGGACCGCCTTGCGGACCTGGGAGCGGTAGGCGTCGACGCCCGCGTCGCCCACGCAGGGGGCCGTGCAGAGGCCGAGGCCCCGCTGGAGGCAGGGCGAGCCGTTCCCGTCCGGGCGGATCCTCCCGGTGCAGCTCCTCAGCATGAAGACCTTCCGGACGAGCTCGGCGATCTCGCGGGGCAGCTTTCGCCCCCGGAACGGGCCGAAGTATCGGGCACGGCTGCGCTTCGCCGTCCGCGTGACCCGGAGGCGGGGGAAGGGAGTCCCCCAGTCGACCTCCAGGTACCAGCCGCGGGAGCGGTTCTTCAGCGCCCGGTTGAAGCGCGGACGGTCCTCCACGATGCGCCGGGCCTCGACCAGCTTCGCCTCGAGGTCGGTGCCGGTGCGCTCGATCCGCACCTCCCGGGCCAGCGACAGCATCCGCGCCCTGCGCTCGTCGTCGGGCCCGCCGCCGTAGAAGTGGCTTCGCACCCGCCGCTTCAGGTTGACGCTCTTGCCCACGTAGAGGAGGGTGCCGCCGGCGCCGACGAAGCGGTAGACGCCGGGCGCGGCGGGCAGGTCGTCGGGCACCCAGTCGGGGACCGGCGAGCTCCGGGGGGTCACGGCGGCGCGCTCCTCCTGCGGTCGGGGCCGGGGCCGCCGGGCGGACGGGAGGCCGGCGGCACGAACAGACACCGAAGGAGAGCCGAACCTAAACCGAAACCGCCCGGGCGTCCAGCGGGAGGACGGAGGCAGCGGAAAGGGAAGCCGCGGAGCGGGGAAGGAAGGTGTGCGGCTCCCCCCTCGAGCGGCCCTCTTCAAATGGATTTGAAGAGGGGCCGCGAAGAGGGCCCGGCGGGCCTCGCGCGCTCGGCCGCCGGGCCGGCCCGGTCGGGGCCGGCGTCAGCCCTCCCGGCCCCCGGCGAGCAGCTCCCGGTCCTGGACCTGGAGGGGGGCGTCCCGTCCCCAGGCCCGGGTCTCCAGCTCCCAGGCGCCCTCCTGCAGGGTCATCGAGGGGATCCGCCACGGATCGGCGTCGCGATCGATCTTCGCGCCCCGGCGGAAGTCGCCCGAGCCCTCGAGCACGTGGATCACCTGCACCAGCAGGTCGCCGAGCCGGTCGGCCCGGTCGGGGTCCTCGGTGTCCAGCGCCAGGCGGACGGCGGGCCCCTCGGCGCGGAACAGGATCATCTCGACGCCGTCGGCGTCGCCCGACAGGGGATGGCGGCAGCCGTAGCTCTCCGTCACCCGCCACCCCCCGCCCTCGACCAGGCCCCGCTCGTGCAGCAGCTCGAAGACGCGCCGGGCCACCGGGTCGGCGGACTCGGAGAAGACGTCGTCGCGCAGGGTCACGAGGCGGCCTCCCTCAGGTCGGGGTCGTCGGCCTCGCGGGCGGCCTCCAGGACCGGCCGCACGCCGGGATGGTCGGGCCAGCGATCGGCCAGGCCCTCCAGCACGGCCACGGTCACCTCCGAGCGCTCGGCGATCCGGTGTCCGAACAGCTTCTTCTCCCACACCATGTCGACGAGCTCGTCGCGCACACGGTCGGGGCCGCCCCGGGCCAGCGCCCGGACGGCGGCCCGCCGCAGGTAGCCGGAGAGCTCCTCCTGGCGGGCCAGCTTCAGGAGCCGCCCCTCCTGGTCGGGCGGCCAGTCGCCCTCGGCCGCCGCGGCCAGCGCGAGATGGAGGACGCGGTCGTTCTCGTCGTGCAGCCCCAGACGGATCGCGTCCTTCCGCTCGACCGGGTTCTCCAGCGCCAGCTTCAGGGCCTCGACCCGGACCCGTGGATCGTCGTCCTCCGCGTGCTCCAGCGCCGAGAACCCCTCGGGGAGGGCGTCCAGCTCCTGGAGCAGGGCCAGCATGTTGCGCCGGACGAACCAGCGCTGGTCGCTCAGGTGCTCGGCCGCCGGTTCGGCGATCGGCAGGTCACGGTCGGCCAGCCAGTCGAAGATCTCGCGCCGGTGGGACCGGTCCTCGAGCTCGGAGACGGCGTCCAGCAGGGCCTCGTAGACCGGCTTGCCCACCCAGGGGTGGCGGAGGATGTCCTCGACGCCCTCCAGGTCGGGCGGGTCGCGCTTGAGCAGGCTCCGGACCTCGGCCGGCGCCTCGAGCTTCAGCCGGAGCATCTCCAGGGCCCGGACGGCGGCCACCCGCAGGGGCGTGCTCAGCGACGGATCGCCGGCGTGCTCGGCCACCTTGGGCTCGACCGACGGGGGGCAGAAGGCTTCGGCCGCCGCCAGGGCCAGCCGCAGCAGGCCTGGATCGTCGGATCGGAGGCCCGCCTGGATGGCCCGGTCCCGTTCGTCCGGATCGCCGATGGCGGCCCGGAACGCCTCCTCCCGGACCCGCTCGTCGGGGTCCTCCAGGTGGGGAAGGGCCGAGAAGGCGTCGGGGGTCTCGGGCAGCTCCCGCAGGAGGGTGAGCATGTTCCTGCGCACGAACCAGCGCTCGTCCTCGAGCCGGCGCAGGATCCCGTCGACCGGCGGCCGGGCCATCCCGACCAGACGGTCGAGCACCCGGCGGCGCTCCTCCCGGTCGTCCAGCTCGGAGAGGGCGTCGAGGAGGGCCTCGGGGTCCCGGGGCGAGTCCTCCGGTGGGGGCGCGGGCCGGTCCTCGGGCGGGTCCCGGGGCGGGGGGTCGCTCACGGTCGGTTCACTCCGGATGCGAGGGGGCGGGGGGCGAGAGGGCGGCGAGCGAGGAGACGGGGAGAGCGAGGAGGCGGAGGGCGAAGGGGGGACGGCGGCCGACCGGTATCGGCGAGGGACCGGCGTCGGGCCCCCGCTCAGTCCCCGTCGGACGTCCGGCCGTCGTCGCCGGTGCCGGGGTCGCCGGCCGGGGCCCGGGGCGGCCGGCCCGGGGGCCTGCGGGGACGCTCCCCGCCGCCCGAGCGCTCGTCGCCGGGGGGGCGGATCGTCGGGTCTCCGCCGCCGGAGCGGGCCTCGCCCGGGCGCTCCGCCCCGGCCTCGGGCCCTTCCGGCTCGTCCCCGGCCTCGCGCCCCTCCGGCTCGGCCGCGTCGCCGGCCCGGCCTCCGGTCGGGTCCGGCGGTCGGCTCCCGTCGCGGGCCTCCCCGGCCCCTCCTCCCGGGTCCGGCGCCGGAGCGGGGGGCCCGATCGCCTCCCCCGTCCCCTCGCCGTCCTCCTGATCGCCGCGCTCACGGTCGGCCTGCTCCGCCTCCAGCCTTTCGATCATGCTGGCGAACGCCCGGACGATCTGTGGATCGAAGCGTTCGCCCGAACCCTCCTGAATATGATCCATGATCCGGTCGCGCGGCCAGGGATCGCGGAAGGGCCGCTGGGTTCGGAGGGCGTCGTAGACGTCGCAGATCTGGATGAGCTGGCTGGCGGGATGGGGTCGGCGGGGGTAGCGCACCGTCGGATATCCGCCGCCGGACCACTCCCGGTGGTGCTCGTAGGCCACGAGCGCGGCCAGCTCCAGCTGTTCGTCGGATTCCAGCAGCAGACGGGCCCCGTCCTCCGGGTGGCGACGGATGATCTCCCACTCGTCCTCGGTCAGGCCGGCCGGCTTCTGGAGGATCTCCGAGGGGACCCGCTGCTTGCCCAGGTCGTGGAGCACGGCCGCCTCGCCGAGGGAGCGGACGTCGTCGCCCGTGTAGCCCAGGCTCTCGGCCAGCCCGATGGCCAGCACCGAGACGTTCATCGAGTGGGCGGTGCTGTACTCGTCCTGCTCCCGCAGGGGGACCAGCAGGTCCAGCGCGTTCTCGCTCTGGCGCACCGCCGAGCCCACCGAGAGGACCACCGCCCGGGCCACGGCGGTCTCCACCTCGCCGTTGGTCTCGAAGCGTTCCTGCAGCCAGGAGACGGCGTCGGCCTCCTCCTCGAGGCCCACCTCGCGGAAGGCGTCGCTGCCGCTGTCGCCTCCGCCGGCCGCCACCTGGCCGAAGCGGGCGTGCTCGAAGCTTTCGTCCGGCGCCTGGACGTCGGGGTCCGCGAGCCGCCGGCCGACGGACCGCGCGATCTTCCCGAACTCCTTGCGCGGGATCCCCCGGCTGAACTCCATCCGCTCGATGTCGGCCTCGGCCAGGTCCCGGCCCGGCTCCCAGCCCTGCATCTCCCGGATGCGCTCGTCGTCGAGCACCACCTCGCCCTCGAGGAAAGTGAAGACCAGCTCGGGCTTCTGGGCCAGGGCGTCGACGAGGTGGTCGTAGGCCCGCTTCATGGCCCGGTTCCGGGCGGGGTGGCCGGGCCCGTAGAGCTTCAGGCGGGCCTGAGCCTGGGCGAAGGCGCGGAGGAAGTCGACCGCGTCCTGGAGGACGCTCACGACGCACCTCCCGTCCCCGAGCCGGCGGGGTGGGCGTCGTCCACGGCTTCGACGCCGCTCCGCTCCGTGTTCCCGGGCCCGGCACCGTCGGCCGGACCGTCGTCGTCGGCCGGGCCGTCGCCGGGCGTCGGCCCGGGGTCGACCCGCTGGGCCGGACCGTCGCCGCCGGCCCCTTCCGGCGCCCCGTCCCCGTCGGCCGCTTCCGGCTCGTCCCCGGGGGGCTGCCCGGCCAGGGCCGGATGGGCGGCCGCCGTCTCGCGTAGCTTCGCGTCGTCGGCCCCGGCCGCCTCGCGGGCGGCCTTCTCCACGCGGGGGTGGTCCGGCCAGCGGGACGCCAGCTCCGAGAGGGCGGCGCGGACCGGGGGGCTTCCGTCGGCCAGCCGCCGCCAGAAGAACCAGTGCCGCACCCAGACCACCCGCAGGAGGCCGTCCCGGGCCCGGGCCGTGCCGCGGCCGGCCAGGGCCCGGACCGCGGTGGTGCGCAGCGGATCGGAGAGGGACCGGTCGGTGGCGTGTTCGACCAGCAGGGGCTCCACGTCCTCGGGCGCCCCCTCCTCGGCGCCGGCCAGCGCCAGGCTCAGCACCCGGTCGTCGTCGTCCTCCAGCCCCAGCCGGAGGGCGGCCTCGCGGTGCTCCGGATGCGAGAGCCCCGCCTTGATCGCCTCGGCCCGGACCCGGGCCTCGTCGTCGGTCATGTGCTCGCGCGGGCCGAAGGCCTCCGGCCAGTCGTCCAGCTCGGCCATCAGCGCCAGCATGTTCCGCCGCACGAACCAGCGGTCGTCCTCCAGGTACGGCATCACCCTGTCCCCCAGCTCCGACCCCATGGAGGTCAGCAGGCTGAAGCTCCTCCGCCGCACCGACCGGGAGCCGGCCAGGGCCAGGACCTCCAGCAGGGGGTCGGCCACCGCGGTGCCGGCCCGCTCGACGATCCGCTCCAGCAGGCCCCAGGGCGGGGTGTCGCGCCGCAGCAGCCGCTTCACCACCTCGGGCCGGGCGATCCGGTCCCACATCGCCTCCCGGACCCGGTTGCCTTCATCAGCGTCCAGCAGGAGGTCGATCACCTCGTCGATCCGGTCCTCGTCGATCAGCCGCTGGCCGGCCGACCGGATGGCGGGCGACCACTCCTCCAGCTCGATCCCCATCTTGAGCATCCGGTCCGGCTCGACGGGGCTCTCCCCCTCGGCGTCGCCGGCGCCCGCGGCGGGGGGGCGATGGGACATCTGCTCGAGGAAGGAGTCGTAGGCCTGGGGGTTGGGGTCCTCGAGGCTCCAGTCGTCCACCAGGCTCCGAACCAGGTTCCGCATGGCCCCCTCCTCGGCGTCGGCGGCCAGCTCCGGGTCGTTCTCGGCGTACATCGAGAGCTTGGTGAGCAGGCGGAGCAGGGGCTGGGCCATGTCGCGCTGCTCGCCGGCCGCGGCGGCCTGGATCAGCTCGACCACCGCCTCGGTGTCCAGGGCGTCGGCGGCGTCCACCAGGAACGGGTCCTCCCGTCCGCCCTCGCGGCCCAGCTCCAGCAGGCGCTCCAGCGTCTCGGCGTCCAGCGACAGGACCATCTGCGACATGCGCTGGCGCAGCCGTCGGGCGGCCCGGCCCCGGGCGTTGGAGAGTTGTTCAGCGAGCCGGAAGAGCTGGACGGCCACCATCCGGTCGCGGACGTCCTCGCCCATCTCCCGCTCGACGTTGCGGGCCATGGCCTCGGGCGAGGCGTCCAGCAGGTCGGCGCCGGCGATCCGGGTGTCGTACTCCCCGCGGAGCTCCTCTTGCCAGGCGTCCTCGGCCTCCAGCCCCTCCTCGCGCTCGCCGGTCTCCAGCGGATCGTAGCGGAGCGGCTGCACGTCGATGTGCGACCAGGCCTTGAGCACCTCCTTCGAGGCCAGGCCCAGCGGCTCGCCGCCGCGGTCGACCTCCTCGGAGAGCCGGGACAGGAAGGAGCGGAGCTCGCGCAGGCCCATCCCGCGTCGGAAGGTCAGCGAGAGGACCTGCTGGGCGTGGAGGCGGCCGGCCAGGCTCGACAGCAGCGGCTGGTCGGGCTCGGAGGAGCCGCCGTCGACGAACAGGCGCCCCTTGCGGCCGGTGATCATCACGTTCGGCCGGTCGGCCAGCAGCTCCTGGAGGCGCTCCAGCAGCTCGTCGACCGCGACCTCGAGGGCCGGGTGCTCCTCGGGGTACATCGCGTGCTTCTGGAGCGCCGAGGCCAGCTCCACCAGGAAGTCCTCGACGTCCTCCGGCAGCGGCCGGTCGCGGGCGGCGGGGTCGGGCCCTTCGGCGCCGGAGGGGGCTCCCGCCTCCGGCGCGGGCCGGGCGGGTCCCGGGCTTTCAGACGGACCGTCCGGGCCACCGGCCGGTCCGGACGGACCCTCGCCCCCGGACGCGCCGGCCCCTGGGCGCGGCGTCTCCTCGGACTCGCCTGTCGGCTCGGACGGTGGCATGGCCGGGCTCGGGTGAAAGGTCGGAACGCTACGGCTGTAAGCCCTCCCAACCTCGGGCGCAAGTCCGGCAAGATCAAGTTCTCCGTAGATCGAGTGCGAGCGATCGCGTGGACCGGCCACGGGAGACCGGACCCGAGAACGGTCCCGGATCCGCGTCCCGGCACGGTCCGGGGCCTCGATCCGACGGCGGCCGGGGTGTCCAACGGCCCGGCGCCCCGCCCGCGGAGGGAAATCCGTTCGTGCGGTGTGCAATGCTTGCGCATTCCGGCGGTGGGGGCCGATCGGGGGCGGGACCGCCCCGGCCGCCGAATCGCCCGGCGGGAACCGGGGTCCGGGCGGACGACGCCTCCCGTGCGAGGGCCGGTACGGGGCGTGCGATCCAGCATGGGCCGGCACCGAGACGAGAGCCCCGCCCGGCGGCGGGCCGGCCGATCCGGCCCGGGCCCGGCCCGGGCGACCGAAACGCCCCGAACCGAACCGAGGAAGCGACATGCCGAGCCTGGACCCCCGCTTCGAAGCGCTCCGCGACGCCTGGAGCCGGCTGCGCCGGTCGGGCCTGCCCCTGGCCGCGGCGGTGGCGGCCTCGGTCCTGGTGCTGGCCGCTTCGGCCTGCTCGTCCGGCGACCTGGCCACCGGGCCGGGGTCGGACGACGGGGCCGACGACCCCGGGAGCCCGACCGTCGGGACCGGGACCCTGTCGGTCTCGCTCACCGACGCCCCGGACACCCTGCTGGCCGCCGCCGTCGTCCACATCGGACGGGTGGAGGCGGTCCCCGCCGACGACGAGGAGGACGACGGCGACGAGGAAGACAGCGCCCCGGCCGACAGCGCGGCGTCCGACAGCACGACGGCGGACAGCGCCGACGCGGCCGCCCTCGGCCGGGTCGCGGCCCAGCAGGGGGACGACGGCGAGGGCGACGAGGGCGACGGCGACGAGGGCGACGGCGACGAGGAGGACGGGGAGGGCGGCCCGGTGGTCATCGTCGAGGAGGGCGGCGCCTTCGACCTCCTCGAGCTCCGCGACGGGATCACCGAGCTGCTGGGCTCGGCCGAGGTCGACGTCGGCACCTACGCCCAGCTCCGCTTCATCGTCGACTCGGCCCGGGTGGAGCTGAAGGAGGGGCTCACCTTCCGCGACGGCTCGACCAGCCGGGAGCTGATGGTGCCGAGCGGCGCCCAGACCGGGATCAAGCTGAACCTGGACCGGGCGGACGGCGACGCGTCGGACGGCGGCACCGAGGTCGAGGAGGGCGAGGAGACGTCGCTGATCGTCGACTTCGACGTGAGCCAGAGCTTCGTGGTCCAGGGCAACCCGAACACGCCGGCCGGGATCCGGGGCTTCCTCTTCACGCCCGTGCTGCGGGTGGCGGAGGAGGACGCCGCCGGCTCGGTCGCCGGGACCGTCTCGGGGCCCGAGGGCGCGGACGTGGAGGGGCTCACCGTCACCGCCGAGCCCGCGGGCGACGGCGCCGAGGCGGCCCGCATCGCCTTCCAACAGCAGCAGGAGGAGGGCGGCCAGACCGAAACCGCCACCGCCGCCACCGACGCGGAGGGCGCCTACGAGCTCTCCGGGCTCGCCCCGGGCGGCTACACGGTGAGCGTCGAGCCGCCGGAGGGCTTCGAGGCCGATCCCGCCTCGCGCGAGGTCGAGGTAGGCGAGGGCGAGAGCGTCGAGGGCGTCGACTTCACGCTCGTGGAGGCCTCCTCGGGCGGATGACCTGAAGCACCGCGGCGGGCAGGCTCCGGGTTCCGGCGACTCCCCCCGCCGGTCCCGGAAGCCCCGTCCGGGCCGGCCGCACGGGCGCTCCCCCGCCCGGAGGCCGGCTCGGCCCGCGGCCGCTCACCGGCCGCCCTTCCCGCGGCCGACCGCTTCTCGGGCCGGCGTCGGCCCCGGCCCCGCTCCGCTTGTTCGAGCCGCCCCCGCGAGCTAGCCTTCCGGACGGCGCCGCGGCTCCCGCGGGCCGGTCGGGAGCCCGCCTCCCGGCGGCCGCCCCCGCCCGCGGCCGACGATCCCGACGACCCGCTTCCTCGCCCCGCGACCGCCCCGGAGGCCCGATGGCTCCCACCGCCCTGATCACCGGCATCACCGGCCAGGACGGCAGCTACCTGGCCGAGCTGCTGCTGGAGAAGGGCTACGAGGTCCACGGGGTGGTCCGGCACAGCTCCACCGACCGGTTCACCCGCATCGACCACCTGGTCGACCGGGTGACCCTGCACGAGGCCGACCTGCTGGACCAGCTCAGCCTGGTCGAGGCCATCCGGAAGTCCCAGCCCGACGAGCTCTACAACCTGGCCGCCCAGAGCTTCGTGCCCACGAGCTGGAAGCAGCCGCTGCTGACCGGCCAGTTCACCGCGCTGGGCGTGACGCGCGTGCTGGAGGCGATCCGACACACCGACCCCCGGATCCGCTTCTACCAGGCCTCCAGCTCGGAGATGTTCGGCAAGGTCCAGGAGACGCCCCAGAACGAGGAGACCCCCTTCTACCCCCGGAGCCCGTACGGCGTGGCCAAGGTCTACGGCCACTTCATCACGGTGAACTACCGGGAGAGCTACGACCTCTTCGCCGTGAGCGGCATCCTGTTCAACCACGAGAGTCCTCGCAGGGGCCGCGAGTTCGTCACCCGCAAGGTGACCGACGCCGTGGCCCGCATCGAGGCGGGCCTGCAGGACGAGCTGCGGATCGGCAACCTGGAGGCGAGACGCGACTGGGGCTGGGCCGGCGACTACGTGGAGGCGATGTGGCGGATGCTCCAGCGGGACGAGCCGGCCGACTACGTGGTGGGCACCGGCGAGACCCACACGGTCCGCGAGCTGGTGGAGGCCGCTTTCGGGGCGGTGGGCACCGAGATCCGCTGGGAGGGGGAGGGCGTGGACGAGGCGGGCTACGACGCCGTCACCGGCGACCGGCTGGTCTCGGTGGACGAGCAGTTCTTCCGCCCCGCCGAGGTCGAGTCGCTGGTGGCCGACCCCACGAGGGCGCGGGAGGAGCTGGGCTGGGCGCCCTCGATGACCTTCCGCGAGCTGGTGGAGACCATGGTGGAGGCCGACCGGGAGCGGATCGCCGACGGCTGAGCGGGTCGCCGACGGATGACCGGCCCGCCGCGGCCGCCGGGGCCGCCCCGCCCGGGCTCGCCCGGACCCGGCCGTTCGGACCCGGGCGCCGGATCTCAGAGCGCCGGGGCCGTCGGGCCGCTCCCGCCCGCGAGGAGGGATGCGACACCCGGACCCCGCCGGTGTACCAGCCCGGGTGCGGCGGCCCCGGAGCCGGAAGTCCTCGGCGCCGGAGTCGTGGACCCGCGGCGTCGACCGCCGCCGGAGCGCGATCCCCCTCGCCGCCGCGAGCGAGATCACGACGAGATCCCCCTGCCTACTCTACCGGAGACGAACGATGACGGGAACGAGCACGACGATGAGCGCGACGACGGCGGGGCGGGTCCTCGCCGCGATGGCCCTGGCCGCCCTGGCGGCGGCCCCGGTCGCCCTGCCGGCGCAGTCGGCGCAGGAGGTGCTGGAGACGGCCCTCGAGCGCCACGAGCAGCGCATGGAGGGCGTCCGGGACTACACGGTGGTCCAGGAGATCATGGGCTTCGAGTCCACCACCTACTTCGAGCGGGTCGAGCGCGACGGGCACGTCTTCTTCGTCCCGCGCCAGCAGGCCGGCAGCGAGGCGGCCCGGCGGGCGCCCGAGAACCCCTACGCCGCCCTCACCGAGATGGCCGAGCGCGCCACCCTCGAGGGCACCGAACAGGTGGACGGCGAAGCCTGCCACGTGGTGACAGTCACCGACCTGGAGGGGACCGACTTCTACGAGAGCGCGGGCGCCGGCGAGCAGTTCCGGCCCGACCGGGCCACCTTCCTGGTGGACACCGACGACTACCTGATCCGGGGGATGCGAATGGAGGGCACGGCGACGACGGACGGACAGACCCGTGACTTCAGCCTCGACGCCCGCTTCCGCGACTACCGCGAGGTGGAGGGCGTCGTCCATCCCTTCCGGGTCGAGGTCTCCGTCGAGGGCATGGGCGGACAGATGTCCGAGGCCGATCGGCGGCAGGCGCGCCGGTCGCTCGAGCAGATGCGCCAGCAGATGGAGAACATGTCCGACGAGCAGCGCCAGATGATGGAGCGGATGATGGGCGACCAGATGGAGCGGATCGAGGGGATGCTCGCCTCGGGCGCCATGGACTTCACGGCGACGGTCCGGGAGATCCGCGTGAACCAGGGGCCGCCGGAGGGCCGGGGCGGCGGCTGACGCTCCCCGGGCTCAGGCGCTCCGGGGACCCCGGTGCCGGAGAGGCCCGCTGCGCCCCCCCTCGCGGGCCGGCGGCTCCGGCGCGTTATCGTGCGTGGACGACGCACGTTATCGTACGGGGACGACCCGCAGGTCGATCGGCACGCAGGGGAGGAGGCGGCGGTGAGCCCGGATCCGCGAGGCGAGGCCCCCGGGCTGCTGGGGGTCGCGCTCGGCCTCATGCCCGATCCGGCGCTCCTGCGCCGGCGCGACGACGGCGTCATCCTGGAGGCCAACCGCGCCTTCGCCGAGATGCTGGACGAAGAGCCGGCCGACCTGATCGACCGGTCCCTGGAGGAGCTGGAGCTCGACCTCCGCGACGCCGAGCGCGAGCCCTACCTCGAGGCCCTGGAGGAGCGGGGCGAGGTCCGGGACGTCCCGCTCCACGTGACCCTCGGCGACGAGGTCCGCCTCCACCTGATCTCCAGCCGGCTGGTGGAGCACCGCGGGGAGACCTGCGTCCTCAGCGTCGCCAAGGACGTGACCGACCGGGAGCGGACCGAGCGCCGCCTGGAGAGCAGCGAGCGCCGCTACCGCATGCTCTTCGACCGCAACGTGGCGGGCACCTTCCGCACCGCCCTGGACGGGGAGATCCTGGAGTGCAACCAGGCCTTCGCCGAGATGTTCGGCTACGGGTCGCCGGAGGAGGCGGAGGGCCGGCCGGTCCAGGAGCTGTACGCGGAGTCCGAGGAGCGGGCCCGGCGGATGGACAGCCTGCAGGAGCGGGGCGCCCTGGCCGGCGTGGAGCTGAAGCTGGAGCGGCGGGACGGCTCGCCGATCTGGGTGCTGGAGAACTCCTTCCTCGTCGACGAGGGCGAGGGGGAGCCGGTGAACATGGGCACCCTGGTGGACATCACCGACCGGGTCCGCCTCGAGGAGCGCCTGGAGCGGATGGCCCACCGGGACTCGCTCACCGGCCTGCCGAACCGCCGGCTGCTGCGCGAGCAGGGCCAGGACGCGCTCTCCCGGGCCGACCGGACGGGCGAGCGCGTCGGCGTCGTTTTCCTGGACATCGCCCGCTTCAAGCGGGTCAACGACACGCTGGGCCACACCGCCGGCGACGAGGTGCTGGTGATGGCGGCCAAGCGGATGGAGAGCTGCCTGCGGGCCGGCGGCGACCTGGTGGCCCGGGTCGGCGGCGACGAGTTCGTCGCCCTGGTCCCCGAGGTCCGCACCGAGGGGGATCTCCGCCGGGTCGCGGAGCGGTTCGACGTCGCCTTCGACGACCCCTTCCGGGTCGACGACTCGCGCCTCCACCTGAACCTGCGGATGGGGCTGGCCCTCTACCCCGACCACGGCTCGAACTTCAGCGAGCTGCTGTCCAGCGCCGACCACGCCATGTACGAGGCCGAGCCCCGGGCGGGCGAGCCCATCACGGTCTACGAGCCCGTCATGGGCCCCGGCCCCGAGGGCGGCCTGGCCCGGGAGGAGGCCCTGCGCCGGGCCCTGGAGGAGGAAGAGCTGGTCCTCCACTACCAGCCGATCTTCGCGGCCGACGGCGAGACGCTGCGGGGCGCCGAGACGCTCGTCCGCTGGCGCCACCCCGAGGCCGGCCTGCTGGACGCGGCCGAGTTCGTCCCCCTGGCCGAGCGCTCGGGGCTGGTCCGGCGGCTGGACGAGTGGGTGCTCCGGCGGACGATCGACCAGCTCGGGGCCTGGGAGCGGGCGGAGACCGGCCCGGGGTGGACCTCGGTCAACCTGTCGGCCTCGTCCCTGAGCCGGCCCGACCTGTCCGCCTTCGTCGGCGGCCTGCTGGACGAGGAGGGCGTGCCCGGCCGGCGGCTGGCCATCGAGATCACCGAGCGGGTGGCCCTGCGCGACCCGGAGGAGGTGGCCGAGACGTTGCGCGAGCTGCGCGGCCGCGGGGTCCGGGTCGCCATCGACGACTTCGGCACCGGCCACGCCGTGCTGGCCTACCTGCGGCAGTTCGTGGCGAACATCCTGAAGCTGGACATGGTCTTCGTCCAGCAGATGGAGCGGGAGCCGCGGGACGCGGAGCTGGTGGCCGGCATCGCGGCCCTGGGCCGACAGCTCGACATGGAGGTGCTGGCCGAGGGGGTGGAGACCCCGGACCAGCTCGAGCGCCTGGTGGAGATGGACGTGGAGATGGCCCAGGGCTACCACCTGGGGCGGCCGTGTCCGCCCGAGGAGCTGTTCGGGGACGGCTGAGGGCGGGCCGGGGCGGCCGCGACCGCCGCTAGCCGCCCGCCCCCCTGGCGGCCGGACGCTCCGGTCGACCGCTCCCGGGGCCCGTCCTCAGCGCCAGGCTCGGGCCGAGACCACTTCGGTTCGGCCCGGCTCGACGCGGACGGTGTCCACCGCCAGCTCGCCGCCGGGCGTCCGCGCCGAGATCCGGTGGGTCCCGGCCGGCAGGCGGAGCCGGTGCAGCTCGAGCCGCTCGGGCAGCAGGTGCCAGGAGCGGGTGTCGGCCCGCTCCACCAGGGCGCCGGCGATGCGGGCCGTCCAGCCGACGATCTCGCCCAGCGTCTCGTCCTCCTCCGAGAGCTCGTCCTCGACCGAGCGGGCCAGCGCCTCCTTGGCCGCCGCCCGGAGCAGGGCCTTCGCGATGTCCAGGGCCCGGCGCCCCTCGTAGGCCTCCCGCACCGCGGCCGACAGGTCGGCCCGGGCCGCGGCGGGCCCACCCCCCGCGGGCTCGCCGTCGACGGCGAGCGCGGCGGCGCCCGAGACGCGGCCGCTCTCGCGGTAGACCGGCCAGGCGACCCGGACGAGCACCGGATCCCCCTCCAGGTCGGCGAGCCCCCGCCGCCGGTGGCCGCGGCCGAAGCTTCGCCCCTCCACCCGGCGGGCCAGCTCGACGGCCTCCTCCAGGTCGGCGTCCTCGCCGCCGGCCCGGGCCCGGCGGCGGATCGTCCGCAGGCGGCGGACCTCGCCCGGCAGGAGGAAGAGGGTCGCCGCCTCCCCCTCGCGGTGGGCCACGAAGCCGCGCTCGATCATCACCACCACGTCGCCCGAGTCGGCGGGGGCGGACCCCTGGCCCGAGTCGGCCGCGGGGGCGCGAGCGGTCCGGTCGCCGCCGGCGGCCGGGCCCGGCGGCGCCCGCCCCCCGTCCCGGGGTCTCGCGGCTCCGTCCCCCTCGCCGAACGCCCGGGCCCGGCGGCGCGCCACGGCGGCCTCGTTCTCCAGGCCGGCGGCCTCGAAGACCGCGGCGGCGAAGAGCGACAGCGTCCGGCCCAGCCCGGGCGGCGTCTCCGGCAGGTCGCCGTCCAGGCTGCGGCCCAGCAGGTGGCCCAGCCGCCGGGCCTCGACGGCGGCCTCCTCGGGGTCCCCCCGGCGCAGGTAGTTGAGGGCGCCGTAGTAGTGGAAGAGGAGGCGCTCGGGATGGGGCGGGTCGTAGGCGAGGACCCGGTCGCTGGTGACGACCGAGAGCAGGGCCCGCGAGACGCTCTTCGTGTAGCGGTCCTCGGCCAGGGCGAAGGCCCGCTCCAGCGCCTCCGAGCTGCGCCGCCACCGGCCGGCGTAGTGCGCCACCAGCCCCTCGTGCTGGAGCCGGAGCAGGTCGTCGCCGGCCCGGGCGCTGTCGGGCCCCACCAGGGCCAGCGCCCGCTCGTGCCGTCCCGACGCCAGCGCCGTCCGGAGCCGGGCGTCCCAGCTCCCCTCGGCCCCGGGCCCCGTGCCGGCGAACAGCCCGCCGAGGTGGACGCAGCCGGCGGCCAGGCCGACCAGGGCCGCCAGGAGCACCGGGACCAGGGCCCGGCGCGTCCGGCGCGAGGGCCCCCCGGCACCCGGGAGCCGACGGCCGCTCTCGCCGCGGCCCCTCATCCCGGCCCTACTCCTCTTCGGACGTCCGGCGCTCCAGCACGACGATCCGGTCCCGGGCCCGGGCGACCGCCTCGGCGATGTTCTCCGCGATCTCGCCCCGCGCCCGCAACTTCTCCAGCTCCAGGCGGTGGAGGAAGAGCCGGTACTGGATCAGCGCCTGGACGGGCCGGAGCTGCTTGTCCAGCACCGAGGCGATCCTGTAGGAGAGCATCGGCCGGTCGCGGGTCAGCACGTCCGCCCGGTCGTAGCGGTCCAGGGCGGCGTCGAGCTCGCCGGCCGCCGCCAGCTCGTCGCCCTCGCGCACCAGCAGGTCGGCCAGCGCCTCGGCCCGGCCCTCGGCCGTGGCGTCGGCGGCCTCGTCCACCAGCCGGACGCCCTGGGCCTCGCGGTAGGCGTAGCGCTCCACGCGGCCGTCGACCACCTGCACCAGGACCAGCTCGCCCACGGCGTCCTCGGGCGGGTGGGCGAGCGAGCGGGGCGTCATCACCACCGACGAGCCGCTGCGCCGGATCCGCCACGCCTCGGACGTGGTGCGGGTGGCGGCCAGCACGCCGGTCTCGGTGAGCCCGGGCCGGACCTCGCCGCGGGCGATGGCGTCGCAGGCCTCGCCCTCGCACCCGGCCAGGGCGGCGGCCCGGAGCGCCTCGCGTCGCTCGGCCAGCGCCCCGGGCGCGGTCGAGTCCGGGCCGGCGGCGGTGGGGTCGCTCTCGGGCACCTCCACCCGGTCCCCCTGCTCGATCACCGGCTCCTCGTCGACCTGCCTCGACGAGCAGCCGGCGGTCAGGGCGATCAGGGCCGCGAGCGGAAGCGCGGCCGCGGCGCGGCGAACGGCTCCGGTCTCCACGGTCGTCCTCCCCGTGCGCATCAGGATCCCAGCCGGCTGCGCTCGACGTACTTCTTGATGCGCTCCTGGCCGGCCCAGACCTTCACGTTCGACTGCAGGTCGACCAGCGTGGCGTCGACCTGGTAGTAGATGATCTTCTCGCCGCCCTCCTCGTCCTCGATCGCCTGCAGCTCGCCCTGCAGGATGTAGTCGGCGCCCAGCTCGCGGCCCAGGGCGGCGCGGCTGTCGGCCCGGGCGTGCTCCTGCTGGTCCCGCCGCTCGGCCCGGACCTCCTCACGCTCCTCGCGGTCGGCCACCACGGTCACCTGGCCGGAGTTGATGAACGCCCGCTCCAGGTCGTTGAGGAAGGTGCTCACCGGCACGTGCTCCATGGTGTGGTTCCGGAACCGGCCGACGATGACGGTCGGCGTCTCGCCGCCGTTGCGCTCGGCGTGGCGCTCGGCCCAGCCGGCCTCGAAGCTCTGCTGGATCAGCGCCCGGGCGACCAGCCGCGAGTCGGTGTCGTTCCAGCGGCCCGAGAGGTCGGTGACCGAGTTCGGGTCGATGCGGCTCACCTGCTTGCCCCCGCAGCCGGCCAGCCACAGGAAGGGCAGGGCCACGACGCAGGCGGCCAGGGCCGTCGAGCGGAGGGTGGTCGGCGGGGCGGGAGCGGACGTCGGCTCGTCTGGAAGCATGGCTCGCGGGGGCTGGAGGCTCGCTCGGCCCGGACCCACCCGGACGCGCCGGGGCGGGATCAACGGGCTCTCACCGCCCTCCAACCGTACACCTGTACAGGTGGAGGGAGCGGCGGACGGCGGCGTGCGATGCAACGTGCAATGTAGTGCTACACCGGCACGGGCGGGAGGGAGCCGGCGGGCGGCTGGCCCGCCCCGCCGCCGGGCGCATAGCTTGGGGCGACCGTGCGATCCCCGTCCGCCCCTCCCGTGAGCCCGCCCCGGCGGCTGACCGACCGGGAGCGCCGGCGCCTGCTCCAGGCGCTGGACCTCCTGATGGCCGCCGCCGCCCTGGTGGCGGCCCTGCTCACCACCCCCGGCGCCATCCGGCGGCCGGAGGTGGCCTGGGACATCCTGGGGCGCTGGGCCGGCTGGACGGCGGGCCTGG
>CAZJJO010000032.1:0-19785 GCA_964546375.1 uncultured Gemmatimonadota bacterium
TCCACGGTGCCCTCGTGGGAGCCGACGATGATCTGGTCGCCGATCCGGAAGGGCTCGTTCAGCAGGATGAGGATCCCGGCCAGGAAGTTCTGGAGGATGTCCTGGAACGCGAAGCCGATGGCCACGCTGCCGATGCCCAGGAGCTGGACCAGATCGCCGGCCCCCAGGCCGGGCGAGACCACCGCCAGCGACACCATCAGCCCGACGAAGAGGACGGCCCATCGGGAGAGGCGGGCCACCACCAGGGTGACCCCCGGGGGACGGTCGGTGCGCTCCATGATCCGCCGGACGCCCCGTCGGACCGCCTTCGCCGCCAGCCAGAAGGCGGCGAAGACCAGGACGCCCACCGCCAGCACCGGGAGCCACTCGAAGAAGCCCCGGGCCATCCCGTCCAGGGTCTCCACGACCCGACCGACCTGCAGCAGGTGCATCAGCATGTTCGCTCCTCGTCGCTGGGGAGGCGGCGCCGCCGGTCCGGCGCCGCGGCCGCCGATCTCCTTCCTCCGGCGGACCGCCGTCGCTGGCGGTCGGGCCTCCCGACCTGCAAAATGCGTCCCGGAGGCGTCCACGCCCCACCGAGATCGGAGGCGAGGTGAGCTGGACCGACGCTACCACGGCGTTCCGGGATTTCCTGGCGGCCGAGGTCTTCCGCCTGGGCGGCACCCAGATCACGGTGGGGGGGCTGCTGGTCTTCGGCGCGGTGCTGGCCGGAGCCTGGGTCGCCTCCCGCCTGATCCAGCGGACGCTGGACCGGACGGTGGCGTCCCGCTCGGCCGACGGCGACGAGCTGCACGCCGGCGTGGAGGTGAGCCGGCGACTGCTCCACTACGGGATCATGATCCTGGCGGTGGCCTTCGGGCTCCACCTGATGGGGATCAACCTGGCCGCCCTCTTCGCCGCCGGCGCGGTGGTGGCCGTGGCGGTGGGCTTCGCCATGCAGAACATCGCCCAGAACTTCGTCAGCGGGCTGATCCTGCTGATGGAGCGCTCGATCCAGCCGGGCGACGTGCTGGAGGTCGACGGCCAGGTGGTCCGGGTGGTGGACATGCGGATCCGGTCCACGGTCTGCCGCTCCCGGGACGAGGAGGAGCTGATCGTCCCGAACGCGACCCTGGTCCAGTCGACCGTCAAGAACTTCACGCTCCGGGACAACCTCTACCGCCTGAGGGTCCCGGTGGGGGTCGTCTACGGGTCGGACATGCGCCTCGTGCGCCGGGTGCTCGAGGAGACGGCCCGGTCCTTCGAGGACCGGATCGCCGCCCGGGAGCCGATGGTGCTGCTCACCGGCTTCGGCAGCTCCAGCGTGGACTGGGAGGTCAGCGTCTGGACCGACCAGCCCTGGCGGGCCCTGATCATCCGCTCCGAGCTCCACGAGGCCGTCTGGTGGGCGCTGAAGGACGCCGGCGTGACCATCGCCTTCCCCCAGCTCGACGTCCACTTCGACGACGGGGCGATGGAGGCCTGGCGCGGCCGCGGGCCGGAAGCCTGACCGTGGCCCCGGCGCGCCCCCGTCCCGCCGCGGCCCCCACCTCCCCGTCGGCCGACGCGTCGCCTTCGCCGTGAACGCGCTGGCCCGGCGGCTGGACGGGCTCCTGGACCGGCTGGGGCTGGGCCGCCCGGAGACGCGGGCCTGGGCGCTCTACGACTGGGCCAACTCGGCCTTCGTCACCACCGTCACGGCCGCCGTCTTCCCCATCTACTTCTCCGAGGTGGCCGCCGCCGGGCTGCCGGCCGCCGAGGCCACCGCCCGCTACGGGACCGCCACGACCGTGGCCCTGGCCATCGTCGCGGTCCTGGCGCCCTTCCTCGGCGCCCTGGCCGACGTCACGGCGAAGAAGAAACGGTTCCTCGGCCTGTTCCTCGGCGTCGGCGTGGCGGCCACCGCCGCCCTCTTCCTGGTCCGGGAGGGCGACTGGCGGATGGGCGCGCTGCTGTTCGTGGCCGGCAACGTCGGCGCCTGGGGCAGCTTCGTCTTCTACGACGCGCTGCTCCCGCACGTGGCCGCCGAGGGGGAGCTGGACCGCACCGCCACCTCGGCCTTCGCCCTGGGCTACCTGGGCGGCGGGCTCCTGCTGGCCCTGAACCTCGCCTGGATCGTCCGGCCCGGCTGGTTCGGGATGGGCGACGCCGACCCCACCCTGCCCTCCCGGCTGGCCTTCGTCTCGGTGGCCCTCTGGTGGGCGCTCTTCTCGATCCCCCTCTTCCGGTCGATCCCCGAGCCGCCGAAGAAGCTCGACCCCGACGAGGACCCCACCGCGGCGGCCGCGCGGCTGGCGTGGGACCGGCTGGCGGGGACCTTCCGGGAGCTGCGGACCTACCGGATGGCCTTCCTGATGCTGGTGGCCTTCCTGATCTACAACGACGGCATCCAGACCATCATCCGGTTCGCCACGATCTACGGCTCCGAGATCGGCCTGGAGCGGAACCACCTGATCGGGGCGATCCTGCTCGTGCAGTTCGTGGGCGTCCCCTTCGCCTTCCTCTTCGGACGGCTGGCCGACCGGATCGGCGCGAAGCGGGGCGTGCTGACGGGGCTCGCGGTCTACGTCGGCATCTGCCTGCTGGGCTGGCGCATGACCACGATCGTCCACTTCTACGCGCTGGCCGTGCTGGTGGCCATGGTGCAGGGCGGCACCCAGGCCCTCTCCAAGTCGCTCTTCGCGTCGATGGTGCCCGAGCACAAGAGCGGCGAGTTCTTCGGCTTCTACGGCGTGATGGAGAAGTTCGCCGGCATCTTCGGCCCGGCGCTGTTCACGGCGACGGTGTCGCTGACCGGCTCCAGCCGGAACGCCGTCCTGCTGGTGGCGGGCCTGTTCCTGGTCGGCGGCGCCCTGCTCTGGCGGGTGGACGTGGAGGAGGGCCGCCGGGTGGCCCGCGAGGAGGCCGAGCGGGCGCGGCGGGCGGCCGGAGCGGGATGACGCGCGCGACGCGACGGCCCGGACGGACGTCCCCGGGCGCGGACGACCGGGACCGGGCGCCCCTCGAACCTGCAGGGAGGCGACCATGACCGACGACGCCGACGCCGGCTCCCCCCTGGATCGGCCGCTGCTGGGCCGGGCGCTGGCCGTGGGATCGGCGGTGGTGGTCCTGATGGTGCTGGTCTCGCTGACGGTCATCGTCCTCGGCCCGGCGGCCGGGATGGAGCGCGGCGCGCTCTGGACGATCCTGCTGATGATCCTGATCACCTTCGCCACGGTGGGAGGCATCGGGTGGGGGCTCTACCGTGCGGTGACCGGACCACGGTCGGAGGAGACGGAGGCGACCGATCGGCCCCGGTCGGACCCGTGAAGCCGCCCGGGGCCGGGGGACGGACGGCCGGCCGCCCCCCGGCCCGGACCGCCGGCCGGAGCGACGGGCCCCGCCGGGAGCGGCGGTTGAGGGCGGCCTGACGTCGCGCCGCCACCTTCCGGTCCGCGCTGACAGCGACCCGAGCCCCCGGACCGGAGGACCCCATGTCGTCCCGAGCGCTCCGCCCCCCGTCCCTTCCGCTCCGTCCGCCGGGCGTCGGCCCGGACCTGCTGCGCGCGGCGCTGGCCCGGGGACGGCTGCCGCTGGGTGCCCTCCGCCTGACGATCCTCGAGGTCCTGGACGCCGAGCTGCGCCGTCGGGGCCGGACGGCCGTCCGGCGACGGGACCACCGCCGGCGGGTCGGCCGCTACCTGGCCGACCACGCGGACCGCCGCGTCCCGCCCACCGGCGCCGAGGCCCGCCGCTGGGCCCGGCGGCTGGTCCGGTCGGGAAGGCTCTCGCGCGAGGAGGCGGACGCCACGCTCGCGGCCGTCGGCTTCCTCTACGTCCGGGTGCTGGCCCGGCCCGACGAGGGCCTCCCGGCGCCGGCGGTCCGACGGGGATCCGCCGCGCGACCGCGCCCCTCGGGGGAGCGGACGGTCGACCGTCGCTCACCGGCACGGCGGCGCGGCGCCCGTAGCCGGTAGCCGGCCGCGCGGCCGACCGGGCCCGCGGCCTCGCGCCGGGCCCGGGACCGGCGCTCCTCGCACGAGCGGGCCGCCCGCCGGGACCCCACCTCACCGATCCATCGCACCGTCACCGGGAGCTCACCATGGACGCGCTCGATCTCGTCTCGAAGGGATACGTCGGGTTCCTCTTCGGCTGCTTCTGCGCCTACTGGGCCCAGGAGACCGGCCGGGACGCCCTGCTCTGGTTCGTGTTCGGATGGCTCCTGGCCCCGGCCGCCGGCCTGGCGATCCTGTACCTGAACGCCCGCCGGGCACGGGCGGACGAGGCGGGATGACGTCCCTCCCGGGGCCGCTCGCTCGATCCCCCGACGGACGCCCTCCCCTGTCCCGCCTATCCCGAGCTTCGTAACGTAGGGTCGATCGTCGACGGGCCGGGCGCCGCCCGTCGGACCGGGACGCCCTCGAAGCCGGGAGGCAGCATGTCGAAGCGGATCGAGTGCTCGGACGTGGGGATGGACTGCGACTTCGCCGCCCTGGCCGAGGACGAGGAGGAGCTGCTGGAGCTGGTGGCCGACCACGCGGAGCGGGTCCACGACATCGAGGAGATCACGCCGGAGCTCCGCCGGAAGGTGCTGGACGCCGCGGTCGACGTCGACCTCTGACGCCGGAGCGTCGGTGATCGAGCAGCCCGCCCGTCCCGCCGGGGCCCGTCGCCGCTCCTGCGGCTGAGCGTCCGCCGCCCCCCGCCGCCGACGTGGCCCACTACCTGGTCTCGGCCCGTCCCCGGACCGATCGGCTGGACGACCTCCGCCGGTCGCTGGTCGACGGCGCCTTCCGCTCGCTCGAGCCCTTCGGCCCGGAGCTCACGAGGGCTCTGAAGCGGGCCCGGCGCACCCCCTCGGGACGGGCCGTCTGGGAGGAGGAGGATCACTGCTCGCCCCCCCTGGCCCAGGAGCGGGAGGCGGTGCTCGACGACCATTTCGAGGAGCTCCGGGTGACCGAGGTGGAGCCGGGCGAGGGATGGGCCACCATCCGGGAGCTGCCCGCCCTCTTCCCGGAGTTCGTGCGCGGCGAAGCCGACGGCGACTGAGGAGGGGGCCATCCGTGGGAGCCCCTCCCTCGCCCCTGCTCCCGCCCTCCCGTCCTGCCGCCGTCCTTCCCGCCCTGCCGACGCTCCCGCCCTACCCAGGCGGCGGGCCGGAGGATACACTCCGCCCGGACGATGGAGGACTTCCTTCGCTACCTGGTGGGCACGGGCGAGCAGCGGCTCGGCTTCTGGACGGGGGTCGCCTGCGTGGCGGCCTCCGGCGTCCTGGAGCTGGCCACCTCCGTGCTCCTGCCCACCGTCCCGCTGACCTGGCTGTGGATCGACCTCCTGCTGGCCGGCGGGGTGGGGATCGTCGTCTGGCGCCGGGGCTTCGGACGGTCCTTCGGCCTGGGGCTGCTGGCCGGCGTGGTCCTGGGCATCGCCGTGGCCCTGCCGGTGGCGGCGGTCGTCCTCGTGACGGCGGCCCTGTCGTGAGCGGCCCGGACCCGCGCGGCCGCGCCGGATGACCCCGGGCGACGAGGAAACCCCGATCGACCTCCGCCGGCTGGGCTTCCGACGCCCGCCGGAGGTCGACCGGAGCCGGTCGGAGCGCTTCCGCAGGCTGCTGGACGCCTCCCGCGAGGCGTGGCGGGCCCGGACCGAGCCGCTGACCCCGGAGCGGGTCGAGCGGCTCGCCCGGTCCCGCGGGGACCTGGACGCGGCCGACCTGCGCGAGGCCCGCCGACGTGGAGCCCGGTACGACCCCGAGACCGGCTCGATCTCGCTCCCGCCCGACCTGGACTGAGCGGGGCCCGGGAATCCGGCGGCCGGCGCCGCACCTCCCTTGGAACCGGACGGACCTGTTCGTATCCTTCCGGGCCCGTCCGGCCGACGCGACCCTCCGAGCCGCCCCCGATGTCCCCGGTCCAGCTCCGCCTGAAGCACGCCACCGACGAGCCCGCCGCCGACGACGGCGCCCGGGTGCTGGTGGACCGCCGCTGGCCGGACGACCTGCCGCGGGAGGACGCCGACCTCACGCTCTGGCTCCAGTCGGTGGCGCCCAGCGAGGGGCTGCAGGGCTGGTACGGCGGCGACCCGGGGCGCTGGGAGGAGTTCCGACGCCGCTACCGGGACGAGCTGGACGGCCGAGAGGCGGAGCTCGAGCGCCTCGAGCAGCTCGCGCGCGGGGCCCGGGTCACGCTGGTCCACGCCGGCGAGGCCGACGAGAGGAGCCCGGCGGCGGTGCTCAGGGAGGTGCTGGAGGAGCGGCTGTCCGGGGCCGGCTGAGCGTGCCCGGGGAGCGGGGCTCCGACGGGACGGAGGCGACCCCCGCCCACGGGCGACCGCCGGGGCGGCGGGAGCGCGTCCGGGCCGAGGCCCCCGCCGGAGGGCGTGCTCCCGGCCCGGCCCGGCGATGAACACGATCCGCCCTCCGGCGTCCCGCTTCTCCGATCTGCCCGCCTTCCCCTGGTCGCCCCGGTTCGTCGGGGTCGAGGGCCTCCGGATCGCGTGGGTGGAGGCCGGCCCCCGGGAGGGTCCACCCGTAGTGCTGCTGCACGGCGAGCCCACCTGGTCGTTCCTGTGGCGATCGGTGATCCCCGGCCTCGCCCGCGCCGGCCTCCGGGCGGTGGCGCCCGACCTGCCCGGCTTCGGCCGGTCGGAGCGGCCGACCCGGATCGGGGACTACGCGGCCGGTCGCCTGGTCCGGTGGATGGAGGGCTGGATGGACGCCGTCGAGCTCGCGGACGCGACGCTGGTCGGCCAGGACTGGGGCGCCCTGGTGGGGCTGCGGATGGTGGCCCGCCGGCCGGAGCGGTTCGAGCGGGTGGTGGTGGCCAACGGCTTCCTCCCGACGGGCGAGGATCCGCCCGGGGCCGCCTTCCGCGCGTGGCGGGCCTTCGCCCGGTGGTCGCCCCGGTTCCCGGCCGGGCGCATCGTCGACCTCGGCTGCCGCCGGCGCCTGTCCCCGGCCGAGCGCGCGGCCTACGACGCGCCCTTCCCCGACCGGGAGCACCGGGCGGGGGCCCGGGCCCTGCCCCGCCTCGTGCCGACCCGGCCCGGCGACCCCGGCGCGGAGGAGAACCGCCGCGCCTGGGAGGCGCTGGAGCGCTGGGAGAAGCCGTTCCTGACCGCGTTCAGCGACGGCGACCCGGTCACCCGCGGTCGGGAGCGGCCCTTCCGGCTCCGGGTGCCGGGGGCCCGCGGCCACGCCCATCCCACCGTCCGCGGAGCAGGGCACTTCCTGCAGGAGGACCGGGGCGAGGAGCTGGCGCGGATCGTGGCCGACTTCGTGCTGCGGACGCGCTGATCGGGAGGAACCGGAATCCGGGGGGTGCCCGGCCTCGCGGGGGTGTCCGGCCTCGCGAGCGGGAAGGTTCCCGACGCCCGCCGGGCCGGCTCTCGCCCGCCCGCGGACGGGCCGGGTCCGGCCCCCGCGGCGGACCCTCAGACCCGGGCCAGGGCCACCGCGAAGCGGCCCTCGGCGTCGGTCTCCCACCGCTCGGTCCGGAAGCCCGCCCGCTCCAGCAGCTCCGTGGCCGTCGACCGGGTGTACTTGTGACTCAGCTCGGTGCGCAGGGACTCGCCGGCGTCGAAGCGGACCTGCATCTCCAGCTCGCCGATGCGCACGCTGCGGGCCTCCTCGGCCACCAGGTGCATCTCGATCCGGGCCCGCTCGGCGTCCCAGACCACCCGGTGGGCGTAGCGCTCGGGCTCGAAGTCGGCGTCCAGCTCGCGGTTGAGGACCCGCAGCACGTTGCGGTTGAACGCCGCGGTCACCCCCTGGTCGTCGTCGTAGGCGGCCACCAGCGTCTCGCGGTCCTTCACCAGGTCGAAGCCGACGAGGAGGGCGTCCTCCCCGTCCATGCCCTCCGCGGTCCGCCGGAGGAAGCCGGCCGCCTCCTCTTCCCCGAGGTTGCCCACCGTCCCGCCGAGAAAGAGGAGCAGACGGGCCCGGTCGGAGAACGGGAGCCGCAGCGGCGTCTCGAAGTCGGCCACCACCGCTTCCACCCGGAGATCGGGCCACCGTTCGACGAGCCGCCCGGCGGCCTCGCGCAGCGGCTGGGGGCTGACGTCGATGGGACCGTAGGCCTCCAGCCTCCCGGCCCGGTGCAGGGCCTCCAGCAGGACCTCGGTCTTGCCCGACGAGCCCGACCCGTACTCCACCACCGCCCGGGCCCCGGTCCCGTCGGCCACCCCGTCGGCGATCCGCTCCAGGATCGAGCGCTCCGCGCGGGTCTGGTAGTACTCGGGCAGGCGGGTGATGGCCTGGAAGAGGCGAGAGCCCCGCTCGTCGTAGAAGTACTTCGGGGGCAGGGTCTTGGGATCGGACCCCAGCCCGCGCCGCACGTCCTCGGCCATCTGCCGGCGCAGGTCGTCCGGCCTGATCTCGCGCCGGATCTCCACCCTCTCGTCCCCTGTCATCCGCTCCCTCCCCGGCGCTTGCCCGCCGCTGCGGACGCGCTCCATGATTCGGTTCGGCTCTCCTCTCCTCCACGACCCCGAGCGTATGCAAGGACACCGCCACGCCGACCCCCCGCCCGAGGACGCGACCGCGGTCGAGGACCGGGGCGCGCCCGACGGTTCGTCCGGGCCCGACGGCCCGGAATCGGGTCCCGTCGTCGCCTTCGAGGACGTGGGACTCCGGCTGGGCGGGACCCGGGTGCTCGACGGCCTCAGCTTCGAGGTCGAGGCCGGGGAGACCCTCTGCCTGGTTGGCCGGAGCGGCTCGGGCAAGACCAGCGCGCTGAAGCTGGTGAACCGCCTGCTGGAGCCCGACGCCGGCCGCGTGCGGGTCCAGGGGCGGCCCACCGTCGCCTGGGACCCCATCGAGCTGCGCCGCCGCGTCGGCTACGTCCTCCAGGGCATCGGCCTCTTCCCCCACCTGACGGTGGCCGAGAACGCCGCCCTGGTCCCGCGGCTGGAGGGCCGGCCCGAGGAGCGGCGCCGGGCCCGCGCCGCCGAGCTGCTGGAGATGGTGGGCCTGCCGCCGGGCGAGTTCGCCGACCGCTGGCCCCGGGAGCTGTCCGGCGGGCAGCAGCAGCGGGTGGGCGTGGCCCGTGCCCTGGCCGCCGACCCTCCGCTCCTGCTCTGCGACGAGCCGTTCGGCGCCCTGGATCCGATCACCCGCCGGGAGCTGCAGGACGAGTTCCGCCGCCTGACCGGACGGCTCGGCAAGACCATGCTGTTCGTCACCCACGACGTCCGGGAGGCCCTGCTCATGGGCGACCGGGTGGGCCTGCTGGAGGACGGGGGGCTGGCGTTCCTCGGGGGGACCGACGCCTTCCGCGCCAGCGACCACCCGCTGGTCCGGGCGTTCCTGGGCGAGGACACGTGAAGCCGGCGGCCCGTCGCCCGGTTCCCGCGGTCCGCCGCCTGGTTTCCGCGGCCGGACGTCCCGTTTCCGCGGCCGGACGCCGCGCCCACGGCGGACCGGCCGGACGGACGGGCGACCGGCGAGGATGACGGACTTCCTGACCTACCTGCTCGCCCACCGGGGCGAGGTGGCGGCGCGTCTGGGGGAGCACCTGGTGCTGGTGGGCGTCTCGGTGGGGCTGGCGGTGGCGGTGGCGGTCCCGCTCGGGATCGCCCTCACCCGCCGGGCCCGATGGCGCGGGCCGGTGCTGGGCGTCGTCAACGTCATCCAGACCGTCCCCAGCCTGGCGCTCTTCGGCCTGCTGATCCCCCTGCCCCTGCTGGGCGGCATCGGCGCCCGGACGGCCATCGTGGCCCTCTTCCTCTACAGCCTGCTCCCCATCGTGCGGAACACCTACGAGGGCATCCGGGGCGTGGACCCGGCGGTGCGGGAGGCCGGCCGCGCGATGGGCATGACGGACCGTCAGCTCCTGCGGCGGGTGGAGCTGCCGCTGGCCCTGGGGGTCATCCTGGGCGGGATCCGGCTGGCCACCGTCATCGGGATCGGCGTCGCCACCATCGCCGCCGCCATCGGCGCCGGCGGGCTGGGCGTCTTCATCTTCCGCGGCCTGAACATGGTCGACAACGCCCAGATCCTGGCCGGCGCCGTGCCCGCCGCCCTCCTGGCCCTGGCGGCGGACGCGGGGCTGGGCGCGCTGGAGCGGAGGCTCTCCCGCTGGCGGGAGGACCCGGAGGACCGGGTCGACGGCGGGGGGAACCGGCCGTGAGGCGCTCGCCCCCCGGCGCCTTCGGTCGCCTGCTTCCCGCCCTCCTGCTGGCCCTCCTGCCGCTGGGCCCGCTGGCCTGCGGCGGGGGGGACGACACCGTGGCCGTGGGCTCGAAGTACTTCACCGAGCAGGACCTGCTGGGCGAGATCGTGGCCACCTGGATCGAGCGGACCACCGACCTGGACGCCGAGCGCCGGCTGCACCTGGGCGGCACCTTCATCTGCCACGAGGCCCTGGTCTCGGGCGAGCTGGACCTCTACGTCGAGTACACGGGCACCGCGCTCACGGCGATCCTGGAGCGCCCCCCCGTCCAGCGGCCCGACTCGGTCTACCGGACCGTCCAGCGGCTCTACCGCGAGCGGTGGGGGCTGACCTGGACCGAGCCCCTGGGCTTCGAGAACACCTTCGCCATGCTGGTGCGCCGGGAGACCGCCGACTCGCTGGGCCTGGAGACGGTGTCGGACCTGGCCGACCACGACGGCGAGCTCCGGCTCGGGGTCGGCTACGAGTTCGTCGAGCGCGAGGACGGGCTGGCGGGCCTGCGGGAGACCTACCGCCTGGACTTCCGGGGCGAGCCGCGGACCATGGAGCTGGGGCTGCTCTACCGAGCGCTGGACGCAGGCCAGGTGGACGTGATCGCCGGCAACAGCACCGACGGCCAGATCGAGGCTCTGGGGCTGGTCGCGCTGGAGGACGACCGCAGCTACTTCCCGCCCTACGAGGCCGCTCCGGTGGTGCGCGCCGACCTGCTGGAGGCCCGTCCGGAGCTGCGGCGCTCGCTGCAGCGGCTCGGCGGCCGCATCGACACCCGGGAGATGCGGCGGCTCAACCGTGAGGTCGACGTGGAGGGGCGGGACCTGACGGAGGTGGCCCGGGAGTGGGTCGAGCGGGAGCTGTCGTCCGACGCCGGGGCCGGAGCGGCGGAAGCCCGGGTCGGGATCGGGGCGGACGGCCCGTCGGCTCAGGCGCCGGTGTCGGGCAGCGCCGCCTCGATCTCCTCGCGGCGGTCCTCCAGCCAGGGGGGCAACGTCAGGCCCTCGCCCAGCTCGTCCACCGGCTGGTCGACGTCGAAGCCCGGCCCCTCGGTGGCGATCTCGAACAGCACCCCGCCCGGCTCCCGGAAGTAGATCGACCGGAAGTAGTGCCGGTCCACCACCGGCGTCACCTCCAGCCCCAGGCCGGTGAGCCGGTCCCGCCAGGCCTGCTGGGTGGCCTCGTCGGGCGTGCGCCAGGCCACGTGGTGGACGGTGCCCCGGCCCCGTCGGCCGCCGGGCGTCTCCCGATCGGTCCGGACGGCCGCCGGCCCCTCCGGCGCCCCGGCCAGCCCGAGGACGTCCCGCACCAGGTCTTCGCTGCCGGCTGCCTCGTCGACCGTCATCCGGACGCCGGCGATGCCCCGGAGCGCGCGGTCGGCCGGCACCTCGCCCTCCGTCCAGGGCGTGACCTCCGGGCGGGGGGGCGGCGCCTCGACCAGCGCCACCGGGAGCCCGTCCGGATCCTCCACCGCGAGGCCGGGGCCCCAGGGCGTCTCCTCCTCGCCGGGGCCGAGGCCGGCCTCCTCCAGCCGCTCCCGCCACCAGGACAGCGAGCCCTCCGGCGCCGCCAGGGCCACCAGGGTGACCTGGCCCGCCCCGGGCCGGCCCTCGGGCAGTCCCGGCCACTCGAAGAAGGTCACCGTCGTTCCGGGCGTGCCGACCCGATCGGCGAAGTAGAGGTGCCGGGAGGTGGGCGCGTCGAAGTTGACGGTCCGCTTCACCGGGCGCAGGCCGAGCGTTCCCGCCCAGAACCCCCGGCAGCGTCGGCCGTTGCCGGTGATGGCGGTGACGTGGTGGACGCCCTGCAGCGCTCGCTCGTCCATGCCTGCCTCCCTGGCCGCGTGGCCGTCTCGTCGGCGACGGCGGGACTCCGGTCCCGGACCCGCCGCGTGCTCTCCTCCGCCCCTCTTCAAATTGATTTGAAGAGGGGCCCGGGGGAACCCCCGGTGCCCCCCTCGGGCGGGCGGCGGCCCGGAGGCGCCCTCTCCCCCCGACGTCCCCTCCCCGCTCCTCTCCGCCGGCGTCGGACCTGTCGGTCGAGGGGGTCGCGGGCGTATATTGTACGGTGGAATCGGGCCGACCTTCCCTCGCGCCGTCGGCCCCGCGAGCGGCGGACCGGCGCCCGCCGGCGCCCTCCGCCTTCCCTCCGTCTCCAGCCCGAGCGATCCATCATGACCGAGCCCGACAAGAACCCGACGTCCGACGCCACCGGAAGCTCCGGCAGCGAGGAGGCCTCCCGCCAGGTCGCCGAGGGGGCGCGCGAGGCCGAGTGGGGGGGCAAGACCTTCCTGCGGGACCTCTACCTGGGGAACTTCCGCCTCTCGGACATCCATCCCTTCCCCGACGCCGACGAGTTCGTCAGCGAGCGGGCCGAGGACTACATCGACGAGATGCGGACCTTCCTGCGCGAGGAGGTCGACTCCGACCGGATCGATCGCGAGGGCAAGATCCCGCCGGAGATCCTCGACCGGCTCGGGGAGATGGGGGCCTTCGGGATGAAGATCCCGGAGAAGTACGGCGGCCTCGGCTTCAACCAGGCCGAGTACGGCGCGGTCATGGAGATGATCGGGAGCGCCGACGGGAACCTGCTGGCGCTCCTCTCGGCCCACCAGTCCATCGGCGTCCCCCAGCCGCTGAAGCTGTTCGGCACCGAGGAGCAGAAGGAGAAGTACTTCCCGCGCTTCGCCGAGGGGGCCGTGTCCGCCTTCGCCCTCACCGAGCCCCAGGTGGGCTCCGACCCGGCCGGCCTCGAGACGTCGGCCGAGCGGGTGGAGGACGGCGACGCCTTCCTGCTGAACGGCGAGAAGCTGTGGACCACCAACGGGACCATCGCCGACGTGATCGTGGTGATGGCCCGCCACTCCGACACCGGGAAGATCTCGGCCTTCATCGTCGAGACGGAGTGGGAGGGTGTCGAGATCAGCCACAAGCTGGAGTTCATGGGGCTCAAGGCCCTGGAGAACGGGATCGTCCGCTTCGACGACGTCCGCGTCCCGAAGGAGAACGTGATCTGGGACGAGGGCAAGGGGCTGAAGCTGGCCCTGATCACGCTGAACACCGGCCGCCTGACCATCCCCGCCGCGGCCGCCGGCACGGTCAAGGCGGCGCTGGAGATCTGCCGCAAGTGGTGCCAGGAGCGGGTCCAGTGGGGTCAGCCCGTGGGCAAGCACGAGGCGGTGGCGCACATGCTGGCGGACCTCGCCGCCGAGGGCTTCGCCATCGACACCATCGGCGACCTCACGGGCATGATGGCCGCCGACGGCGACTACGACATCCGGCTGGAGGCGGCCGCCGCCAAGCTGTTCAACACCGAGACGGGCTGGCAGCTGCTGGACGACGCCATGCAGATCCGCGGCGGCCGGGGCTACGAGACCGCCGACTCGCTGCGCTCCCGGGGCGAGCCCGGTGTGCCCATCGAGCGGATGCTGCGGGACTTCCGGATCAACCGGATCTTCGAGGGCTCCAGCGAGATCATGCGGCTGTTCATCGCCCGCGAGGCCGTGGACAAGCACCTGCAGGTGGCCGGCGACCTGGTGGAGGGCGACCTGGGCCCCGGGCAGAAGCTGGCGAAGCTGCCGGGCGTGGCCGCCTTCTACGCCTGGTGGTACCCCACCCGCTGGCTCGGCTGGGGCCACTGGCCGCGCTACGGCGAGTTCGGCGACCTGGCCGGCCACGTCCGCTTCGTCGACCGGAGCAGCCGGAAGCTCGCCCGGGCGCTGTTCCACAAGATGATCCGCCACGGGGCCAAGCTGCAGTTCAAGCAGGGCGTCCTCTTCCGCGCCGTCGACGTGGGCGTGGAGCTGTTCGCCCAGGCGGCCGTCTGCTCGCGCGTCCAGGCGATGCGCGACCGGGGACACCCGAACGCGGAGGACGCCGCCGAGCTGGCCGACCTCTTCTGCCGCAACTCCCGGCGCCGGGTCGAGCGGCTGTTCGACGCCATCTCGGACAACCACGACGCCTTCAAGTACGGGGTCGCCCAGTCGATCATGGAGGACCGGCACACCTGGTGGGAGGAGGGCGTCGTCGGCTCGGAGATCACCCGCGAGGCGATGGAGCCGGACTTCGAGGCCGAGATGCGGCCGGAGCACGTGCGGCGCGGGCGCGAGGGCGAGGTGGGGGAGACCCCCGACCGGTCCGGCGAGCCCGCCGAGGAGGAGCCGGCCGCCCCCTGAGGCGCCGGCGCTCTCCCGAGGATCGCCCCCAGGGTGCGGCCGCCCGAACCGACGGCCGATCCGCCCCCCGAGGGATTCCCTCCGCGCGGGGAGCGTCCGGTCGTCGGACGCCCGGCGGCCGGGCGGAGGGGCGCGGCCTCAGACCTCCAGGACGATCTTTCCCAGGTTCTCGTCCGACGCCATCCGCCGGTGGGCCTCGGCGGCCTCGGCCAGCGGATAGGTCCGGTCCACCACCGGGTGGAGGCGGCCGTCCTCGAACAGCGGCAGCAGCCGGTCCCGGACCGCCGCGGTGAGCCGGGCCTTCTCGTGACGGGCCCGGGAGCGGAGGACCGTCCCCACCACCCGCGCCCGCTTCCGGAGCAGGGTCCCGAGGTCGACCTCGGCCGACCGGCCGCCGAGCAGCCCCACCAGCACGAGCCGGCCGCGCTCGGCCAGGCAGGCCACGTTCCGGCTCCAGTAGTCCCCGCCCACGGTGTCCAGGATCACGTCCACCCCCCGGCCGGCGGTCTCGACCTCCACCACCTCGGCGAAGTCCTCCTCGCGCCGGTCCACGGGCACGTCCAGCGGCAGGCCCCGGCTCGCGAGTCCCTCCAGCTTCCGGGCCGAGGCGGTGCCGAAGACCGTGGCGGCGCCCCCGGCCGACGCGACCTGGAGGGCCGCCGTCCCCACGCCGCCGCCGGCGCTGTGGACCAGGACCCGGTCGCCGGCCGAGAAGCCGCCCTGGCGGAAGAGCGCGTCCCAGGCGGTGAAGAAGACCTCCGGGACCGCCGCCGCCTCCGTCCAGCTCAGCGGCCGCGGCACCGGCAGCGCCAGCTCGGCCGGCGTCGTCACGCGCTCGGCGTATCCGCCGCCGCCCAGCAGCCCCATGACCCGGTCGCCCGGCCGGAAGCCCCGGACCGCCGGACCCGCCTCCACCACCTCGCCGGCGAACTCCAGGCCCGGCACGTCCTCGGGCGCGCCGGGCGGCGCCGGGTAGCTCCCCCGGCGCTGCAGCAGGTCGGCGCGGTTCAGCGCCGTGGCCCGGACCTCCACGAGCAGCTCGTCCGGGGCCGGCTCGGGCTCGGGCAGGTCGTCGACGCTGAGGACCCCGGGTCCTCCCGGCTCGGTGATGCGGACGGCTCTCATGGCGCCTCCGGATCGATGACGTCGTCTCGCTCGGTCCCCGCGACCGCTCCCGTGATCGCCCCCGCCGGAACCTACCGGTCCCGCCGCGGCCCGGTCCGACCGTGATCCCGGCGCTCGCGGCCGACCTGGTCCTGCTGGTCCACGCCGGCTTCGTGGCCTACGTGGCCCTGGGCGCGCTGCTGGTCCTCCGGTGGCCGAGGACGGCCTGGCTGCACGTGCCGTGCGCCCTCTACGGGGCGGGCATCGAGTTCTTCGGCTGGACCTGCCCCCTCACGCCGCTCGAGGCCGGGCTCCGCCGGGCCGCGGGCCAGGAGGGCTACACCGGCAGCTTCCTCGAGCACTACCTCCAGCCGGTGCTCTATCCCGGCAACTGGGAGCAGATCCACCTGTGGCTGGGCGCCGCCGTGCTGGTCGGCAACGCGGCGATCTACGGGTGGATCCTGTGGCGACGGCGGTCGGCGGAGAGCGGCTGACGGAGACCGGTCGAGCCCCCCGGCCGTCCCCCCTCGCTCACGCCCGATCGCCAGCGATCGAAGGGTTCGCTCGGGGGGATCGGCCGGGGGCTCTCCCTCTGCGGCGGGGCTCAGTCCGGGTCGGCCTCCGCCTCGATCCGTCGCAGGGCCTCCGCCGGGTCGGCGGCGTCCCGCACGGCGCGGCCGACCACGAGGTAGTCCGAGCCGGCCGCGGCCGCCTCGGCCGGGGTGGCGACCCGCTTCTGGTCGTGGGCGTCGCCGCCCGCGGGCCGGATGCCGGGGGTGGCCACCCGGAAGCTCTCGCCGCAGAGCGCCTTCACCGCGCTGCACTCGCCCACCGAGGCCACCACGCCGAAGGCGCCGGCGTCCTGGGCGAGCACGGCCAGCCGGCCCACGGCCTCCTCGACCCGGGCCTCGGCCCCGGTGACCTCCTCCCAGGCCCCGTCGTCCAGCGAGGTCAGCACGGTGACCCCCAGGATCCCGAGCCCGCCCTCCTCCGGCGGACCGCTGGCCTCGCGGGCGGCCTCGGCCGCGGCGCCGACCATCGCCCGGCCGCCGCCCGCGTGCACGGTGAGCAGGTCGACGCCGAGGTCGGCCACCGAGCGCACGGCGCCGGCCACGGTGTTCGGGATGTCGTGGAGCTTGAGGTCCAGGAAGACCCGGTGGTCGGCCGACGTCAGCTCGCGGACGAACTCCGGCCCGCCGGCCGCGAACAGCTCCAGGCCCACCTTGTAGCGGGTGCCGCGCGGCAGGCGCCGGACCAGGTCCCGGGCCGGCCCGGGACCGGGCACGTCCAGCGCCACCACCACCTCGGGCGCCGACGCGGCGTCGTCCCCGCTCATCCGCGGGCCCCGGCCTCCGGCACGGCCTCGTCGCCGGAGCCGTCGGCCGGCCCCGCGCCGGGGGCCGCCGGCCCGGACGGTCCGGTCTCCAGCGCGCCCACCAGGTCGGAGAGGCGCTCGGCCCCCTGGCGCTCCACCCGGGCCTCCAGGCCCCGGTGGATGCCGCCGGCGGCCGCCGGGTCGACGAACAGCGCCGTCCCGACCTGGACCAGCGAGGCCCCGGCGAGCACGTACTGCATGGCGTCCTCGGCCGAGCGGATGCCCCCCACCCCCAGGATCGGGATCTCCACCGCCCGGGCGGCCCGCCAGGTGAGGTAGACGCCCATGGGCAGGATCGCCGGGCCGCTCACGCCCCCCGTGACGTTGCCGATCACCGGCCGGCGGCGCTCCACGTCCACCAGCATGCCCGGGAAGGTGTTGATCGTGCTCAGCCCGTCGGCCCCGGCCTCCTCGCAGGCCCGGGCGTAGACGCCGATCTCCGGCACGTTCGGGGTCAGCTTCACCACCAGCGGCCGGTCGGTGACCTCCCGCAGGCGCCCCACCAGGCGGCCCAGCGCCTCGCGGTCGGTGCCGAAGAGCGTCCCGTCCTCGACGTTGGGGCAGGAGACGTTGATCTCGAAGCCGAGGAAGCCCTCCTCCCCGTCCAGGCCGGCGACCACCTCGGCGTACTCCTCCACCGTCCGTCCCACGACGTTCACCAGCACCCGGGCCCGATCCAGGTGGTCCCGAAGCCAGGGCAGCTTCTCGGACCGGAACCGCTCCAGCCCCACGTTGTCGAGGCCGATGGCGTTGATCATCCCGCCGGGCGTCTCCGCCACCCGATGGGGCGGGTTCCCGGCCCGGGGCTCGACGCTCACCGCCTTCGTCACCAGGCCCCCGATCTCGTCCAGCGGGATCAGCCCCTCGTATTCCTCCCCGTAGCCGCAGGTGCCCGAGGCCAGCAGCACCGGGCTCTGGAAGGTGGTGCCGAACAGCTCCTGGACCAGCCGCCCCCCCTCGGGATCGAGCGGGGACGGGGCGTCGCCCCGGCCGGGCGGCTCAGGCACGGGGCACGCTCCAGTCCAGCTCCGCGGCGTCGAAGACCGGGCCCTCCACGCAGGACTTCACCCACCGTCCGTCCGCGCTCCGCACCACGCACCCCTGGCAGGTGCCCACCCCGCAGCCCATGTGCTCCTCCACCGAGACCTGCAGGTCGGCGCCCCGCTCCTCGGCCAGGTCGGCCAGGGCCCGGAGCATGGGGTCGGGCCCGCAGCCCAGCAGGAGGGGGTCGTCGGCCAGCTCGACCCCCTCCAGCACCAGCCCCTCCCGGCCGGCGGTCCCGTCCTCGGTCCACACCTGCGCCGGGCCGCCGGCGAGCCGCTCCAGGAGACCGGGGTCGAACACCCGGTCGGCCGTGCGCTCGCCGTAGTGCAGGTCCACCGACAGCCCGCCCCGCCGGACCTCGTCCGCCAGGAAGAGGAAGGGCGCCAGGCCCACGCCGCCCGCCACGCAGAGGATCCGGCGGCCCTCCTCCAGCCGGAAGGGTCGGCCCAGCGGGCCGAGCAGGAGCACCTCGTCCCCGGGGCCCAGCCGGGCCATCCGGCGGGTACCCGCCCCGAAGCTGCGGAGCAGCAGGCCGATCCGGCCGTCGCCGGTGCGGCCGCCCACGCTGAAGGGGCGGGGCAGGAAGGGGGCGCCGGTGTTGTCGAGCCCGTACCCGACCATGAGGAACTGGCCCGGCACGCTGGCCGCCGCGATCTCGGGCGCCTCCACCTCGAGCCACCAGGTGTTCCGCGCGGTCTTCCGCCGCGAGGTCACCGGCGCCCAGCGCCGGAGGGGGTCGGCCCGCTCGCCCGGCGCCCGGCCCGGCGCGCGTCCGGTGAGGACGGCCAGGGCGTCGTGGCCGGCGGCCGCGGGCGAGGACGCCATTCAGGGCCGCGAGGCCGTCTGGACCGACTCGCGGCGCTCCCGGTCGCGGAAGTACCGGGTCACCGCCTCGGCCAGCCCGTCCGCGATCTCGGCCTGGCCCCGGTCGCTGGCCAGGACCTCCTCGGTCGAGGGGTTCGAGAGGAAGCCCGTCTCCACCAGCACCGCCGGCATGCTGCCGCTCGCGTTGACCAGCACCAGGAAGATGTTCTGCTTCACGCCCCGGTCGGGGACGGTGAGGCGGCCGCGGAGGGCGTTCTGCATCATGCCGGCCACGTAGCTGGACTCCCGCTGGTAGCCCCGCAGGTCCAGGTTGGCCAGGATCACCTGCAGGTCGTCGGGCACCTCGCCCTCGCCGTCCTCCTCGTAGCGGACCGAGGCGTTCTCCCGCATCGCCACCTCACGGGCCCGCTCGGTGCGGGCCTCCCCCAGGAAGTAGGTCTCGAAGCCTCTCGCCTCCCGGTCCCGGGCCGCGTTGGCGTGGAGCGAGACGAAGAGGTCGGCGTCCTGTCGGACGGCGAAGCGGGACCGCTCGGCCAGGGGCACGAACTCGTCGCCGTCCCGCGTCAGGACGACCTCGACGTCCTCCCGCTCCGAGAGCCGCTCCTTCAGCTCGCGGGCGATCTTCATCACCACGTGCTTCTCCTGCGTGCCGTCCGGTCCCCGGGCGCCCGGATCCCGACCGCCGTGGCCGGGATCGACGACCACCTTCCAGGGACCCCGGCGGCCGGCGGCCTCGGAACGGTCGCCCTGGCCGGCCCTGGTCCCCGCCCTCGCCGCCCGGACGTCGCCGGCCAGCCGGCGCGCCAGCTCGACGGGCAGCCACAGCCGGCCGTCACGGACGTAGGCCGGGTTCGCCAGCTGGCGGACCTCCCCGCCCAGCCGGTAGAAAGGGCTTCCGACCACCAGCTCCAGCCCCTCGCTCCCGGCGCGGGCCCGGAGCACGTCGTTGCGGACGTGCACCTTCCGCAGGTGCTCGCCGGCCAACGACGAGACCGGCACGACGGGATAGCCCCGATGGCGCTCGGCGTCCTCGCAGCAGGCGCGGGACCGGTCCTCCGCCGCGGGCGGGGCCGCCTCGCCCCCCAGGGCGCCGGCGGCGCAGGCCGACAGCAGGAGGTGGGCGCAGAGCGCCGGCGCCGCGGCCG
>CAZJJO010000033.1:0-2630 GCA_964546375.1 uncultured Gemmatimonadota bacterium
GCCCTGGCGGTGGCCGGACCCGCCGCCGCCCAGGAGGCGCCGGACTGCGCCTTCCGGTCGCCGGCCGCCGAGCTGGACGACCGCGCCAGCCCGCCCGACTCCTCGTCGGTGGAGCTGGGGGACGGGGTCGTCAAGGTCTGCTACGGCAGCCCGAGGGTCCGCGGCCGGGAGATCTTCGGCGGCCTGGTGCCCCACGGCACGCCCTGGCGGCTGGGCGCCAACGAGCCCACCACCCTCCACACGACCGTGCCGCTGAGCGTGGGCGGGGTCCGGGTGGAGCCCGGCTCCTACTCCCTCTACGCCGTGCCCGGCGCGGAGGAGTGGGAGGTCGTGATCAACGGCGCCACCGACCGGTGGGGGATCCCCATCAACGACCAGGTGATGGAGCAGGACGTCGGCACCGTGACCGCCGAGCCGACCTCCACCGACGAGACCGTCGAGTCCCTGTCGATCCGGCTGACGTCGAGCGGAGAGGGCGAGGGCCGTATGACCATCGAGTGGGCCGACACCCGGGTCGAGGTCCCCCTGAGCGCGGTCGATCCGGGGATGGAGGACGAAGGCTACTAGGCGTCCCCGGCGCCGCCGGCCCATGCTGTCCTCCGGTCGCTCGTCCGGGGAGACGGAGCTCCCGTCCCCCGCGCTCGCTCATTCCTCCCCCCACTCCACCATGGCCGACCGACCCACCGCACGCTGGACCGTAGCCCTCGGACTGCTCCTCCTGGCCCCGGCCGCGGCCGCCGCCCAGGGCGGCGACGGCGGGGGCGACCGGCTCACGGGCGAGGACTTCGCCCGCAGCCCCGTGATCGCCGAGCACGGGATCGCCGCCACCAGCCAGCCGCTCGCCTCGCAGGTGGCGGTCGACGTGCTGCAGGACGGCGGAAGCGCCGTCGACGCCGCCATCGCGGCCAACGCCGCGCTCGGGCTCATGGAGCCCACCGGCAACGGGATCGGCGGTGACCTGTTCGCCATCGTCTACGACCCGGCCACCGACTCGGTCTACGGGTTGAACGCCAGCGGCCGCTCCCCGGAGGGGCTCTCCCACGAGGAGATGGAGGAGGAGCTGGGCGAGCGGGACCAGATCCCGCTGCTGGGCCACCTGCCGGTGAGCGTGCCCGGCACGGTGAGCGGCTGGTTCGAGCTGCACGATCGATTCGGCGAGCTCTCGATGGAGGAGAACCTGGCCCCCGCCGTCCGCTACGCCCGCGAAGGGTTCCCCGTCTCCCAGGTCATCGCCTACTACTGGGAGGCCAACGTCGAGAGCTTCCGCGAGGCCGACCTGCCGGACGACAACTGGCGGGACACCTACCTGGTGGAGGGCGAGGACGGCGGGATGCGCGCCCCGAGGGAGGGCGAGGTCTTCCGCAACCCCGACCTGGCGAACACGCTCGAGACGATCGCCGAGGAGGGGCGCGAGGCCTTCTACGAGGGCGAGATCGCCCGGACCATCGACCGGTACATGCGCCGCATCGGCGGGCACCTGCGCTACGAGGACCTCGCCTCGCACACCGCCGACTGGGTCGACCCGGTGAGCGTCGACTACCGGGGCGTCGAGGTCTACGAGCTGCCCCCCAACGGACAGGGCATCGCCGCCCTGCAGATGCTCCAGCTCCTGGAGGGCTTCGACCTGGAGGCGATGGGCCACAACTCGGCCGACTACCTCCACGTCCAGGCCGAGGCGAAGAAGCTGGTCTTCGAGGACCGCGCCCGCTTCTACGCGGACCCGGCCTTCGCCGACGTGCCCGTCGAGGAGCTCGTCTCCGACGTCTACGCCGACCGGCGGCGCGAGCTCGTCGAGATGGACGGGGTCCTGTCGGAGCCCGACCACGGCGATCCCCGGGCGGTCGAGATGAGCGCGACGATGCGCGAGCGGCTCGACCACGGGAACACGATCTACCTCACCGTCGCCGATTCGTCAGGCATGATGGTGTCGCTCATCCAGAGCAACTACGCCGGGATGGGCAGCGGGCTCGTGCCCGACGACCTCGGCTTCATGCTCCAGGACCGGGGCGCGCTCTTCACCATGGAGGAGGGCCACCCGAACGTCTACGAGCCCGGCAAGCGTCCCTTCCACACCATCATCCCCGCCTTCGCCAGGAAGGACGGCGAGCCGTTCCTCAGCTTCGGGGTCATGGGCGGCGGCATGCAGCCCCAGGGCCACGTCCAGGTCCTCGCCAACATCGTGGACTTCGGAATGAACGTGCAGGAGGCCGGCGACGCCGCCCGCTACCGGCACTACGGCAGCAGCTCGCCCACCGGCGAGGCGATGGACGGGCGCGGGCTGCTGCGGGTGGAGAGCGGCGTCGGCGAGGACGTGATCACGGCGCTCGAGGGGCGCGGCCACGCCGTCGACGTCGGGGCCGGGGGCTACGGCGGCTACCAGGCCATCATGTGGGACCCCGACGAGGGCGTCTACTGGGGCGGCACCGAGATGCGCAAGGACGGCGTGGTCGTCGGCTACTAGCCGCGGCCGGCGCCGGCCGCCGCCGACACGGCCCGGGCGGCCGACCCGGCCTCAGGTCCCGGCGTCGGCGGCCCGCCCGGCGGCGCCGGCGGCGGCGGGGGGCCGCAAGGCGGGGGCGGGCACCGGGGGGGGCACCGGGGACCCCGACACCACGCCCGCCGGGGGCCTG
>CAZJJO010000033.1:2640-19501 GCA_964546375.1 uncultured Gemmatimonadota bacterium
GGTGGACCGCACGGCGGGCGCGTCCACCGTGCGGTCCACCGGGATCCCGCACACCTCGCCCTCGGTCGCCAGGCTGTCGGCCCCGGCCGAGAGGGTGGTGGTGAGGTCCACCCGGCAGGACGTCTCCGACCCCTCCGCCCCGGACCAGCGGATCCGCCCCTCGAGCCGGGTCTCCTGCGGACCCGCCAGCTCCGAGCCCCGGCGCTCGAAGACGGCCTGCAGATCCACGCCCGGGTCGCCCGCCAGCGTCACGTTCCGGTCGCCGAGCCGGAGGGCGCAGCCGTCGTGGATCAGGCTGGCCCGGAACTCGAGCGTCATCCGGTCGTCGTCCGCCGCCGACCTGCGGCCCACGCTCCCCGTGACGGACGCGGAGCCGCCGCCGGGACAGGACGCCCCCCGGTCGAAGAGCACGTCGCTGGAGATCTCGATCCCCGCCCCGGGGTCGGGCGCCTCCTCGACCTGGGCCAGCATCACCCGGCCCGCCTGCTCGGCCATCACCGTCGCCAGCTCGCCGGCCTCCGCCCGGTCCAGCCCCCCGTCGGACCCGGTGAACTCGCCGCCGCACGCCGCCGCCAGGGTCCCCGCCGCCAGGGCCAGGACCGTCCGCGCCCGCACGCCGCGCGGCGTCCGGAGCCGGTGACCGAACTCGTCCATCGCGTCCCTCCTCTCCGTCAGCCGCGTCCTCGCGGGCCCCACGGACCCGCGACCCGCTCGCATATGTAAAGTTGGCACCTCGGGCGCCGGACACACCAGCACTGCCCCGATGGGGAGAAACCGCCCCCCGGGAATCTCCGCCGGCGGGACCTGCGGCCCTGCGCCCGCCGTCCCCTCGGCGCCTCCTTCAGCCCCGGACCGCCTCCGCCAGGGCGGCCACCCGGTCGGGGTCGACCGGGGCGGCGGTATCGCCGCCCTGCTTGAGGGCGGTGCCCACCACACCGCCGTCGGCCGCCGCCAGCAGCCGGACGGCGTTCTCGGGGCGCAGGCCGCTGGCCACCAGGACCGGCGTGCCGGCGGCCGCCGCGCGGACCTCCTCCAGCCGATCCGCCGCGGGAGGTCGGCCCGTGGCGTCGCCCGTGACCAGCAGTCCGTCCGCCCGTCCCCGCCCGGCCGCCTCGGCGGCCTCCTCGGCCGGCGGACGGTCGGCCAGGGGCGCCGAGTGCTTCACGTCCACGTCGGCCAGCACGGCGACGTCGGCCCGGAGCCGCCGCCGGAGCGCGAGGACCCGCCGGGCCGCCCCCTGGACGACGCCCTGGTCGGTGACCCGGGCGCCCGTCCAGACGTTGACCCGGACGAAGTCGGCGCCCGCGGCCACGGCCGCCGAGAGCGCGGCCTCGCCGTCGTTGCGGAGCACGTTCACCCCCACCGGCGCCTCCACCGCCTCCCGCACCGCCGCGACGGCGGCCGCCATGCAGGCCACGGTCGGCTTCCCCGCGTCCCCGCGCGGATAGGGGGCGTCGCCGAAGTTCTCCACCAGCACGCCGTCCATCCCCCCGCCGACCAGGGCCCGGGCGTCGCGGACGGCCCGCCGGCGGACCTCGTCCATGGAAGCCTCCGGACCCGGCGCCCCGGGCAGCGGCGGCAGGTGGACGACGCCGACGAGGGGCCGCTCGCCGGCGAAGCGATCGAGGAAGGGGGTGACGGTCACGGCGGCCTCCGGAGGTGGGGGCCCGGGGAGGCGCGGGCCTACTCGCCCACCACGGTGACCACGACGGTCCGCTCCCGGGGCCGGGTGTCGAAATCCAGCAGGACCGGCTGCTGCCAGGTCCCGAAGGGCACCTCCCCGTCCACCACCGGCAGGGCCAGCGAGGGGCCGACCAGGGTGGCCCGGACGTGGCTGTGCCCGTTGTCGTCGTTCCAGGTCTCCTCGTGCCGGTAGCGGCCGTCCTCCGGCGCGATCCTCTCCATCGCGGCCTCGATGTCGTGCTCCACCAGACCGGGCTCGTGCTCGAGGGTGGAGAGCGCCGCCGTCGACCCCACGACCATGGCGGTGGCCTGGCCGGTGGTGACCCCGCTCGACCGGACCGCTTCGGCCAGCCGGTCGGTGAGGTCCACGATGTCGGCGTTCCCCCGCGTCTCGACCCGGATCTCGCGGGTGACGGCCGTCATCCGCCCGCCTCCTCGCCCCAGATCTCCGTCAGCGTCCGCTTCCGGCCGCAGGAGGCCTTGTAGAACTGGTACTGGACCCGGTGCTCGCGGTAGTACTCCTGGTGGTAGTCCTCGGCGGGCCAGAACTCGCCGGCCTCCAGGATCGGCGTCACGATCTCCTCCTCTACCCGGTCCCCCTCCCGGAGCCGACGCTTCGAGGCCTCGGCCGCCTCGCGCTGCTCCGGGCCGTGGACGAAGACCGCCGTCCGGTACTGGGGCCCCCGGTCGCAGAACTGGCCGCCGGCGTCGGTGGGATCGACGTTGTGCCAGAAGACCTCCAGCAGGCGCTCGTAGGCGACCCGCTCCGGGTCGTAGCGGACCTCGACGGCCTCGTAGTGGCCGGTCCGCCCGCTGGAGACCTGCTCGTAGGAGGGGTCCTCGACGTCGCCGCCGGTGTAGCCGGAGACCGCGTCGATCACCCCCTCCTCCTGCTGGAAGGCCTCCTCCACGCACCAGAAGCACCCGCCGGCGAAGGTGGCGACCTCGACGGTGTCCTGAGCGCTCGCGTGCACGGGGTCGTCTCCTCGCTCGGAGGGGGAAGCGTCGGCCTCGGCGCCCCCGCAGCCCGCCGCCAGCAGGGCGGCGGCCAGCAGGACGGCGGGGGAGGTGGCTCTGGCGTCGATCATCTGCGGACTCCCTCTCGGATCGGGCGGCGGAGCGGGCGAGGGACCGGCTCGTGTCGGCCGATACCCCTGCCCCCGCAGGCCGGTCCCCCGGCGCTCAGCTCCCGCCTCCGTCGCCGGGCCGGCGCGCCCGCACGGGCGGCTCGGGCTGACCCTTCAGCCCGGGCCCGTCCTCTTCGCGCAGCAGCCGCATGGCCTCCTCGACGGCCCGCTCGAGCTGGGGGTCGTGGCCCTCGATCACCCGGGCCGGGGTCTGCTCCACGCGGATGTCGGGCGCCACCCCCTCGTTCTCCACGGCCCACCGGCCCTCCAGGTCGTAGAAGCCCCCGCGAGGGGCGGTCATCGCTCCGCCGTCGATGAACGGGGGCACGTCCCAGATCCCCACCAGCCCGCCCCAGGTGGTCCGGCCGACCAGCGGGCCCAGGTCGGACTGGCGGAACATGTAGGGCAGCAGGTCGCCCCCGGAGCCCGCCATCTCGTTGATGATCATCACCTTCGGGCCCCAGATCCCGGCCCCGGGCAGGGTGAACGGCCTGTCCGGGCGGGCGGGGTTGTTGAAGAAGCCGCGGAGGTCGCGGCCCAGGATGTCCACCATGTAGTCGGCCGCCGAGCCGCCGCCGTTGAAGCGCTCGTCGACGACGACGCCCTCCCGGTCCTGCTGGCCGAAGAAGTAGCGGTTGAAGAACTCGTAGCCCGCCTGGGCGGTGTTGGGCAGGTAGACGTAGGCGAGCCGCCCGTCCGAGAGGCGGTCCACCTTCCGCCGGTTGGCCTCCACCCAGGCCATCCGCCGCAGCCCCGCCTCGCCCCCGGTGGGCACCACCGTCACCGTCCGGGCCCCGTCGGCCGTGGGGCGGTCGTTCACGGTGAGGACCGTCTGGCGCCCCGCCGTGCCGTCCAGCAGGCGATACGGGTTGGTGGGCGGCGTCAGCTCACGTCCGTCCACCGCGATCAGATAGTCGCCCTCGGAGACGTCCACCCCCGGCCGGGCCAGCGGCCCCTGCAGGTCGGGCGTCCAGCTCTCGCCGGTGTAGATCTCGGCGATCCGGTACCGGCCGTCCGCGGCCTCCAGGTCGGCGCCGAGCAGGCCCACCGGCACCTCCTCGACCTCGGGCT
The DNA here is from genome assembly GCA_964546375.1 of uncultured Gemmatimonadota bacterium. Classification (GTDB taxonomy): domain Bacteria; phylum Gemmatimonadota; class Gemmatimonadetes; order Palauibacterales; family Palauibacteraceae; genus CAYVFM01. The sequence continues at coordinate 6,522 of CAZJJO010000033.1, forward strand.
CGTCGCCGCCGCCGGTGAAGGAGTGGCCCACCGACACCTCGCCGCCCAGCACGTCGAGCAGGTGGGTGAGGTCGGAGCGGTGGCGCACGTGGCGCACCCAGGGGGCGTACATCCCGTAGACCTCTTCCCAGTCGGCGCCGTGGACGTTGTCCACGTAGAGGTAGTCGCGCTGGAAGCGCCAGCCCTCGTCGAAGATCTGGCGCCACTCGGCCCGGGGATCGACCCGGGCCCGCAGCTCGCCGGTGGCCAGCTCGCCCTGGCCCGGCTTCACGTTCCCCCGCGTCGGGACGACGCTCCAGCTGTCGCCGGCCCGGTAGAGCAGCTTCTGGCCGTCGGCCGATACGTCGTAGTCCTGGACGGCCGGCAGGAACCGCGCGCCCTCCCGCGCGTCCAGGTCGTAGCGGTGCAGCGGTGCGGGGGCGAAGCCCGAGCCGGTGGGCTCGAGCTCGCGGTAGAAGAGGACGCCCGGTCCCGCCGTCCGCAGGTCGGCGTAGTTGGCCGGGGCGACGTCCAGGGCCACGGTCCGCCGGTCCAGGCCCTCGAAGTCGATCTCCACGGTCGGCGCGTCCTCCGCCCCGTCCTCGCCGTCGGCCGGTCCCTCGCCGCGGGCGGGCGGACCGCCGCGGCCGTCACCGCCGCCCTCGTCCGTACCGCTCCCCGCCTCCTCGTCGCTCTCGGGCAGCAGCGGCGAGGGCGTCCCCTCCTGGAGGATCGCCAGGTAGAGCCCCCGGCTGACCGGCCGGTCGTAGGAGCTCATGTCCAGCCAGCCCGTGTTCAGGGCGTAGTCGGTCGAGGCGGCGAACCACAGGTACTTCCCGCTTCGGTCCCAGGCCGGATGGAGCGCGTCGGCCATGGGGCCCGTGACCCGGCGGGCGGTGTCGGCGGCCACCGAGTAGACGAAGATCGAGTGCAGCCCGTTCTGCATGCGCTTGGCGTAGGCGATCCAGCGCGAGTCGGGCGACCAGACCGGGTCCATGGTCCGCCCCGGCGGGGTGTAGTTGTCCTGGTCGGCCAGCGTCTTCTCGCCGCTGGCCGCGTCCACCACCCACAGGTGCCGGTCGGCGTCGGTGAAGAGCAGCTTCTCCGAGTCGGGCGACCACGCCAGGTCGTAGAAGAAGGTGGGGTCCTCGATCTCCACCGCCCGCGGCTCCTCCAGGCCCTTCGCGTCGCCGATCATCAGCCGGTACTCGCCCGAGGCGTCCGAGAACCACGCGATCCGCTCGCCGTCGGGGGACCACGCCGGCGTCCGGTCGGCGGCGCCCGGGCTCCGGGTCAGGTTGCGCCAGTCGCCCTTCTCGGCGGGCACGGTGAAGACGTCGCCCCGGGCCTCGAAGACCGCCCGGGCGCCCGAGGGCCCCAGGTCGGCGGTCCGGATCGAGCTCCCGACGTCCTCCCAGTGGGTGCGGGCCCAGGGGAAGTCGCCCTCCACGGTGATCTCCAGGCGCCGGCTCTCGCCGGTGGACGGGTCCAGCAGGTGGATCCAGCCTCCCTGCTCGTAGACCAGCGCGCCGCCGCCCGCGTCGAGGCTCTTCACGTCGTAGTCGCGGTGGTCGGTCACCTGGCGGAGCTCCCGCTCCCCGGTGTCCCACGCCCAGACGTTCATGGCCAGCGTCCGGTCGGACAGGAAGTAGACGGTCCCGTCCATCCACACCGGGTCCAGGTTGGCGGCGTCGCCGAAGGGGAGCTTCTCGAGCGACCAGTCGCCGGTGTCCACCACCCAGATCGGCCGGATCTGGCCGCCCCGGTAGTTCCGCCACTCGGCGTCGGACAGGCCCACCGGCTGGTAGGCGAAGCGGGACCCGTCGGCGCTGTAGGCCCCCGCCGTGCCCCGGGGGATCGGCACCGCCTCCGGGAGGCCGCCCTCCCGGTCCACCGTGAAGAAGCGGTCGTAGGGGACCGGGGCGCTCTTCCGGCCCGAGACGAAGAGCACCCGCTCGCCGTCGGGCGTCCAGCCCCGGACCTCGTCGTCGCCGGGGTGCCAGGTGACCCGCCGCGGCGAGCCGCCGTCGGTCGGGACCACGTAGACGTCCTCGTCGCCGGCGTACTCGGCCGAGAAGGCGATCCACCGGCCGTCGGGCGAGAAGTGCGGGTGGGCCTCGGTGCCGGGGTGGGAGGTGAGCCGGCGGGCCTCGCCGCCCTCGCGGCCGACCACCCACAGGTCGTTGGCGTGGGCGAAGGCCACCAGCGAGTCGCTGACGGTGGGCTGGCGCAGCAGCCGGGTGGGGCCCTCGGCCGCCTCCTCCGGCGCGTCCACGCCGGCGGGCTGGGCGGCGGCCGGCGCTGCGGGGGACGAGACGGCCGTCAGGGCCGCGGCGACCAGCACGGCCGCGGCGGCCGGCAGGAGGCGGCGGACGGTCCGGGCGAGGGCGGAGACGACGGGGGACGGAAGGGTGCTCATCGGACCTCTCTCGGTCGGGATGGAAGGACGCGGGCCCGCGTCGGGCCCCCATGATGCGGACGCAACGGTCGGTTCGAAAGAGGACGATCGGGCGTCGCTCAGAAGCGCCACGCGTAGCTCAGCTTCGTGAAGAAGGTGCGGCCCGTCTGGCGGAGATCGAACTGGCGGTCCCCGATCTCCGCCCCGCGCCGGGTGTCGGTGTAGCCGACGAAGAGCGCCGTGCGCGGGTTCAGCTCGTAGGAGAAGAGGAACTGGCCGAACAGGCCCCGCGACGACCGGGGCGTGTCCGCGCCGAAGGCCTCGGGGTCCCGGGACACGTCGCGGTGCTGGACGACGGCCCGCAGGAACGCCTCCTTGCTGAAGTGCCAGCGGCCGCGCAGCTCGGTGACGTTCTCCTCCAGGAAGGCGCCGCCGGCGTCCCGGGAGAGGCGGGACAGCTCGTGGCTCGCCTCCAGGCTCAGGTGACGGCCGGCCCGCCACTCCAGCCGGGGTCCGACCCGAAGCAGGTCGGCCCGACGCGCGTTGGCGACGTCGATCTCCTCGCCGGTGGTCACGTCGAGGCCGGCCTCCAGGGCGCCCGAGGGCCGGATCGAGGCCTGCAGCCGCTGCTGGGGCAGGGAGAACGTCTCGCCGGCGAACCGCTCCTCGGCCCAGTCCAGCGTCAGCTCGACCCGGGACTGCAGGGGGCCCTCCCAGCTCGCTGCCAGGTCGGCCGTCCGCTCCACCAGGTCGCCGTCGTGGTCGACGTTCCACTGGCCCTGGCTGCTGATCCGGAACCGGGTGGCCCAGGGCAGGTCCGGCGTCCAGAAGGTGCGGCGGGCGACGTAGCGGGCCCGCCGGAAGTCCGTCCGCGGGAAGAACCCGGCGTCGGACCGGAAATCGGGGCTCACGTCGACCAGCGTGCCCTGCAGGCGCCACTCGCGCGTGGCGTGCACCGTCGAGACCGCCCCGAAGTAGCCGCCGAAGCCGCCCTCCGGCTGGTCGAAGGCCGCCGCCACGTCGTCCGGATAGTCGGTGTGCGTCCCCGCCAGCAGGTAGACGAGCCGCGTGCTGGACCCCAGCCGCAGGTTCCCGTCGCTGGCGATCATGCGGTTGTGGTAGCCGTCCGCCTCGCGGTCGGTCACCGCCAGGCTCAGCGTGGAGGAGCCGCCCACGTCCCGCTGCCACCGGCCCACGAAGCCGGTGACGTCCTGCTCCAGCAGGGTGCTGGACGACGACGTCGCGCCCGGGAAGATCAGGCGGTTCACACGGTCGCGGGTCAGGAAGGCGCCCACCGTGTTGGGCCCCTCCTTGCCGGTGAGCTTCACGCCGGCCGCCGGGTCCACCACCGAGCGGGTGAAGATCAGGTTCGAGGGCATCCGGAAGACGTCCGACCGCTCGAGGAAGAACGGCCGCTTCTCGGGGAAGAAGAGCGCGAAGCGCCGGTTCGACTCCAGCCGCGCCGCATCGGCCTCCACCTGGCTGAAGTCCGGGTTCACGGTGCCGCTGAGCTGGAAGTTGGGGCTGAAGCGCCAGGAGGCCGTCAGGCCCGGCTCCACCTCCACGGCGCCCTGCTCCAGCGACGGGGCGTCCAGGCCCGGCCGCTCGTCGGTCCGGGTGGTGGTGAGGGTCGGATCCAGCTCCACGCCGTGGCCCGAGCGGCCGGGGCGCAGGCCCGTGAGCCGCTCGGCCTGGCACAGCTCGCACTGCTCGTCGTAATCGGTCCGGATCGAGCGCAGGCGATGCTCCTCGCTGCGGGGCCAGGAGCGGTCCACCAGCACGCCCCAGACCTGGTCCTCGCCGGCCTCGGGGAAGTTGAGGCTGCGGAAGGGGATGGCCGCCTCCACCACGTAGCCTTCGTCGGTGATCCGGCCCTCGGACGCCCAGATCCCGTCCCACGCGAAGTCCGACCCGTTCTGGGTCACCAGGGCGTCCATCTGCACGCCCAGGGGGTTCATCCGGAACTCGTAGGCCTGGCGGCGGTCGCCGAAGGTGTCCAGCACCAGCCGGATCCAGTCGTCGTCGAAGGGCGTGTCGCGGTCGGCCAGGTGGGCCCGGATCGCCCCCGGATCGGGGTCCGAGGCCCGGCAGCCCACGTAGAGGTGGTCGCGGTCGTGGAGGAACCGGCACGTCGTCTCCACCGGCGCCTCGGCGTTGCGGCGGGGCGAGGCCTCCCACGGCAGATCGACCGCCTCGGCGCGCTCCCAGTCGGCCTCGGCCAGGACCCCGTCCACGTCGATCCCGCCCGACGTCCGCCCGGCGGCGTGGCGGACGTCCGTCGTCTCCGCGGCCGGGCCGGGCGTCGACGCCCCGGATCCGCCCGACTGGGCGGCGGCCGGCCCGGCGCTCAGGACCAGGGTCAGCGCCGCCGCGGCCAGCACGGCCAGCGCGGCCAGGGCCCGGCGGGGGGTCCGGCGGCGGGGCCGCGATCGCTCGCCCGGCCCTCCCCGGGCCAGCGGCAGCCAGCCGGTCCGGCCGCCTCCCGGGTCCTCCTCCCCGGCCGGCCGGTCCTCGCATCCGGGGCGTGTCCTCTCCGTCGTGTCGCCGAACATCGCGGGCCTCGCTCGCGTCGGTCGGGCTCGTCTCGCTCGCCCCCCACTACGCGAGGAGGCCGGCCCCGCGTTTCAGCGGTAGTGCCGATCCAGCTCCGAGGCCCACCTCCGGCCGATCTCGTCGGCGTGCTCGTCGGCCCACGCCCCGAGGGCCGTCTCCCCGGTGGCGGGCCCGTCGGCGTCCAGGAGGCCGCCCGTCAGCCCCTCGAGCTCGTGGCGGGTGAGCACCACGTCGTCGACCGCCAGGCCCAGGACCCGGGCCGCGGCCAGCACCGCCCCGGGCGGGGCCGGGACCGGCCGGACCCCGGCGCCCAGCGCCTCGGCCAGCCGGCGCACCATCGCCCGGTAGGCGGGCCGATCGGGGCCGACCGCCCGCACCACGCGGCGGTCCTCCGCCCGTCCGGCCTCCCGCGCCGCCAGGGCCGCCAGGTCGTCCACGTGGATCGGCCGCACCCGGTAGTCGCCGCGGCCCGGCACCGGGAGGACCGGGAACCGCCGCACCATCCAGCCGATGTTGTTGACCAGGACGTCGCCCCGGCCGAAGAGCAGGGCCGGCCGCAGCACCGAGTGGGGCACGCCCGCGGCCGCCAGCGCCTCCTCCGCCAGGGCCTTGCCCCGGTAGTACGGCAGGCCCGCCTCCGCCCCGTCGGCGGGCCGGAGGATGCTGACGTGGACGATCCGGCCGACGCCGGCGTGGGCGGCGGCCCGGAAGAGGGCCCGGCTGCGGCGGACGGCCCGCCCGAAGGTCCGGTCGCCCCGCTCGAAGCGGATCCAGTAGGTGTTGTGGAGGACGTCCACGCCCGCCAGGTCCCGGGCCATCCGCGCCGGCCGGTCGAAGCGGAAGGGGCGGACGGCCTCCAGGCGGCCGGCGAGCCCGCCCGCGTCCCGGTCCGGATGGCCGGTGAGGGTGAGCACCCGGTGGCCCTCCGCCAGCAGCCGCCGGGCGATCCGGGCGCCGCTGAAGCCGAAGACGCCCGTGACGGCGTGCAGCTCGCCCGGGCCGGCCGACGGGCCGGCCGGTCCGCCGGGTTCGCGTCCGGCCCCGGACCCGGCGGGGTCCCCGTCCCGAGCGCCTGCGACCCTACTCCACCGCCTCCAGCACCCGCTGGACGAAGCCGTCGTAGGCGTCGCCGTCGATCCAGCGGACCACCACGACCAGGTCCCGCTCGCCGTCCACGTAGATCCGGTTCACGCCAGCCCCGGCGTGGACCACCGCATGCTCCGGGGCGGACGGGACGAACTCGCGGTCGGTGTTGAGGAACCAGTTCATGAAGCCGTAGCTCGGGTTGGGCCCGGTGGGCGTGGTGGCGTGGCGGACCCAGGCGCGGGGCAGCACCTCCTCCCCGCCCCACCGGCCGCACCGGAGGGCGAGCAGGCCGAAGCGGGCCTGGTCGCGGGCCGAGATCCAGACGCCGCCGCCCCAGTGGCCCCCGCCCGAGGGCGTCTGCATCCGCTGGCCCTCGACGGTCACCCACGAGCCCCCGTAGCCGTGCCACCGCCAGGTCCGGCTGGCGCCGATCGGGTCCATCACCTCCTCCCGGAGCACCCGCTGGAGCGGATCGCGCAGGACGTGCAGCAGCGACAGCGCCAGCAGGTTCACCCGGACGTCGTTGTACTCCCAGGCCTCACCCGGCGGGTCGGGCTCGTGGATCTCGCCGTCGAACCGGTCGACCCAGTCGGGCTTGCCGAACAGCTCGCCCCGCCAGTCGGAGGTCTGGCGCAGCAGGTGGTCCCAGGTGATCGACCGGTCGCGGGCGGTGTCGAAGAGGCTGTCGGGCACCTGGCGGACCACCGGCTCGTCCAGCCCGATCAGCCCCCGCCCCCACGCCGCCGAGGCCGTGGAGCTGAGAAAGCTCTTGGTCACCGAGAAGGTCATGTCCACGCGCCGGGGGGCGCCCCACTCCCGGACCAGGTAGCCGTCCCGGAGCACCACGCCGGTGACCGGACCGCGGTCCTTCACCGGGCCCACGATCGTGTTCTCGGGCTCGCCGGCGACGAACTTCCGCAGGGCGGTCCCCAGGTCGGGCCCCATGCCGGCGTGGGCGGTGTCCCGGCTCCAGGCCACCGCCTCCTCCAGCGCCGCGCTGTCGAGGCCGACCTCGGCCGGCCGGCGGCGCTCCCACGCACCCCGGGGCGGCACGTACGCGCCGGCGTCGGGCATGGGGCGGCAGAGGGCGTCGAAGGCGGGGCTCGCCGGGAGGGTGTCGGCGCCCGCCTGCTGGGCGGCGGCCGGCCCGGCGGCGAGGGCGGCCAGCAGGAGGGCCGCGGCCGGAGCGACCCTCATCCGTACCGCGCCTCGAAGAGCCGGCGGGTGTCGTCCTGCAGCAGCACCCAGAAGGTGTAGACGGCCACGGCGGTGCCCACCGGCACGTTGAAGACGTCGAAGACGGCCACGATCAGGACCAGGATCCGGGCCCACCTCTCCCGGCCCAGCAGGCCGACGCCGCCGATGATGCTCGGCAGCGAGGTGACCGCCAGGAAGCCCCCGATCCCCAGCGCGAGGCCCGAGGTGATCGTGATCACGCCCAGGTCGCCCGAGAGCAGGCCGCCGCCGGCGACGGCCAGGAAGACCAGGAAGGCCCCGATCAGCCCCAGGGCGCCGAGCCCGATGTGGATGACGGCGACGGCGGTGACGTGCTTGTCCACGGCGGTCCCCCGTGTCTGCGGGCGAGCGGCTCGCCGCTAACTTCTCCGCTGGGGCTTCGGCTCGCCAGCCGGGCGTCCGCCGGGCCCGCTCCCCGGCGCCCCCGCGGCCCCCGCCCTCCGGTCCCGCCCGCCGCTTTCCTCCCGCCGCCCTCGCCCGGCATACTTGGCCGACGCGAGCGCTCGAACCGCACCGGGAGGACGCCGTGCCCCCATCCGCCCTCCGCGCGTCGCGCGACGCCGCTCCCGTCGGGCCGCCGACGGCCGCCCTGCTCCTGGCCGCGGCGGTCGGCCTGCTCGCGGCCTGCGACGGCTCCTCGGCCGCCCCGGGCTCCGGCCAGGAGGCCGTGCCGGTCTCCGGCGGCCAGCCCGGCGTCGGCGCCGACGACCTGTCCGAGGACGAGCTGGCCGTGATGGCCGGGGGGCTGGACACGCCCTGGGCGATCCGGTTCCTCCCGGACGGGGACCTGCTGGTCACCGAGCGCGGCGGCCGCCTGCTCCGGCTGTCCCGGGACGGCGGCGCCGGCGACGCCCACCCCTACCGGGTCGTCGAGCGCCACGAGATCGCCGGCGTGCGCGAGGTCGGGGAGGGCGGGCTCATGGGCCTGTCGCTCCACCCGGACTTCCCGGCTCCCCCGCACCTCTACGTCTGCCACACGCTCGAGGCGGGCTCGGGCCTCCGGAACCGGGTGGTCCGCTACCGCTACGCCGACGGCGAGCTGGACGAGGCCGAGGTCCTGCTGGGCGGCGTGCCGGGCGCCGCCATCCACGACGGCTGCCGGCTGACGTTCGGGCCGGACGGCTTCCTGTACGTCACCTCGGGCGACGCCGGCGAGGAGGACCGGGCCCAGGACCCCGGCTCGCTGGCCGGCAAGATCCACCGGATCGGGCCGGACGGAGCCGTCCCCGAGGACAACCCGTTCGGGAGCCCGGTGTGGTCGCTGGGCCACCGCAACCCGCAGGGGCTGGCCTTCGACGGCCGCGGCCGGCTCTGGTCGACCGAGCACGGCCCGTCCGGCATGGCCAGCGGGCGGGACGAGGTCAACCGGATCCGGCGGGGGGAGAACTACGGCTGGCCGACGATCACCGACGGCGAGCGCCGGGAGGGGATGAACGCCCCGCGCCTGCACTCGGGCTCGTCCACCTGGGCGCCGGCCGGGCTGGCCCACCGGGACGGCCGCCTCTTCTTCGGCGGCCTGCGCGGATCGGCCCTCTTCGAGGCCCGCGGCCTGGCGGGGGCGGGCGCGGACGGGCCCCGGCTGCTGGCCCACTTCCGGGGCGACTTCGGGCGGATCCGACCCGTGCGCGTCGGGCCCGAGGGATGGATCTGGTTCGGCACCAGCAACCGCGACGGCCGGGGCTCGCCGGCCGAGGAGGACGACCGGCTGATCCGGGTGGATCCGGCCGCCCTGGGCGGCGGCTGAGGCCCGCGGTCCGTCCCCGGCGCCCGGAGCCGGCCGCCGGCCTCGTCCCCGGCCGCGGGGAGGAGCCCCCCGCGGGATCGATCTCGGGCGGTCGCCCTCAGGCGTACTCCTCGAGGAAGGAGCGCAGGGGCGGGTTGACCGCCTCGGGATGGGACAGGAGCGGGGCGTGGGCGGCGCCGGGCACCTCCACCAGGCCCGCCGAGCCGGGCAGGCCCTCGTCCAGCGCCCGGGCCCGCTCCAGCGGGATCGACGCGTCCTCGCTCCCGTGGACCACCAGCGCCGGACAGGTGATCTCCCCCAGCCGGTCGCTGACGTCGTCCCGGTCCAGCAGGCAGTCCACCGGATGGCGGAGCCGGTCGGGGTCCAGCGCCCGCCACCGCTCGATCCAGGTCTCCCGGAGCCCCGGGTCGGACCCCAGGATCATGCCCGCCAGCTCCTCGAGCATCGCCTCCGACGGGCCCTCCGACATCCAGGCGTCGAACATCTCGCGGTAGCCGGCCTTCGTCTCCGGCGGATCCACCGAGGCGTCGGTGTCCACCAGCACCAGCCCGTGCACCCGGTCGGGGTGCCGCAGGGCGGCCCGGAGCGCCAGGAAGCCCCCCTGGCTGTGCCCGCACAGCACCGCCGAGCCGATGCCGAGCCGGTCCAGCAGGCCCACGGCGTCGTCGGCCAGGTCCCAGTAGTCGAACGGGCCGTCGACGGGCGTCCCGCCGAACCCCCGCTCGTCCATCCGGACGCACCGGAACCCGGGGGAGAGCTCGCGCACCTGGGGCGCGAACATCCGGCGGTCCATCAGGAAGCCGTGACAGAAGAGGACGGCCGGCGCGTCGTCGCCCGTGTCCTCGTATCGGATCGGTCGACCGTCGACGTCCGCGTGGGGCATGGCGGGACTCCGGTTCGCCTGCAGGAGGTCGCTCGGAGGAACCGAAAGGATCCCCGGTCGCCGAGCGCGCCGCAAGCCGGGTCCGGCCGCGCCGGGGAGGCCCCGATCGGCGGCGGCCGACGGGGCCCGCGGCCGGCGCCGGCCGTCAGTCGATGGACTTCAGCTCGATCTCGAAGGTCAGCTCCTCGCCGGCCAGCGGGTGGTTCGCGTCGATGGTGACGCTCTCGCCCTCGATCTCGGCCACCACGGCGGGGAACGTCTGTCCCTCGCGGCTCTGGACCTCCAGCCGGTCGCCCACCTCGGGATCCAGGTCGTCCGGCAGCTCGGAGCGGCGGACCGAGAAGACCATCTCGTCGCTGCGATGGCCGTAGGCTTCGTCGGGCGGCAGGGTCGCCGAGGCCGTCTCGCCGGCCTCCATCCCCACCACTGCCTCCTGGAAGCCGGGGATGACCTCGTCGTCGCCGATGGTGAAGCTGATGGGGCCCCGGTCCTCGGACGTGTCGAAGACGGTGCCGTCCTCGAGCTTGCCGGTGTAGTCGACCGTGACCGTGTCGCCCTCTGTCGCGGTGCTCATCTGATTCCTTTCCCGTGGTGAGCCTGCTCGTGCCTGCGTGCGGACAGGTGGAGATGCATCTATCGATCCGCGACCCGAGGAGGGCCGCGGGACCGGGAGACGGGGCGGCGGCCGGCCCCTGGCCTCGCCGCGACGGGCGGGGACATATTTTCGACGACGATCTCCGCTCTCCGACCCGCCCGTCCCGCCCTGCCATGGATCCACACGTCGCCGTCGCCGCCGTCTCCCGTGACGCCGCCCGGGCCGGCGCCGACGTGGCCGCCCGGGGCGGGAACGCCGTGGACGCCGCCCTGGCCGCGGGCCTCGTCGCGGCGATCACCCACCCCGGCATGTGCTCGCTGGGGGGCGCGGCCTTCGTGGTCGTCTGGCCGGCCGGCGACGATCCGGCCGTCGTCGACGGGGCCATCGAGGTGCCCGGCCGGGGGCTCTCGCCCGGGGAGCGGGGCGGGGGCACCGTGGAGGCGCGGTTCTCCTACGGCGGCGGGACCGAGACGCTGGCCGGCCCGGGCTCGGTGGGGACGCCGGGCCTGCCGGCCGCCTGCGCCGCCGCCTCGCGCCGCTTCGGCCGTCGGCCGTGGCGGGCCCTGGTGGAGCCCGCCGTCGAGCGGGCTCGCGACGGCTTCCCGCTGCCCCCGGCCTGCCACGCCTTCCTAGAGCACGCCTACGGACCGATCTACCGACGGGACGAGCGGGGGCGCGCGGCCCTGGGCGACGAGGACGGCGAGCTGGTCGGGCCCGGCGAGACCGTCCGGCCCGAGGGGCTGGCCGAGAGCCTCGCCCTGCTGGCCCGGGAGGGTCCCGAGGCCTTCTACCGGGGTCCGCTCGCCCGGCGGATCGCCGACCACGTCCGGCGGGGCGGCGGCTCGCTCACGCGACGGGACCTGGAGGCCTACCGGGCCCGGGTCCGACGGCCGCTGGAGGCCGGGCTCGACGGCTGGCGGGTGGCCACCAACCCCCGGCCGGCGGTCGGCGGCCGCGTGCTCGCGGCGCTGCTGGCCCTCTCGGGCGACCGGCCGCGGGAGGGATGGAGCGCCGCCGACGTGGCCTGGCTGGTCCGGGCCCAGCGCGCCGTCCTCGCCGCCGCCCGGGACGGCGATCCCGAGGGCCTGCCCCGGGCGGCGAGGGCGGCGCTGGAGGCCGGCGGGGACGCGGCCGCGGGATCGCCCGCCACCCTCCACACCTCGGCCGTGGACGCCGACGGGACGCTCTGCTCGGTCACGATGTCGGACGGCTACGGCTCGGGCGTGATGCCGCCCGGCACGGGAATCTGGCTCAACAACTGCCTGGGCGAGCGGGAGCTGAACCCCGGGGGGCCGGGCGAGGGCCCGCCGGGCCGGCGCCTCCCCTCCAACATGGCCCCGACCGCGGCGCGAGGCCCGGACGGCGGGGCGCTGGCGCTGGGGTCGCCGGGCTCCGGGCGGATCCCGACCACCATCCACCAGGTCCTGCTGGCCCGCGTCCGGCTCGGCATGACCCTGGAGGAGGCCGTCCGCCACCCGCGGCTGCACGTGGAGGTCGGGGGGGAGGAGACGCGGGTCGCCTGCGAGCCCGGCCTGCCGACCGACGAGCTGGAGATGCCGGTCCGGCGGTACGGCGACCTCGACATGTTCTTCGGCGGCGTGGCCGCGGCGGCCCGCGATCCCGACGGGGGCTTCGTGCTGGCCGCCGATCCCCGGCGCGGCGGGGGGACCGCCCGGGCCCCCGCCGGCTGAGCCGCCGGCGCCGGCCCCGCGACCCTCTACGGGCCCCCTTCCCCCTCCCGGGCCGGATCCGGGGCCGTCCCGGCCGGCGCCCCGCCGTCCCCGGCCGCCGCCTCCCGCGCGGCGGCGGCGAACCGGCGGACGATGCGTCCGGCCGGCTCGACCTCGTCGATCCCGACCACGCTCTTCCCGGCCTGCCAGTAGTCCCGCTCCCCCTCCTCGTCCAGCGAGTCGTGCTTCAGGCGCCACAGCGACCGGAGCGCGTAGAGCGTGCGCATCAGGTGCTTGGTGTGCCGGTGCCGGAGCATCCACTTCGCCAGCGCTCCGGCCTCGGTGCCGGTCTTCCGCACGTGGGGGGTCTCGATCACCGACACCGGCTCGCCGGTGATGCGCTCGGTCCGGACGATGTCGTCCTCGTCGGCCTCCAGGATGGCCCGCTTGTAGGGCTCCGAGGCCCGGCACTCCTCGGTGGCGATGAACCGGGTGCCCATCTGCACGCCGTCGTAGCCGGTGGCCAGGGCCTCGACGAAGTCGGACGCCTCGCCGACGCCCCCGGCCCGCACCACCGGGGCGCCCAGGTCCGACAGCTCCTCCAGCAGCTCGGCGGGCGATCGGTCGCCCGGGTGTCCCCCCGCCCGTTCGTTGACCGCGATCAGCCCGTCCACCCCTTCTTCCAGCCCCTTCTCGGCCCACTTCCGCTCGGTGGCGTCGTGGTAGACCACGCCCCCGGCGTCGTGGACCTTCTCGACCACCCACCGGGGGTTGCCCAGCGAGGTCACGAAGAACCGGACCCCCTCCTCGAGGGCGATCTCCACCCAGTTCTCCAT
>CAZJJO010000034.1:0-19130 GCA_964546375.1 uncultured Gemmatimonadota bacterium
GCCGCCGCCGGAGGCCGCCGCGGGCGACCGGGGCCCAGGGCGGCGGCCGCGACGCAGAGGAGGAGCCCGGCCGCCAGCGGCAGGGAGGGGGGGATCCCCCGGCCGGAGAGGGCCAGCCCGGCCAGGTCGCCGGCCAGCACGGCGACCCCGGCCACGAGCACCGGGCCCGGCCGCAGGGGGCTCAGCCGGGCCCGTCCGGGACGAACGCGGGGGCGGCGGGTCGGACGGGGGGGAGGCGGCCCGCTCCGTCGCCCCCGTGGGCGGGACGGCCGTCCCCGGGATCACCGGGGGGACGGCCGCTCAGCCCTCCCGGTCGCGGAACTCCTCCCAGCGCTCGATGCGCCGACGGTTGCGCAGGTCCGCCCGGAGCCCGGCCAGGATGCACAGGGCCATGCCGACCAGCACCGAGGCGAAGACGACCGTCGGCAGCGACACCCGCTGGAGGACGACGAAGCCCAGGTCGACCTGGACGCGCTCGGCGCCGTTGGCGGCCGTGAAGGCCACGGCCACGGCCACCAGGAGGAGGAAGTCGACGAGCCGCCGCCAGCGGCTCACGCCACCCGTTCCCCGCGGAAGGTGGCGCCGGTGGTCTCCACCAGCCGGACGTCGACGTAGGCGCCCTTCTCCTCGACCGGGTCGCCCGGGAAGGCCACGGGCTTGTCGCCCTCGGTGCGGGCCAGCACGTCGCCCTCGGTCCTGGCCGGCCCCTCGACCAGCACCTCGTGGACCTCGCCGAGCTGGGACCGGGCGACCTCCGCCTGGATGTCGCGGTGGAGGTCGATGATGCGCTCCAGGCGCTCCTGCGCCACCGCGTCCTCGACGAAGTCCTCCTCGGGGAAGCGGGTGGCCGGCGTGCCCTCGCGGGGGCTGAACCGGTAGAGGAAGGCGTCATCGAAGCGGACCTCGCGCATCAGGTCCATCGTGGCCCGGAAGTCCTCGTCGGTCTCGCCCGGGAAGCCGACGATGACGTCGGTGCTCAGCGCGACGTCGGGCATGGCCTCGCGGATCATGCGGACCTTCTCGAGGAACTCGTCGGCGGTGTACCGGCGGACCATCCGCTTCAGCATCCGGTCCGACCCCGACTGCACCGGCAGGTGGAGCTGGCGGCAGACCGACGGCTCCCCGGCCATCACCTCGAGCAGCTCCGGCGTGACGTCGTTGGGATGGGGCGAGGTGAAGCGCACCCGCCGCAGGCCCTCCACCCGGGCCACCCGCCGCAGCAGCCGGGCGAAGTCCCAGTCCTCCCACTCGTAGGAGTTGACCGTCTGGCCCAGGAGGGTGACCTGGGTGTAGCCCCGCTCCACGGCCGTCCGCGCCTCCGAGAGGATGGCGCGGGGATCGCGGTTCTTCTCGCCGCCCCGGACGTAGGGCACGATGCAGAAGGTGCAGCGGTGGTCGCAGCCGCGCTGGACGGTGATCCACGCCGTGACGTCCTCCCCCCGGACCGCCTCGATCCCCTCGTAGTTCTCGTCCGCGTCCAGATCCAGCAGCTCCTGGCCGCGGGGACGGTCGCCGAAGCGCATCCGCTCGATGCGCTCGCCCAGGTCGCGGTAGGCGTCCGGACCCGCCACCAGGTCGACCCCGTCGATCTCCACCAGCTCGTCGCCGATGCGCTGGGCCATGCAGCCCGTGACGCCCAGCACCAGCTCCTCGCCCTCGCCCCGGTGCTGCTGGAGCTGGCCGATCCGGCCGCGCACCCGCTGCTCGGCGTGCTCGCGGACGGCGCAGGTGTTGACCAGGATGACGTCGGCGCCCTCCGGCTCGTCCACCCGGAGATAGCCGGCGTCGGCCAGCACGCCGGCCATGAGCTCGGTGTCGTTGATGTTCATCTGGCAACCGTAGGTCTCGATGTAGACCTTCCGGCTCACCGGTCGCACGCCGTCGTCGGCCGCCCCGGCCGCCGTCCCGGCCTCCGGGATCGCCTCCTCGTCGGAGCGTCGGAGCTGGACCAGATCCGTCATGGCGCGAGCCCCCGCAGCAGGGTTCGGGAGGAGATCAAGCCTTCGTCAACCGCACGGCGCGGCGCCGGAGACCGGCGGGGACGTCCACCCGGCGGAACATCCATCCGCCGGGGCTTCCATCCGCCGGCGGCGTCCGGCCGGACCGCCGTCGCCGCGTCCCAAGAAGATGGGAGGAGAGGGCCGGCGCTTCCAGCGGCGCCCGCGCCGGGCCCGCCTCCGGCGCCGGCGAGGCCCGGCTACTGGCGGAGCGAGGCCGTGAACGTGAACCGGGTGAAGCTCTCCTCGGCCCCGGTGGCCGGCAGCTCCCCCCGCGAGCCGACCTCCATCGAGACGTCCAGGGCGGCCCGCCCGTCCGCCAGCGAGGTGCCCAGCCCGAAGGTGACCGCCTCCTCCGAGGCGAACTCGCGGCCCGGACGGGCGAAGGGGAGATCGGTGAACCGGCCGCCGACCCGGAGGTCCAGCGGCACGGGCCCGACCCCGAAGCCGCCGTACTCCACGCCGGCTCCGCCCCAGGTCACGTCCTGCGCCCGGGCCTCCCGCAGGTCGGCGGACGTCTCCGACCATCCCTCCCATCCGCCGCCGGCGCTCACCAGCCACGCCTCGGCCAGCCGGACGCTGGCCCCGGCCGTCCACGAGTCGGGCATGCCGAAGACCCGCCGGGTCCCGAGGCTGTCGTTCTCGGCCTCCAGGTCGTCGGTCCACGAGTAGGCGCCGCCGACGCGCACCCGGTCGCCGAGCTCCAGGGAGGCCCCGGCGCGGACCCGCCAGGAGCTGTAGCTCCAGAGCGCCTGCTGGCGCACCGTCGCGGGCGCCTCGACGGCGCTGTCCACCGACACCTCGAACCGACGGACCTGCGACTGGCGGAGGTCGCCGGTGAGCTTCTGCCAGGAGACGCCGACCGAGACCGGGCCCACCGAGCGGGCCAGCGAGAGGTCGATGGAGCTGACGCCGCCGTCGTTGGTCCGCCGCTCCTGGAAGGGGAACCGGCCGGTGGAGATCTCCAGCGTGTCGCGGTCCCGGAAGCTCCAGTCCTGGTCCAGCTCGCTGGCGAAGCCCACCGACGCCGCCCACGACCCCAGCGGCACCACCGCCCGGATCACCGAGAACCGGCTCCGACCGGTCTCCTGCTCGCCCGTCGCGTCGCGGAGCGTGAGGCCCTCGGGCGCGGCGCTGACCCCCATCCGGGCGTCCCCGAACTCCACCAGGTCGGCCGGGTTCCGGATCGAGAACGTCCCGCCCGCCAGCGCCGTGCCCACGCCTCCCAGCGCCGCGGCCCTGGCGTCGACCGGGGGCGTCGGATAGCCGAGCCCGGTGGCCGTGAAGGGGTTCTGCGCCCGGGCGTCCGCCGCAGCCAGCCCGACCAGGACCAGGGCGGCGACGGCCGCCGTCGCCGAACGCCTCACGGGAGGTCGAAGGTGGTGGCGGGCGTGAGCAGCAGGCGGACGGAGGGACGGAGCTCCGGCGGAGCGTCCTGCCCCCCGAACTCCCAGAAGCCCAGGTCCTGAGCGTCGGGGTCCATCCTCACCCCCATGTGGAAGGTGCCGAAGGAGTCGGGGGCCGCCGCCCATCGGCTCATCAGCGAGGTGAACCCGAACCGGAGCGGGCGGCCCGCGGCCAGCGAGTCCGGCACGATCGGCCGCCGGTTCAGGCCGCCCGACAGCGGCGTGCGGGGTCCGGTGGCGAAGGGATCGGAGATCAGCTCGGTCAGGGCGGCCCTCCCGACGACCCCGAGGGCGAACGGCGCCTCGGGCGCGGGATGGGGCCGGAAGACCAGCTCCGCCCGGTTGATCGTCGCCTGCCGGAGCGGCACGTCTTCCACGGTGTCCGGCGGCAGGAACCGGAAGTAGATCCGGTGGGCCGGCAGCCCGCCGATCCGGAGACGGCCGTCGGTCTCCGGCGGGGGCGGATCGTGGATGAAGGTCGAGGGATCCTCGGCGAGCACCGGGGTGATCTGCACCAGCACGGTGGTGTCGAGGCCCGCGGGCCGGATCTCCATGTCGAGCCGGGCGTTGCGGATCCGCAGCCGGGCGTCGCCGCTCCCGGCCTCGAGCTCCAGGGCCGCCCCCAGGCCCCCCTGCGCCCGGCTCCAGTCGTCGAGCAGCGAGTCCACGGTCGCCCCGTCCAGCGGGAGGGCCAGGCCGTCCGCCAGCGCGCTGTCCGTGACGCCGGTCAGGTCGAGCTCGCCCAGCGTCGGTCCCAGGTCGCCGCCGGGCGTGGCCCAGGGGGTCCCCTCCCGGGCCAGCGTCCAGGTGGCCTCGTCGCCCACCCAGTCCCGCGTGAGGCCGCGCAGGCGGAGCGTCGCCCCGCCCTCCGGCAGCTCCGAGGACGCCGTGTCGACCGGCAGGTCGAGCGAGGCCGGGCCGTAGCTCCCCACCGCCCGACGCACGGAGTCCACGGTCACCGACTCGGGGACCGTCCGATACTTCAGCAGCGGGCGGGCGCGGAAGTCTTCCCCGTCGGCCGCCAGCAGGAATTCCGCGTCGGCCGCCAGGGCGTAGCCGGAGAAGACGGTGTCCCGCCAGAGCGCCATCTCCGAGGGGGTCAGCACGACCTCGATCGTCTCGGCCCCCTCCGAGCCCTCCGGGCCGGGGCCGACCAGGGCGTCCTCGGTGCAGCCGGCCGCCGCCAGCAGGCCCGCGAGGAGCAGGACCACGCCGGATCCCGCTCGCGCCGCCGACGCCTCGGGGCCGCGCCCCCGCCGCCGTCCCGTGCCCCCGTGCGCGGCGCTCACGCCCCGCCCTCCCCGGCGCCGCGCAGCTCGCGGCGGCCGAAGCTGTCGGGAAGCAGCTCCTCCAGCGTCCACCGACGACGCCCTCCGTCGGCGCCCTCGCTGACGATCTCCAGGTCGGCCCCGAACTCCGCCAGCGCCTGGCGGCACCGTCCGCACGGCGAGGCCGGCTCCCGGCCGGAGACCGTCAGGGCGAGCCGGCGGAAGCTCCGCGCGCCGGCGGTCGCCGCCGCCCCGAGCGCGGCCTGCTCGGCGCACATCCCCACCGGATAGGAGGCGTTCTCGACGTTCGCGCCGCCGAACACGCGGCCGTCCTCGGCCTCCAGCGCCGCCCCGACCCGGTAGCCCGAGTAGGGGGCGTAGGCCCCGTCCCGGGCGCGCCGGGCCGCCTCCATCAGCTCGTCCGTCTCGTCAGGCGACATCTTCCTCCTGTTCCGCTCCCCCGGCGTCCGGCCGCTCGATGCGCGGCAGCCGCCGGCCCAGGCCGGTGAGGATCTCGTACGGGATCGTCCCGCAGGCGCCGGCCATCTCCTCCAGCGTCATCTCCGCCTCGCCGTCCCGTCCCAGCAGGGTGGCCACGTCTCCCGGCTCGACCCCGTCGAGCCCGGTCACGTCCACCACGGTGACGTCCATGCACACGGCCCCGCGGACGGGAACCCGTCGTCCCGCCAGCAGGGCGGCCCCGCCGCTCGACAGCTCCCGGCGCAGCCCGTCACCGTACCCGATGCCCAGCGTGGCGAGCCGCGACGGCTTCCCGGTCCGAAACCGGGCCCCGTAGCTGACCGTGTGGCCAGCCGGCACCTCGCGCACCTCCAGCACCCGGGCCCGGACCGAGACCACCGGCTCCGCGCCGAGCCCCCCGTACAGGTAGAGGCCCGGCCGGACCAGGTCCTCCACCGTCTCCGGGTGGCGCAGCACGGCCGCGCTGTTGGCCAGGTGGAGGGGCTCCGGCTCCAGCCCCGCCTCGTGCAAGTCCGCGACCACCGATCGGAAGGCCTCGGCCTGCCCGCGGGTCGCCTCCCGGTCGGAATCGGCCGAGTGGAAGTGGGTGAAGGCGCTGGCCAGCTCCAGCGGCCCCTCCTCCAGCCGGCGGCGCAGCGCCGGGATCCACCGGCCGCGCTCCGCCGCCACCAGGCCCTGCCGCCCCATCCCCGTGTCCACCTCCAGGTGGACCGCCAGCGGGGACGCCGGCTCCGCGGCGCGGGCGTAGGCGTCGAGCCCCTCCAGGCTCGCCACCGTCGGCTCCAGCCCGTCCCCGATCAGCCGCTCCGCGTCCAGCGGCGGGCAGGCCGAGAACACCACGATCCGCTCCTCGCGGCCCGCCCGCCGCAGCTCGGCCCCCTCCTCGACGGTGGCCACACCGTAGCCCCAGGGCTCCAGGCCGGCCAGCGCCCGCGCCACACGCACGGCGCCGAGCCCGTAGCCGTCCGCCTTGAGCATGGGGAGGAGCCGCGCGGCGGGGCCCGCGCGGTCGGCGAGCCTTCGGTAGTTCCGTCGGAGCGCGCCCTCGTCCACCTCCACCCAGGCGCGCCGCCGATCCTTCTTTGACACCGTTTTCAAGGGCCGCTAAGTATACCCGGCTCATGCCACCCGAGCAACCCGAGAATCCCGAGGAGAACGGCGGCTTTTCGGGGGATCCGGACCGCCGCGGCCGCGCCCCGGGCGACGACCGCGAGGCGGCCGATCCCGGCCGCCGCGGGCCGCCGTCCGGGTCCGGCGACGGGCCCCCCGACCACGCCGCCCGCTCGCGGCCCGACGACGCCCTGCTCGGGCGCTCGCTGGCGCTGGTGCGCCACCTCCGGCAGCACTGTCCCTGGGACGCCCGACAGACGCCCGAGAGCCTGCGACCCTACCTCCTGGAGGAGGCCCACGAGACCGCCGACGCCATCCTGGCCGGCGACCCCGACGAGCTGGCGGGCGAGCTGGGCGACCTGCTGCTGAACCTGGCCTTCCAGGTGGTGGTCGCCGAGGAGCGGGGCGCCTTCGACGCCGCGGAGGTGGTCCGGCGGCTCGAGGCGAAGATGCGGGACCGCCATCCCCACGTGTACGGCGACGCCGAGGAGCCGCCCGACTGGGAGGCGACGAAGGCGGCCGAGCGCTCCGGCGACCGGGGCGACGCCGCCGCCCCCTTCGACGGCGTCCCGGAGGGGCTCGAGCCCCTGAGCCGGGCCCTCCGCCTCCAGCAGCGGGCCGCCGCCCTCGGCTTCGACTGGCCGGACGTCCGGGGGGCTCTGGGCAAGCTCCGGGAGGAGATCGAGGAGCTGGAGGAGGAGCTGGCCACAGCGCCGGCCGACGGGGAGGGCGAGGATCCCGGGCGGGGGCCGACGGAGGAGGGAGCCCGGGCCGGCGGCACCGTGCCCGACGCCCGGCTGGAGGAGGAGGCCGGCGACCTGCTCTTCGCGGCGGTCAACGTCGCCCGCCTGGCCGGGACCCACCCCGAGCCGGCGCTGGCCGCGGCGAACCGCAAGTTCGAGCGCCGCTTCGCCGACCTGCTGCGGAGGGCCCGGGAGCGCGGGATCGACCCGTCGGAGGCGTCGCTGGAGGAGCTGGAGGCGCTCTGGGTGGAGGGGAAGGAGGCCGAGGGCGGCCCCGGCGGGAGCTGACGGGTCCCGGAGCCCGCGCCGGGGTGGGGCGCCCCGGGGAGGCTACGGCTCCAGGCGGTTCAGCAGGCGGGGGAAGGCGATGCACTCGCGGACGTGCTCGACCCCGCAGATCCAGGCCACCGTCCGCTCCAGGCCCAGCCCGAAGCCGCTGTGCGGGAAGGTCCCGTAGCGGCGCAGGTCCAGGTACCAGTCGTAGGCCTCCTCCGGCAGGCCCTCCTCCCGGATGCGCGCCAGCAGGCGATCGTAGTCGTCCTCCCGCTGGCTCCCGCCGATGATCTCCCCGTAGCCCTCCGGCGCCAGCAGGTCGTCGCACTTCACGGTGCGCGGGTCCTCGGGGTTCTCCTTCATGTAGAAGGCCTTGGCCTCGGCCGGCCAGTCGTAGACGAAGAGCGGCGCGTCGCGCTCCTCCATCAGCGCGTCCTCGGCTTCGCCGCGCAGGTCCTCGCCCCACTCGACCGCGACGTCCCGGCTCCGCGCCTCCTCCACGGCCTCGGTGTAGCTGATCCGCTCGAAGCGGCCCTCCACCGAGCGCTCCAGCCGCTCGACGTCCCGGCCCAGGGTGTCCTCCAGCTCCTCGCGGCAGGCCTCGACGGTCCGCTGGACGACCTCCCGGACGAAGGCCTCCTGCAGCTCCATGCTCTCCTCGCTGTCGGTCCAGGCCATCTCCGGCTCCACCATCCAGAACTCGGTCAGGTGCTGGGGGCTCCTCGACTTCTCCGCCCGGAAGGTCGGGCCGAAGCAGTAGACCTTCCCGTGGGCGGCGGCGGCCGCCTCGACGTAGAGCTGGCCGGTCTGGGCCAGGTAGGCCGTTCCCTCCTCGAAGTACTCCGTCTCGAACAGGGTGCCGGCCTCCTCGCCGATGGAGCCGGTGAGGATCGGCGTGTCCACCAGGACGAAGTCGCGCTGGTGGAAGAACTCGCGGATCGCCCGGACCGTCTCGCTCCGTACCCGGGCGATGGCCCGCTGGCGGGGATGGCGCAGCCAGAGGTGGCGGTGCTCCATGAGGAAGTCGACCCCGTGCTCCTTGGGCTGGATCGGGTAGCCGTCGGAGGCGCCCACCACCTCCAGGTCCCGGCCGGAGACCTCGACGCCGGAAGGAGCCCGGGCGTCCTCCTCGACGGTCCCCCGAACCCGGACCGACGCCTCGTAGCTCAGCTCCTCGTAGGCCTCCCAGGCGTCGTCGTCGACCTCGTCCCGGGCCAGCACGACCTGCACCTCGCCGGTGCCGTCGCGGACGGTGACGAAGCGGATGCCGCCGCTGGACCGGTGGTTCCGGACCCAGCCCAGCAGCTCGACCTCCTCGCCGACGTGCTGGTCGAGGGCGCGGAGGGGGATGGAATCGTGGGGCATCGGGGATCGCGGGTCGGGGTGTCGGGAAGCGGGGCGGGGCCGGCGGGCGGTCCGTGCGGACGGCCGGAGCCGGCGGGCGAAGCTAGAGCCCGTGGCCGGGACCGTCAACGCGGCGGAGCGGAGGGCGGCCCGGCGCGGACCCGGCCTTCACCCCACGCCGTAGAGCTTCTCGGCCTCGCCAAAGCGCTCGGCCAGGCGGGTGGCCAGGTCCCGGTGCTCGGGGCGCTCCAGGTCGGGGTCGTCGGCCACCACGGCCCGGGCGCGCCGGCGGGCGTGGGCCACCAGGTCGGCGTCGCGCCGGGGACGGGCGAAGCGCAGCTCGGCCTCCCCGTGCTGGGCCTCGCCGAACAGCTCGCCCCGGCCCCGCAGCCGCAGGTCCTCCCGGGCGAGCTCGAAGCCGTCGTTCGTGCGGGCGAAGACGGCCAGCCGCTCGGGCGCCTCGTCGCCGCGGTGGAAGGCCACGCAGTAGCTCTGCTCGCGGCCCCGCCCCACCCTGCCCCGGAGCTGGTGGAGCTGGGCGAGGCCGAAGCGCTGGGCGTCCTCGACGAACATCACCGTGGCGTTGGGCACGTCGATGCCCACCTCGATGACGGTGGTGGCTACCAGCAGGTCCACCTCCCCCTCGAGGAAGCGCCGCATGACCGCCTCCTTCTCCTCCCCGGGGAGACGGCCGTGGAGGAGGCCGACCTCGAAGTCGGCGAACCGACGGCCCAGCCGCTCCCGGGCCTCCTCGGCCGAGCGGGCGTCCACCTCCTCGGACGCCTCCACCAGCGGGTAGACCACGTACGCCTGCCGCCCCTCGGCCAGCTTCTCGCCCAGCCAGTCGAAGGCGGCCTCCCGCGCCCCGGGGCCCCGCACGGCGGTGATCACCGGCTTCCGGCCCGGCGGCATCTCGTCGATCACCGACAGGTCGAGGTCGCCGTACAGCGTCAGCGCCAGCGAGCGCGGGATGGGGGTGGCGGACATCACCAGCGCGTCGGAGGCGTCGCCGGCGTCCCGGAGGGCCCGGCGCTGCTCCACCCCGAAGCGGTGCTGCTCGTCGACGACCACCAGGCCCGGCCGCCGGAACTCGACCCCCTCCTGGATCAGCGCGTGGGTGCCCACCACCACCCGGGCGCTCCCGTCGGCCACCGCCTCCAGCGCCTCCCGGCGCCGCCGGCCGGTCACGCCGCCGGTGAGCAGGACCGGCCGGACGCCCACCGGCTCCATCAGCTCGATCAGCGTCCGGGCGTGCTGCTCGGCCAGCAGCTCGGTGGGCGCCATCAGCGCCGCCTGGTGGCCGCTCTGGGCCGCCTTGAGCAGCGCGGCGGCGGCCACGACGGTCTTGCCGCTGCCGACGTCGCCCTGCAGCAGGCGGTACATCCGGGTCGGGGCCTCCATGTCCCCGGAGATCTCGCGCCAGGCACGACGCTGGGCGTCGGTCAGCTCGAAGGGGAGGCTCTCCAGGAACGGCTCCACCAGCTCGGGCGCGGCGTCGAAGGCCACGCCCTCGGCGGCCCGCTCCCGGCGGACCCGCGCCCGGGCGTGCAGCAGCTGCAGGAAGAAGAGCTCCTCGTAGGCCAGCCGCCGCCGGGCCGGCTCGATCTCCGACGGGTCGGAGGGCCGGTGGAGGGCGTCCAGGGCCCGGTCCAGCCGCGGCAGGTCCAGCTCGGACCGCCAGGCCTCGTCGAACACCTCCCGCCGGCGGGCCTCCTCCAGCAGGTCGTCCAGGTTCCGCTCGACGATGGAGCGGATCTGCCGGTGGCTGAGGCCCTCGGTGGCGGGATAGACCGGGAAGACCTCGCCCGCCTCCCCCTCCTCGTCCGGGCCCGACAGCACGGTGTGCTCGCGGGGCTGGAGCTGGCGGCCGTGGAAGAAGCGCACCGGCCCGGTGGCCAGCACCAGGTCGCCCCGGTCCAGGCTGCGGTCCAGCCAGGGCTGGCCCGGCCAGGCGGCCTCGATGTGGCCCGTCTCGTCGCGGAGGACGGCCCGGAAGATCCGCAGCCCCTTGCGGGTCTGGATCACGCCCTTCGAGACCACCCGCCCCACCACGGTGGCCTCGTCGCCGGCCTCCAGCGAGGCCACCGGCGTGACGGTGGTGGCGTCCTCGTAGCGGTGGGGGAGGTGGTAGAGCAGGTCCCGGCCGGTCCGGACGTCCAGGCGCTCGAACCGCTCGGAGCGGCGCGGGCCGACGCCCTCCAGGTACCGGACCGGCGAGCGCAGGGCCGACCGTCCGTCGCTCATCGCGCCTCCCGTGCCGCGGCCGGCCGGATCCGGCCGACCCGGGCCCCGTGACCCGGCCGGGCCGGGGCCGCGCCCTCGCCGGGGCTCAGCCGCCGCCCAGCACCCGGGCGGCGAACCGCTCGGGGTCGAAGGGCTCCAGGTCCTCCCGCCCCTCGCCCGTGCCCAGGAACCGGACCGGAAGGCCCAGCTCGCGGGCCGCCGCCACGGCGGCGCCGCCCTTCCCGGTGCTGTCGAACTTGGTGAGCACCAGGCCGGTCAGCTCCACCGCCTCGCCGAAGGTCCGGGCCTGGCGGACGACGTTCTGGCCCGACGTGGCGTCCACCACCAGCAGGCGCTCGTGGGGCGCCCCGTCCACCCGCCGCCCCACCACCCGGCCCGTCTTCTCCAGCTCCTCCAGCAGGTCCCGTCGGGTGTGCAGGCGGCCGGCGGTGTCCACCAGCACGAGCCCCGCCCCCTCCGATCGGGCCGCCTCGACGGCGTCGTAGGCCACCGCGGCCGGGTCGCCGCCCTCCTGGCCGCCCACGAAGCGGGCGTCCACCCGTCCGGCCCAGTGGCGGAGCTGGTCCTGCGCCCCGGCCCGGGAGGTGTCGGCGGCGGCCAGCACGGCGCCCCCCCGCTCGTCCCCGAACCGGTGGGCCAGGCGGGCCGCCGTCGTGGTCTTGCCGGTGCCGTTCACGCCGAGCAGCAGGACCACCGTCGGCCCGCCGGAGGCGCGGGCCAGGCCGCCCCCGGGCCCGCCGGCGTCCTCGAGGATCGCCACGATCCGGTCCGCCAGCAGGCGCCGGAGCTCCTCCGCCGTCTCCACCTCGCCGCGCCGGGCCGCCCGCTCCAGATCGTCCACCAGGTCGGTGGTGGCGTCGACGCCGAAGTCGGCCTCCAGGAGGACCCGCTCCAGCCGGGCGACGACGTCCTCGTCGACGCCCCCGGAGACCAGCACCCCCACGTCGGTGAGGGCCACGTCCTTGATCCGCTGCCACAGGGAGGCGTCCTCCCCCACGTCGAGCCGGTCCTCGCCCACGTCCTCGCTTCCCGTCCTCGGGTCCGTGCCGCCTACTCGGCCGCGCCGGCGCCGCCGCCACCCGCGGCCACCCGTTCGGCGGGCGGCAGGCGCAGCTCCCGCAGCAGGGCCAGGCGCTCCTCCTTCACCCGCCGGAACGCGGACCGGTGCTCGGCCGGGACCGGGTCGCCCGGCGGCAGGTCCACGTCGGCGGGGTCGCGCCGCCGGCCGTGCACCAGGAACTCGTAGTGGAGGTGCGGGCCCGTGGACATCCCGGTGGAGCCCACGTAGCCGATCACCTCGTCCTGCTCCACGGTGGCCCCGGAGCGCACCCCGCGGGCGATCCCCGACAGGTGGGCGTAGCGGGTGCGGTACTTGCCGCTGTGGCGGATCTCGACCACCCGCCCGTAGCCGCCCCACCGTCCCGCCCGGGTGACCGTCCCCGCCCCGGTGGCGTGGACCGGCGTCCCGCGGGGGGCCCCGTAGTCGATGCCCCGGTGGGCCCGGTAGGTCCCCAGCACCGGGTGGTAGCGCCGACCGGTGAAGCCGCTGGTCCGGCGGCCGAACTCCAGCGGCATCTTCAGGAAGGCCTTCTTCGTGGCCTCGCCCTCCTCGTCGTAGTACCGGGGCGGGCCGTCGCCCTCGTCGAAGCGGATCGCCGTCAGCAGTCGGCCCCGGTTCCGGAAGTCCGCCGCGAGGACCCGCGCCCGCCGCACCGTCCCGTCCGGTCGGATCTCGCGCTCGATGGCCGCCCGGAAGGCGTCGCCGGGCCGGACGTCCCGGTAGAAGTCCACCTGCCAGGCGAACAGGTTGTTGGCCAGCTGCAGCAGCAGCTCGGTGCGCTCGTCGTAGCCCTCGTAGGAGATCAGCCGGCCGGTCTGGCCGTAGAGGTCGGACGTCAGGAGCCCGCCCCGCTCGACGACGCCCCCCACCCGGACCGTGTCGACGCTCACCGGCACCGAGTCCAGCCGGGCCGTCCAGCCGGTCCCGCCGGAGCGCGACAGACGGAGGGAGCGGTCGCGGTCCAGGTCCAGGGTGATCCGGCTCGCCCGCTCGGGCACCCGGGCCGCGATCTCCACCGCCACCCCCGGCTGCAGGGTCCGGGGGGGCTGGACCTCCCGGACGGCGTCCAGGGCCGAGGCGAACGACCGTCCCGCCAGGCCGTGGCGCCGGAGCACCGAGCCCAGGCCCTCGCCCGGCGCCAGGGTGTCGTGGACGGTCACCCGGACGCGGTCGGGCGCGGTCGCCGAGTCGCCGGACGCCTCCGCGGCCTCCGCCGCCCCGGGCCCGCCGTCCGGGGACGGGGCCGATACGACCGCCCGGACGCCCAGGGCCGCGGCGGCCACCAGGCCGATCACGAGCAGCGAGGCCGTGAGCGTCCCGCCGCCCCCGGGACGGCGGCCGCCTCGACGGCCGTCGGGGCCCGGCCTGACTTCCTCGAAGCCTGGACTCATGACACGTTCCCGGATGGGAGGAGATCGACGTCGGCGTCACCCGGTCGCGGAACGCCCGCGCCCCGGGACCCGGAAAGCACGTACCCCGGGCACGCGCCCCGGGATCCTCGCCGGGACGCCGCCCCGCGGCCCGGCGGCCGCCGCCCGGTCGTCATCAGTCCATCTGCCGGCGGATGAAGGTGGGGATCTCCAGGTCCTCTTCCTCCTCCCCCGAGCCGGCCCCGTCGGCCTCGTCCCCCTCGGCCGGGCGCCCCTCGCCGAAGCCGCCGGGGGTGCCGTTCGAGCCGCTCGTCGAGGCGCCGCCCCGGTCGCCGGCCGCGCCGCCGTTGGAGGAGGGCTCCTCGCCCCGGACCAGCTTCGGCCCCCGGAAGTCGGCCTCGATCACCTTCTCGCTCTCGCCGGCCGACCGGTCGTCGGCCCGGTCGTCCTCGCGCTCCTCGTCGGAGCCGAAGCCGGTGGCGATGACGGTCACCCGCACCGTCTCGGTCAGCGCCTCGTCCTGGACGGCGCCGAAGATCATCTCGGCCGCGTCGCCCGCGGCCTCCTGGACGATGGAGTTGATGGTGGTGACCTCGTCGATGGTGAGGTCCGGGCCGCCGCTGATGTTGACCAGCACGCCCTCGGCGCCGTTGATCGAGACGTCTCCCAGCAGCGGCGAGCTGATGGCCTGCTGGGCCGCGTCGACCGCCCGGTCCTCCTCGGTGGAGGTGCCGGTGCCCATCAGGGCCGCGCCCCGGTTGGACATCACGGTGCGGACGTCCGCGAAGTCCACGTTCACCTCGCCGGTGACGCTGATCAGGTCGGAGATCCCCTGGGTGGCGTGCAGGAGGACCTCGTCGGCCTTCTTGAGCGCGTCGCGGAAGGTGGTGTCGGAGCCGACCACCGAGAGCAGCCGCTCGTTGGGCACCACGATCATGGTGTCCACCGTGCGGCGGAGCTCCTTCAGGCCGATCTCGGCGTGCTTCATCCGCTTCTTCCCCTCGAAGCGGAAGGGCTTGGTGACGATGGCGATGGCCAGGGCCCCCTGCTCCCGGGCGATCCGCCCCACCGTGGGCGCGGCGCCGGTGCCGGTGCCGCCGCCCATGCCGGCGGTGACGAACACCAGGTCGGACCCGTCCAGGACCCGGCGCACCTCGTCCTCCGACTCGGCGATGGCCTGCCGGCCGATCTCGGGCCGGGCGCCGGCCCCGAGGCCCCGCGTCAGCTTCTCGCCGATCTGGAGCTTCAGGTCGGAGTCGATCTTCTTGAGGGCCTGGGCGTCGGTGTTGATGGCGATGAACTCCACGCCCTGCAGGTCCTCGGCGATCATGCGGTTCACGGCGTTGCCGCCGGCCCCGCCGACGCCGACCACCTTCATCCGGGCGTTGCGCGCCGTCTCGTCGTCGAATTCGAAAACCATGTTTTGCCTCCCGGTCGTTCGGCTCTCCGCGCTCCCCCGCCGCCTCCGGGGCGGACGGTCGGCGGGCGCGTCGGCGTCTCGACCTCGCGTCAGAAGAATTCCCTGAACCAGTCGCTCATCCGGGCGAGCACCCGGCTCGCCCCGAAGCCGGCGTCGCGCCGGCCCCGCATCCTTCCGTAGCGCGCCAGGCCCACGGCCGTGGCGAACTTCGGCTTGCGCACCGCGTCGGCGAAGCCCGCCAGGTCCGCCCCGGGGTCGCCCAGGCGGACCGGCAGGTTGAAGACGTCGCGGGCCAGCTCCACGGTGCCCGGCAGGGCGCTCCCGCCCCCCGACAGCACCAGGCCGGCTCCCAGCTCGTCCAGCAGGCCGGACCCGGCCAGGTCGTCGTAGACCAGGCCGAAGACCTCGTCGAGCCGCTGCTCGATGATGTGCACCAGCAGCTCGCGCGGGACGGTGCGGCGGGTCCCGGGCGAGGGCCCCTCGACCTCCAGCCGGCGCTCCGGGTCCACCTCGTCGCCGCGGGCGGCGCCGTGCTCGCGCTTGAGCCGCTCGGCCTCGTCCATCGGGACCCCCAGCCCCTTGACGATGTCGCTGGTCACGGTGGCGCCCCCCCAGCGCAGCGAGCTCAGCCGCCGGAGCTCGTCGTCCACGAAGACCACGACGTCGGTGGAGGCGCCGCCGACCTCGACCAGCGCCACCCCCGCCTGGCGCTCGCGCTCGCGCAGCACCGCCATCCCGCCGGCCATCGACTCCAGGACCAGCTCCTCGACGGCGTAGCCGGCGCGGTCCACCGCCCGGCGCAGGTCCCGGCAGGCCGAGGAGGCGGCGGTGATCAGGCAGACCTCCGACTCGAGCCGGGTGCCGGCCATGCCCACGGGGGCCTGGATGCCGTCCCGGCCGTCGACCCGGTACTCCTGGGGCACCGCGTGGAGCAGCTCGCGGTCCGGCGGGATCACCACCGCCCGCCCCACCTCGTGCACCCGTTCGAGGTCGGCCCGGGAGATCTCCTCGCCCGAGACGGCGACGACCCCGGACGACTCGCTCCGGCGCACGTGCCGGCCCGCCACGCCGGCGTAGACGGCGCGCACCTCCAGGCCCGCCATCAGCTCGGCCTCGCGCACCGCCTCGCGGATCGAGCGCGTGGTGGCCTCGAGGTCGGTGACCTCGTCGCTGCGGACCCCCTCGGTGTCCGAGAGGCCCACGCCCAGGATCCGCTCGCGGCCGCCCTCCCCGGCCTCGCCGGCCTCGAGGACGACCGCACACGTCTTCGTCGAGCCCACGTCCAGGCCCGTGACGATCCGGGGCCCTCCGATCACGCGTCCACCTCCTCGAGCTGCAGCACGACCTGTCCGTCGAAGCGTGCGTCGGCCGCGGCCACGGTGCCGCCGTCGTGCGCCCCGAGCGCCATCTCCACGCGGCCCAGCGCCCGCACCGGCCGGTCCCCCGGCAGCAGGACCTTGCGGGCGCCGTCGGCGTCGGCGCCCATCCAGACGGCCACGCCGCCGTGCTCCAGCGCCCGGAACTCCGAGGCCTGACCGACGAACCCGGGCTCGGCCTCCCGCAGGCGGACCAGGACGTCCAGCAGGCGGCGGGCCTCCCCCTCCGCCAGCCGTCCGTCGCGGACCTCCGCCTCCCCGCCCAGGATCGGCAGGTCCAGGCGGCTCTCGGCCGGGTCCAGCGGCAGCGTCCGGCCCTCCCGGTCCAGGGGCACCAGCTCGGGCGTGGCCGCCAGGGCCACGGGCTCCACCTCCGTGACCCGGATCTCCAGCCGGTGCCGGCCCGTCCGCACGACGCGGGCGTCCCGGACCAGCGGGTGCTCCCGCACCCGGGCCTCCCACCGGG
Organism: uncultured Gemmatimonadota bacterium; assembly: GCA_964546375.1. Classification (GTDB taxonomy): domain Bacteria; phylum Gemmatimonadota; class Gemmatimonadetes; order Palauibacterales; family Palauibacteraceae; genus CAYVFM01. The sequence continues at coordinate 16,558 of CAZJJO010000034.1, forward strand.
ACGGATCGTCCCACACCGAGGCGTCCGGCTCGACGTCCGCCCGCCGGACGATCTCCTCGGGCGGGCAGTACCGGACCCCGGTCACCCCGACCGTCTCCACCCGGAAGGCGTCCATGCGGGCCAGCAGGGGCGGTGCCCAGACCGGGGCGCTCAGCCCCACCGCCGCCGCCACCGAGACCACCACGATCCTCCGCCGCGTCCGTCGGCTCACGGCTCCGCCCCCACGGCCTCGAGCTCGGCGGGCTCGAAGCCCCACAGCTCGATCTCCGGCTCCAGGGCCACCCCCAGCTCGTCCCGGGCCCGGCGGCGGGTCTCCTTCATCAGCTCGAGCACGTCCTCGGCGCTGGCCTCGCCCCGGTTGACGATGAAGTTCGCGTGCTTCTCCGAGACCTGGGCCCCGCCCCGCCGGGCCCCTCGCATGCCCACCCGGTCCACGACCTCCCAGGCCGCCCCGTGGGGGGGACCGGGGTTCTTCCAGATCGACCCCACCGACCGGACGTCGTAGACCTGCGCCTCGACCTTCCGGCGCCGGAAGGCGTGGTGCCGCTCGGCCACCGCCTCGGCGTCGCCCTCCTCCGCCTCCAGGCGCGCCCGGAGGAAGATCCAGGAGCCCGGCACGTCGACCGCCCGGTAGCGGGGGCCGGCCTCCTCGGGCGTCACGCGCACCACCTCGCCCCCGGGCTTCATGGCCTCGGCCCACACCACCCGCTCCCAGAGCCAGTCCTCCGAGGTCCCGGCATTCATCCGCAGGCCGCCGCCGACCGTGCCGGGGACGGCCTCCAGGAAGACGTAGCCCCGGATCCCCCGGCGCCGGGCCAGGCCGGCCAGCGCCGGCAGGGTCGCCGCGGCCCCGGCCCGGATCCGGTCGCCCTCCAGCCGCAGCTCCTCGAAGCCCTCGCCCAGCCGGAGCACGGCCTCCTCGACCCCCCGGTCGGCCACCAGGACGTTGGCGCCGCCGCCGAGCATCCGGTGGCCGGCCCCGTCCAGCTCCCCGAGCAGCGCCCGCAGCTCCCCCCGGTCCGCCGGCTCGGCGAACCGCGGCGTCGGGCCGCCGATCCGGTACCGGGTCAGCCGCGCCAGCGGCACGTCACGCTCCCACGGCACGGGAGGACACCTCCCCGGCGGCCCGGTGGGCGAGCCGGGTCACGTCGCCGGCGCCGAGGAAGAGGGCCACCGTCGGACCCGCCCGGGCCGCGGCCCGCACCAGCGCCAGCGCCTCCTCCGCGTCGGCCCGCTCGAGCGACGGCCCCGCGTCGGCCACCAGGTCGGCGTCGACGCCCGGGAGGGGCTCCTCGCGGGCCGGATAGATCGGCAGCACCACCGCCTCGTCGGCCGCCGCCAGGGCCTCGGCGAACTCGGCGGCGAAGCGCCGGGTCCGGCTGTAGAGGTGCGGCTGGAAGACCGCCACCAGCCGGCGGTCCGGATAGGCGCGCCGGGCCGCCGCCAGGGCCGCCCGCACCTCGGTGGGATGGTGGGCGTAGTCGTCCACCACGGCCGTCCCGGCCGCGTCGGCCAGCTCCTGCATCCGCCGCTCGACCCCGGTGAAGCCCGCCAGGGCGTCCTCCAGGTCGGCGGGCGCGGCGCCCAGGCGGAGCGCCAGGGCCAGGGCCCCGGCCGCGTTCTGGAGGTCGTGGTCGCCGGGCGTCGCCAGGGCGGTCTCCACCGCGCCCTCCGGCGCCTCCAGCCGCGCCCGCCCCTCCCCGACCCGCCGGATCCGATAGGCGGCGCCGGGGGAGACGCCGTAGCCGGCCGCCGCGCCGACGTCCTCGCCGACGGCCCGGGCCCCCGGGTCGTCGGCGCAGTAGAGCACGCCCCGGCGGCCGGCGGCGCGGCCGGCGAAGACGCGGAACGCCCGCTCCAGGGCCTCCAGGCCGCCGTAGCTCTCCAGGTGCTCGGGCTCGACCGCCGTGACCACGGCCAGCGAGGGGTCCAGCTCCAGGAAGGAGCCGTCGTACTCGTCCGCCTCGGCCACGGCGGGTCCGGATCCGGCCACCGCGTGGCCCTCCCAGGAGGGCACCACGCCGCCCACCACCCCGGCGGCGTCCAGCCCGGCGGCCCGCGCCGCCAGCGCCGCCATGGCGGTGACGGTGGTCTTGCCGTGGGTGCCGGAGACGGCGGCCAGCTCCCGGTCGTTGAGCAGGGCCCCCAGGACCCGGGCCCGACGCCGGACGGGCGTGCCGGCCTCGCGGGCCGCCGCCGGCTCCGGGTGCTCCTCGGGCACCGCCGAGCTCCGGACCACCAGGTCCGCCCCCTCGACGTGGCCGGGGTCGTGGCCGATCCGGACGTCGCCCCCCGCCCGCTCGATCTCCGGGGCCTCGGCGTCCTCCGCCCGGTCGCACCCGGAGACCGTCCAGCCCTCGGCCGCCAGCAGGACGGCCAGCCCCCGCATGCCGGCGCCGCCGGCGCCCAGCAGGTGGGCGTGGCCGGGGGGGTCGGGCAGGTCCCCGCGCCGCGCCAGCTCCCCCGACGAGACGGGGCCCGGCAGGTCCGCCGCGGCCGTCATCGGGGCGCCTCCCCGACCGCCGCGGGACCCGTGGCGGCGCCGTCCCGGGTCCGGCGGACGTCGGCGCCGT
>CAZJJO010000035.1:0-18402 GCA_964546375.1 uncultured Gemmatimonadota bacterium
CGTCGTCGGCGAGGTCGGTGAACAGGTACCGGGCGCTCTCGCCGGTGTCGACCAGGGTGAACGGCTCGTCCTCGTCGGCCGCGAAGCTCCGCCGGAAGATCGTCTCCCGCAGACCGGGCTCGTCGCGGGTGGCCCGGGCGCCCGCCACCCGCCACTCCAGCCGGTGGTCGCCGAGCTGGTGCTTCCCGGCGAGCTGGCCCCAGGCCATCTCGCGCGAGATGAAGCGGAGCCGCTCCGAGCGGAGGATCCCGGTCAGGTCCTCCCGGTTCGCTCCCCGGTAGCGGCGGGCCTCGTCCTCGGCGTTCCGGTTGTACAGGGTCTTCAGGCTGAGCTGATGGGAGGGGGAGAACTGGAGGTGGAAGTTGGCGATCCCGCCCCACTCCACGTTCTGCATGCCCCGGACGAAGTCGTAGTCGACGTTGGCGGCGTCGCGGCGCTCGGCCGGGATCGACGGGTCGAAGTCGGTGGAGCGCCACTTCCGCTCCACCTCGTCGTCCCGAAACGTGTATTCGTTGGAGTAGCTGCCGGCGACGAAGTAGCCGAAGGTCTGGCCGAAGAGGTCCGTCCGGTCGCCCACCGAGAAGCCGAAGTCGAGGTTCGCCGGCGTCGTTCCCTGTTCGGGCGTGAAGCGCGAGAGCGGCGTCCCGAGGAACGACTCCCCCAGCCGCTCTCGGGCCGCCGGATCCGAGGGGAGCCGTCGGCCGTCCAGCCCGCCGATCTCGCCCACCAGGTCGGCGGGCAGGTCCCGCGAGCCGTCGTCGATGCCGAGGAAGTCGAGCCCGCCGCCGGCGTAGCTCAGGAAGCCGTCGGCGAACTGGCTCCGCGAGTTGACGCTGCTGCCCACCGACATCCTGAAGGTGAAGTAGTCCGGGAACTCCTTCGTCTCGATCTGGACGGTCCCCCCCGAGAAGTCGCCGCTCTGGTCGGGGGTGTAGGTCTTCCGGGTCGTGATGCTCTCGATGAAGCCCGCGGGGAAGAGATCCAGGGGGACCACGGACTTCTCGGGCTGGGGGCTCGGGAGCGGGGAGCCGTTGAGCTCCGTCTGGCTGTAGCGCTCGCCCAGGCCCCGGATGAAGACGAACTTGTCCTCCGACACCGTGACGCCGGTCATCCGGCGCGCGGCCTCGGCGGCGTCGGAGTCGGGCGATCGGGAGATCTCGTCGGCGCCCACCGCGTCCGTCACCGCCGTGGCCACCCGCTGCTCGTTCAGCAGGGCGGCCGCGCTGCTCCGCGCCCGCTCCACCGAGACCGTCAGCTCGTCCACCGCGACCGCCTCGGTCTCCAGGGAGACGTTCAGCGTCACCGTCTCGCCGGGGTCCACGGTCACGCCCGTGACCGTCTTCGTCGCGTAGCCGAGCGCCCGGACCCGCAGGTCGTAGGTGCCGGGCGGCACGGCGCGGAGGAAGTAGCGTCCGTCCATGTCGGTCAGCGCCCCGAGCTCGGTGCCCGCCAGCTCCACCTGCGCCGTCTGGACCGCCGAGGCGTCGTCCGCGGCGACGATCCGCCCCTCGAGACGGCCGGGCGAATCGGCGTCCTGGGCCGCCAGGGGGGAGGCGAGGAAGAGGGCCGCCGCCAGGAGGGCCGCCGTCGAGGGGAGGGACCTTCGGACGTCGTCTCGATTCATCGGTTGCTCGCTTCGTTCCGGGTTCGGTGCTCCGGAGCCGGCGCGGCCGGAGCTCCGTCGTTCACGGAGGGCTCGCCCCGGACGGGGCGTCCCGACTCGCGTGAATGGTACCGGGGGTGAATGACGGGGGGGTATGATCGCCGTAACGCGGCCGTAACGGTCGGGTCGCGAGTCGACCACGAGCCCGCGTCGGTTCCGTCCGCCGGGCCGTGATCGGGAGGGGCGACGGATCGGGGATTTTTTAAAAATCGCCGCGATCGGTCACGGCGTTCTCAGCGCCGGCGGGGACGAAAATGCCGGCCGCGGCAGGATTTCGAGCCCGCCGCTCTCGCTCTCCACACTTCTGCACACGAGAATCCACGCGGAGAAGCCGGTTTTCCACATTTTCGTCAAGTCACTGTCAAACTTGAGTTTGTCCCGTCACGCGCCTGTGGAGAAGCCGCCCTCCCTCCCTTGCCGCACCCGGGCGCGGTTCCTAAGGTGGGCCCGCGCCGGTCGAGGGCCACGCCTTCCGTCCCGAGGGCGGACCTGCCCGAGGCCAGGCCTCGTCTCGCTCCGAATTCGTACACTTTTCGAGGAGAGGACCCCTTCCATGTGGGACACCCGTCCTGTCGAAGTCGTCCTCCATCTGCCCGAGGGGCTGGCGGAGGACGTGGAGGAGCTCCAGCAGCACGACCCGAACTTCCTCCAGAAGGTGATCCGATACGGCCTCACCCGGCGGGCGATGTTCGAAGAGCTGAAGAGCGGCGCACGGGAGCAGGAGGCGCCGGGAGCGCCCTGAGCGCCGTCGACCCGAGCCGGCCGCCGGGCCCGATCAGGCCCGCGCGGCCGGGTGCGGACTTCTTGACACCCCGCGTCAGCCGGGCTACATAGGCTTTGGCAGGTCGCACCCGACGACCGGCGGCCCGGCCGCCCCGGACCTCATCATCGGTCCCCCGACGCCCGGCGGCCCTCCGCCGGCGACCACGCTCCAACCTTCGCCCCGGGACCGCGCTGTGCAGAACCGCTCGGCGGACCAGGACGGCACCGAGGCGCCCCCCCCGGAGGGGGAGGACGAGTCCGTCCTGCGGGCCAAGTACCTGGACTACTGCTCGGCCCGGCTCTCCGAGGTCTTCCTTTCCCTCTCCGAGGAGCGGATCTACGACCTGGTGGAGGAGGCCGCCCGGCAGGGCCGCCTCAACGTGGCCGAGCTGGCCTTCGACGAGATGGTGAAGCTCGCGACCGAGAAGCTGCGGCGGAGCGTTCCCCTGCCGGACTTCGAGACCTGGGCCCGCGAGTACCGCGAGGACCCCGGGCGCTACGAGCCCTACCTGATGGGCCTCTGGGAGACGGCGGACGACGAGGCCCTGGCCGAAGGCCCCCCGTCCGGGGCCGGGACCGACGAGGAGGAGGACGAGGCGTGACCGAAGACGACCGGGACGGGGAGTCTCAGCTCCGGATCTGGGAGAGCGCCTCCCGGCGCCAGGAGCTCGGCCAGGTCGAGTCCGAGGGACGCACCTGGGAGGTCCACCTGGCGGTGGAGAAGGCCTCGCGGGAGCTGTTCCGGGGCCGGCTCGCCTTCCGGCGGAACGACGATCACCTGCTCACCGCGCCGATCCTGGTGGAGGAGACCGAGGAGGAGGTCGTGCGGCGGGCCGAGGAGCTGTCCGACAACATGCTGGAGCAGTTCCTGGCCTCGGTCCGGGACTGAGCCGCCGCCCCTCAGCCGGCGGACGGACCCCCCGGCGGGGCCAGCGCCTCGCGGGCCAGGGCCCCCAGCATGCCCGCGGCCGCCCGCAGCGAGCCGAAGACCGTGCCCGAGATCTTCGAGCGGCCGGCCCGGCGACGGCGATGGGGCACCGGGACCTCCGCCAGCCGCCATCCGGCCCGGAGGGCGCGGACGTCCATCTGCACGTTCCAGCCGTAGTCGGGATCGTCCAGCCCCAGGGACCGGAGGTCCGCCAGCCGGGCCGCCCGGAACGGGCCCACGTCCCGGACCGGGGCCGCCCACAGCCCCCGCAGCGCGGCCGAGACGATCCGGTTGCCCAGGGCGGCGTGGAAGGGGACCCTCTCGCCCGGGGCCGCCGGCCGGCGCCGTCCCCGGACCAGGTCGGCCCGGCCGCGGACCAGCGGCTCGAGCAGACGTCCCAGCCGGCGGGCCGCGGACGGGTCGTCGGCGTCGACCACGGCCACCAGCTCCGGCGGCCGCCCGAGCGCCGCCAGCGCCTCGAGCCCCCGGCGGCAGGCGCGTCCGTAGCCCCCCTCCGGCTCGGCGACCACCTCCGCCCCGGCGTCGCGGGCGACCCGGGCGGTCCCGTCGCGCGAGCCGTTGTCCACCACCAGGACGCGCTCCACCCGGTCGGGAGGCAGGGCCTCCATCAGCCCGGGGAGGGCCTCCTCCTCGTCGCGGGCCGGCACCAGGACCGCCGCCCGGGGCTCCGTCACCGCCGACCCTCCGCCGCCCCCGGATGTCCCGGCGGCGCCGACCGCCCGGCTCCCTCCGGTCCCCCTCCCCGGGCCTCCTCCGGCCCCGTCCGCCCGTGAGGCGCCTGGCCGCCGCCCTGGCCCTGGAGGCCGGGGCCCTCGTCGCCCTGGGCCACCTGCCCGGGGCGGCCGACACGCCGATCCCCGCCCTGGCGCTGTGGGGAGCCGCCTGGGCCGGCCACCTGCTCGTCTGGCGGCGGCTGGCCCGCGGCGGGTCGGCGGACCGGGGCGAGCGGGTCCTGCTCTGGGTCGGCGCCGTCGGAATTCGGCTGGCCCTGCTCCCGGTGCTGCCCCACTTCTCGGACGACCTGTGGCGCTACCTGTGGGACGGCTGGGTGGCCAGCCAGGGGGTGAACCCGTTCCTGCACCCGCCCGGCGCCGGGGCCCTGGACGGGCTGGCCACGGCCTGGCGCTCGCGGATCAACCACCCGTCGGTCCCGACGATCTACCCGCCCGGGGCCCAGCTCGTCTTCCACCTGCTCGCCCTCCTCGGTCCCTCGGTGCTCCTGTTCAAGGCCGTCTGGACGGCCGCCGACCTGGGCGTGGCCTGGCTGATCGACCGGACGGCCCGGCGGCGGGGGGACCGCTCGGCCGTCCCCCTCTGGCTGTGGCTCGGCTCGCCGCTGGTGCTGGTCGAGGTCGCCTGGAGCGGCCACCTGGAGCCGCTCGCCCTCCTGCCCGTGATGGCCGCCGTCGCCGTGGCCGGCGGCCCGCGGTCACCCGGGGGCGGTCCGCCCCCCGACCGCGCCGGGTCCGATCGCCGCGCCGGGGGCCTCCGGGGGCCGGTCGCCGGCGCGCTGCTGGGCCTGGGGGCCTCGGTGAAGCTCGCCCCGCTGGCCGCCGTCCCGGCCCTGGCCCGCCGCCGGGGCGCGGCGGCCGCCGCCCTGGCCGTGGCGGTACCGCTGCTGGCCTACCTGCCCTACTCAGGCGCCGGGGCCGCCCTCTTCGCCGGACTGGGCGAGTACGCGGGCCGCTGGGCCTTCAACGGCGGACTCTTCCCCCTGCTGGCCGGCGCTGTCGGCGACGGCGCCGCCCGGTGGATCGCGGCGGCCGTGCCGGCGGCGGTCGCCCTGGCGGCCGCCGCGCGCCGCTGGCGCCTGGAACGGACGCTCCTCCGGACCGCCGGCGCCGCGCTCCTGCTCTCGCCCACCGTCCACCCCTGGTACCTGCTCTGGGTGCTGCCCTTCGCGGCGCTCGAGCGGCGTCGGCCGTGGGTCTGGTGGACGGCCGCCGTCTTCCTGGCCTACGCCGGCCTCGACGTCTTCCGGGCCACCGGCGTCTGGCCCCACCCGCCGGCGCTGGCGGCCGCCGTCCACGTCCCGGTGATCGCCCTCCTGGCGGCCGACGCCCTCGGCCTCCTCCACCGACCAGGGGCCGGGGACCCCGGCCAGGCCGGTGGCCAGGAAGGCGGCGGCGAAGAGCAGCGTGAAGGGCACCCCGCCGGCCAGCCCGGCCGCGCCCAGCCGGACGGCCGCGACCGCCAGCGCCCCGCCCAGGACGAGGCGGACGGCGGTCCGGCCGGGGCGTGAGTCCGGCAGGTAGCGGAGCCACCGCCGGCCGAGCCCCGCGCCGGTCTTGGGCGTACGCCGGAAGACCCCCCCGCGGCGGTCCGTCAGCCCCCGCAGGCCGGCCAGGGCCAGGGGCGGCGCCAGGCCGATGCCCAGGCCCACCGCCGACAGGACCCGGGCGGCACCCCTCTCCCGGCCCTTGCCCCGCAGGGCCACCGCCGTCCCGTAGTAGAGGAGGAAGGGGACGACCGCCAGGGCCAGGGCCGCCAGGTGCGCGGCGTCGGGCACCAGCGCCGCCGCGCCGCCCAGCCGACCCGGCCACGCCAGCGCCGCCGCCAGCAGGAGGGTCAGCGGATGGATCAGGTGGCCGGCCAGGTGGGCCGTCGCCTCGAGCCGGACCCGGAGCGGGAGCCCGGAGCGCCAGAGGCCGGGCAGGACCCGCCGGGCCGTCTGCAGGCCGCCCCGCGCCCACCGCTCCTGCTGGACCTCCAGCGACGCCAGCTCCTCCGGCAGCTCGGCCGGCACCCGGACGTCGTCCCGGTAGACGCCCCGCCAGCCGGCCGCCTGGGCCCGGTAGCTCAGCTCCAGGTCCTCGGTCAGGGTGGCGCCGCTCCAGCCGCCCGCGTCCTCCAGGCACGACCGCCGCCACACGCCCGCGGTGCCGTTGAAGTTGAAGAAGAGCCCGGCCCGGTGGCGGGCGGCGTGCTCGACGGCGAAGTGGGCGTCCAGCAGGGTCGCCTGGCCCAGGGTCAGCCAGCCGTCGTCCTCGTTGAGGTGGTCCCAGGCGGCCTGGACGAAGCCGACGTCGGGGTCCCGGAAGGAGGGGAGGAGCCGCCGGAGGAGGTCGGGCGGCGGGACGAAGTCGGCGTCCAGCACCAGGAAGAAGTCGCCGCGCGCCCGCTCGACCCCGTGGGCCAGCGCCCCGGCCTTGTAGCCCTCCCGGCTCCCCCGACGGAGGTGACGGACGTCCACGCCGCGGGCCCGCCAGCGGGCGACCCGCCGGGCGGCCAGCCGGGTCGTCTCGTCGTCGGAGTCGTCCAGGACCTGGATCTCCAACCGGTCCCGGGGCCAGTCCAGCCGGCAGGCGGCGTCGACGGCCCGCTCGACCACGGCCGCCTCGTCGTAGACCGGGAGCTGGACCGTGACCACGGGGAGCTCGTCTCCGTCCAAAACCTCCGCGCCCTCGTGCCGCCCCGATCCCCCGCCGCCGGGCCGGAGCCGCAGCCACACCAGCCAGAGGCGGTGGAGGCCGAAGGGCGCGATCAGGGCCAGCACGGCCAGGTAGGCCAGGGCCGGCAACGGGACGCCGTCGATCATGGGATCGAGGACCCTCCTGGAGCTCCGGCGAAGTTCGGGCGGCCGGACGCCGCCCCCGCCGTCAACCTTCCGAACCGGCGGCGCCGGGTCCAGGGTTCCCGGGAAGGCCGCCCGGCGGTTGGCTCCCGGCCCCGGCCCGTCTATTTTGATCGCGTGCGTCTCCCACCGTCCGCCGCGGGCCGGTGACCCCAGCCGAGGCCTCCATGTCAGGCGAGCGCATCCTCGTCGTCGACGACGAGCCCGACATCCTGAGCCTCCTCGTCTACCAGTTCAGCAACGAGGGCTACCGCGTCAGCACGGCGGTGAACGGGCAGTCCGCCATCTCCACCGCCCGCGACGAGCGGCCCGACGCCGTCGTCCTGGACCTGATGCTCCCCGACGTCGACGGCTACGAGGTCCTGAAGACCCTCCGGGAGGACGAGGACACCCGGGAGATCCCCGTGCTGCTGCTCACGGCCCGGAAGGAGGAGGAGGAGCGCATCCGGGGCTTCGAGCACGGGGCCGACGACTACGTGACCAAGCCGTTCAGCGCCCGGGAGCTGGTGCTCCGGGTCGAGGCGCTCCTCCGTCGCGCCACCTCGGAGCCGGTGGCGCGACGGCGGACGCTCGCCGCGGGGCCGGTGGAGGTGGACCGCGACGGGCACCGGGTCACCGTGGGCGGCCGGGAGCTGGACCTGACGCCGCTGGAGTACCGGCTGCTGACGGTGCTGATGGAGCGTCGGGGCCGGGTCCAGTCGCGCCGGGAGCTGCTCAGGGCGGCCTGGGACACCGAGGCCGACATCGAGACGCGGACCGTGGACATGCACGTGGCCCGCCTCCGCTCCAAGCTGGGAGAGGCCGGAGAGCTGGTGGAGACCGTGCGGGGCTTCGGCTACCGCTTCCGGGCCGCCGACCGCCCGGGGTCGGGCTGAGCCCGGCGCCCCCGGCCCCCTTCCGTTGACCTTCCGGCGCCGGATCCTGCTCCTGGCCGCGGCGGCCGCGCTGGTCCCCGCGGCGGGCCTCTCCTGGTGGAGCCAGGCCCGGCTCCAGCCCCTGCTGGTCGACCGGGCCGCCGCCTCGCTGGAGGCCGGCGCCCGGGCGGCCTCGACGGCGCTCGAGGGCGACACGCTGGACGACCCCGCCGCCGACCGGCTGGGCCGGGACGGGGGGATGCGGGTCACCCTGATCGGACCGGACGGGACGGTACTGGGCGACTCGGAGGTCCCCGGCGGGCAGATCGCGGGGATGGAGAGCCAGGCGGATCGACCCGAGGTCGCCGCGGCCCTCCGGGGGCGGGAGGGCCGGGCCAGCCGGGTCAGCGAGACGCTGGCCGTGGCCTACCTCTACGTGGCCGTCCCCCACCCCGACGGGGTCGTCCGGGTGGCGACGCCCCTGGAGCGGGCCACGGCCCCCGCCGATCGGGTGGGCCGGGCCGCGGCGGCGACCGGGGCGGGGATCTTCCTGCTCCTGCTGGTCCTGTCCGGGCCCCTGGAGCGCTTCGCCGCGGCCCCCTTCCGCCGGCTGCGGGAGGACGCCGAGGCGGTGGCCGACGGGGAGCTCTCCCTCCGCCACCGGGAGCCGGGCGGCGGGGAGGCGGGGGAGATGGCCCGGGCCCTGGACCGGCTCGCCGACCGGCTCGAGGAGGCCGAGCGCGAGCGCCGCCGGGAGGAGGAGCTGGCCGACGTCTTCGACCGCCTGGACGAGGGTCTGGCGGTGGTCGACGGCGGGGGGCAGGTCCGGCGGGCGAACGCGGCCTTCCGCGACTGGGTGGGACGCCGCGAGGTGGAGGGGGAGCGGCTGGACTCGCTCTTTCGCGACCCCGAGGTGACCGACGCCCTCGAGGCCGGCGTGGGCGGCGAGCCCGCCGCGCGGGAGGTCCAGCTCGGCGAGCGGACGGCCCTGGTCTCGGTCCGGCCCCACGGCGACGGGGCCGTCGTCGTGCTCCGGGACCTCACCCGGCTCCGGCGCCTGGAGGGCGTGCGCCGGGACTTCGTCGCCAACGTCTCCCACGAGCTGAAGACGCCCCTGACCAGCGTCATCGGCTACGCCGAGCCCCTGACCGACCCGGACCTGCCCCGGGAGCAGGTGGCGGAGTTCTCCGAGCGGATCCTGGAGAACGGCCGCCGCATGCGTCGGCTCGTGGACGAGCTGCTGGACCTCTCCCGGATCGAGGCCGGCGCGTGGGAGCCCGAGCCCGAGGCCGTCCGGGTGGGCCCCGTCGCCCGGGCCGCCTGGCGCGACCTGGAGCCGGGGCGGACCGGGGCGGCGGAGCTGGAGGTGGAGGGCGGGGAGACCGCCGTACGCGCCGATCCCGAGGCGCTCCGCCAGATCCTCTCCAACCTGCTGGACAACGCCGCCCGCTACGCGCCCGAGGGCACCGCGGTCCGGGTCCGGTGCCGGACCGCCGGAGGCGACGGCCCCGTCCGGGTGGAAGTCTCCGACCAGGGCCCCGGCATCCCCGAGGCGCACCGCGAGCGGCTCTTCGAGCGCTTCTACCGCGTCGACGCGGGCCGCTCCCGGGCCGAGGGCGGGACCGGGCTGGGGCTGTCCATCGTGAAGCACCTGGTGGCCGCCCACGGCGGCGAGGTGGGCGTGGAGAGCGAAGTCGGGGAGGGGACGACCGTCCGGTTCACCCTCCCGTCGGCCTGAAGGGACGCCCGCGTCGGGCTCCTCGCCGGCGAACGACGCCCCGCCGGCGACCGTTTCCCGATCGTTACGCCGCCGTGGCGGGGCCGTGATCCCGGGCCGGTAGGATGGTCACGAGACGGATCACGGGGCCCGTCCGCGGTCGGGCCCGGCGGACGGGAGGCGCACCCGAGCGACGAACCTCGGCTCGCGGCCCGCCGGCGCCGGCCCGGACGCCCCGGCGATCCCCGCTGTTTTACATGGCCGTTACACGCGCGTTACCGGAGCCTCGCACGGCCGGCGCATCTTCGTCGGGTGCGGTGCGGCGTCCCGGTCGGACCTCCGCTCCGGCCGGCCGACGGCGCCACCCCCCGACCACGCCACTCGACTTCGAGGAAGGGCGGCGATCGATGCGATCCCTCGTGCGATGGACGGCCCCGACGCTCGCGGCGCTGCTGCTGCTCGCGGCCGGCGCCGGGGAGGCCCGCGCCCAGGAGGTGACCCTGGACGCCAGCGCGGTGGAGGTCGACCTCTCGGGCCGGGTGCAGGTCCAGGCGGCCACCAGCTCCTGCTCGAGCGTCCCGTTCGGGGACGCCTCGCCGTGCACCGAGCAGGTCCCGTCCGTCGACCTCTTCACCCGACGGGTCCGGCTGTCGGCCTTCGTGGAGATCAACGACTTCATCGCCGCGAAGGTCGAGCCCGACTACGGGGGGCTGGACGGCGTGGAGATGCGCGACGTCTACGGCCGGCTGACCTTCGGCGAGGGCGCGAAGCTGCAGGTCGGCCAGTTCAAGCGGCCGTTCGACGGCTTCAACCTGGTGAGCTCCTCCCAGCTCCTGACGATCGAGCGGGACGTGGACGTCCCCGGCGTGCCCGGCCTGCGGGCGGGGTCGCTGAGCGAGTTCGTCGACGGCTTCGGCCTGGGCTCCTACGACGTCGGCGCGATGCTCTTCGGCACCGTCGCCGACGGCCGGCTGGACTACCACGCCGCCGTCTTCAACGGCGAGCCGGTGGAGGAGAACGACGACACGAACGGCGACAAGCAGCTCGTGGGCCGGCTCACCTACCGCCTCGCGACCGGCGACCTGCCGCTGGCGGTCTCGGCGGCCGGCGCCTGGACCGACCGGGAGGTGCGGGACCCGGGGGACCGGCCCGGCACCCGGCTGGCCGCCGACTACTACGCCGACTATCAGGTCTGGGCCGAGCTGGGCGGCTACGAGCCCGGGCCCCACGTCCAGGCCGGCCTGGTCTTCGGCGACAACCCGACGCAGACGGCCGACGGCGCGTCGCCCGGCGACGCGCCGCTGCCGGCGGACGCCGGGTACGCCGGGATGCGGGCCTGGCAGGTGATCGGCGCCTGGCGCTTCGCCGTGCCGGGCACCGACCGCCTGGAGGCCGTCGAGCCCGTCTTCCGGGTCACGCGGGCCGAGCCGAACACCGACGTGGCCGACGACGAGAACTGGGCCCTCACGCCGGGCGTGAACGTCTACTTCCACGGTCGGAACAAGCTGCAGCTCAACTGGGACTTCGCCACGTTCGCCGACGAGGGCACCGACGCGGTGGACTCGTTCAAGGTCCAGTTCCAGGTCTACTTCTGACACCCCGACACGGAGCCTGTATGAACACGCACACGAGCACGAGGGAATCCGTTCTCGCCAGGGCGACCCCGGTTCTGGCCGCCTGCCTCCTGCTGGCCGCCGGCTGCGGTGGCGAAGGGGGCGGCACCGACGACGGCCTCTCCGGAGAGATCGCCGTGGACGGGTCCAGCACCGTCTTCCCGGTCACCGAGGCCATGGCCGAGGAGTTCATGCGGGCCCGGCCGGGCACCCGGGTGACCGTGAACGTCTCGGGCACGGGCGGCGGCTTCGAGAAGTTCTGCCGGGGCGAGACCGACATCAGCGACGCCTCCCGGCCCATCAAGGAGAGCGAGGTCGAGGCCTGCTCGGCGAACGGCATCGACTTCGTCGAGGTGCCGGTGGCCCTCGACGGGCTCACCGTCGTCGCCCATCCCGAGAACGACTGGGCGCAGTGCGTCACCACGGACGAGCTCGAGAAGACCTGGCGCCCGAACAGCACGGTGGAGCGGTGGAGCGACGTCCGCGAGGGCTGGCCCGACCGGGAGCTGTCGCTCTTCGGGCCCGGCACCGCCTCGGGCACCTTCGACTACTTCACCGAGGCGATCATGGGCGAGGAGGACGCCAGCCGCACCGACTACTCCTCCAGCGAGGACGACAACGTCATCCTCATGGGGGTCGGCAACAACGTCGGCGCCATGGGCTACTTCGGGTTCGCCTACTACGTCGAGAACCAGGACCGCGTGAAGGAGCTGGCCATGGACGCCGGCGACGGCTGCGTCGAGCCCACCCGCCAGAACGTCGAGTCGGGCGACTACCGGCCCCTCTCCCGGCCGCTCTACATCTACGTCAAGCGCTCCTCCTACCGGAACGAGCGCGTGGTCCGCGAGTTCGTGGACTTCTACCTGGACAACGCCCGCCAGCTCGTCCCCGAGGTCGGCTACGTCGCCTTCCCCCGGGCCCGCTACGACAGCATCAAGGCGGAGCTGGGCGGCGGCGCGGACGCCGGGACCGCCGGACCCGACGCGGGGGACGACGGCGCCGACGGCGGCTCCGCGGGCGGGACGGCCGACGCGGGCGGCGCGTGACGGCGGGGCCGCCTCCCCCGCGAGCCCGGGACCGTGGCTAGCGGCGCGGACGCCGACGGCCCCGCCGGAGCCCCGGCCGGGGCCCTGGCCGGCCGTCCCACCCGGGCCTGGAAGGAGCGGCTGGTCGGAGCCCTCCTCTTCCTGTGCGGGCTGATCTCGGTCCTCACCACCGTGGGGATCGTGGTGGTGCTGGTGCGGGAGTCGCTGGGCTTCTTCGGCGAGGTGCCGGTGGTGGAGTTCCTCACCGGGACCGAGTGGACGGCGCTGTTCGCCGACAAGTCGTTCGGCGTCCTCCCCCTGGTCAACGGCACCCTGATCGTGGCCGTGGGGGCGGCGGTCCTCGCCCTGCCGACGGGGCTGGCCACGGCCATCTACCTGAGCGAGTACGCCGACGAGCGGGTCCGGAAGTGGGTGAAGCCGGCGCTGGAGATCCTGGCCGGCATCCCCACGGTGGTGTACGGCTACTTCGCGCTGACCTTCATCACCCCGATCCTCCGGACCTTCCTGCCCGAGACCTCCTTCTACAACGCCGCCAGCGCGTCCGTCGTGGTCGGGGTGATGATCCTGCCGATGGTCTCCTCGCTGTCGGAGGACGCGCTCAGCGCGGTGCCGGACAGCCTGCGGCAGGCGGCCTACGGGCTCGGCGCCACCCGGTTCGAGGTCTCGACGAAGGTGGCGGTGCCGTCGGCGCTGTCGGGCATCGTGGCCTCCTTCATCCTGGCCGTCTCCCGGGCCATCGGCGAGACGATGGCCGTGACGCTGGCCGCCGGCGCCACGCCGAAGATGACGGCCAGCTTCCTGGAGAGCATCCAGACGATGACCGCCTACATCGTGCAGGTGGCCACCGGGGACGTGCCCCAGGGCGGGGTGGTCTACCGGAGCATCTTCGCCGTGGGGCTGCTGCTCTTCCTGATGACGCTGACTATGAACCTGGTCAGCCAGCGGATCACCCGGCGGTTCCGGGAGGTGTACGAATGAGCGCGGAGGGTCGGGTGCCCGCGTCGCCGACCGGCGGAGGGGAGGGCCCCCGCTTCGAGCCCCGACGCGAGACGCGTCGCCGGATCGGCCGGATCTTCGCCTGGAGCTGCCGGGTGGCGGTCTGGGCCAGCGTCGCGGTGCTGGCCGTCCTGCTCGTGGACGTCACCGTCGACGGGCTGAGCTGGCTCTCGGCCGAGTTCCTCACCAGCTATCCCTCCCGCGTCCCCTCCCGCGCCGGAGTGAAGTCGGCCGTCCTGGGGACGCTCTGGATGATGGGGCTGGTGGCCGTGATCACCTTCCCGCTGGGCGTGGGCGCGGCGGTGTACCTGGAGGAGTACGCCCCCGACAACCGCCTCAACCGCCTCCTGCAGGCCAACATCGCCAACCTGGCCGGGGTCCCCTCGATCGTGTACGGGATCCTGGGCCTGGCCGTGTTCGTCCGCTACGCCGCGCTGGGCAACAGCGTCCTCTCCGGGGCGCTCACCCTGTCCCTGCTGATCCTCCCGGTGGTGATCATTTCCTCCCAGGAGGCCATCCGGTCGGTGCCCGACTCGCTGCGCCATGCCTCCTACGGGCTGGGCGCGACCCGCTGGCAGACGATCCGGGGCCAGGTGCTGCCGGCCGCCCTCCCGGGCATCCTCACCGGCACGATCCTGTCCCTCTCGCGGGCCATCGGCGAGACGGCCCCGCTGATCATGGTGGGGGCGGCCACCTTCGCGGCCTTCCCGCCCTCCGGCCCGATGAGCGACTACACGGTGCTGCCGATCCAGATCTTCAGCTGGGCCAAGCGCCCCCAGGCCGAGTTCCACGACCTGGCCGCGGCCGCCATCGTCGTGCTGCTCGTCCTCCTGCTGACGATGAACGCGGCGGCGATCTGGCTCAGGAACCGCTATCGTGTGGAGATGTAGACCGTGACCGCCGACCCGAACCCCCGACCCGAGGAGCGAGCGCCCGGTTCCATGGAGAGCCCGGAAGCCCCCGAGGACGGATCGTCCGGGCCGGCAGCCCGGGAGGACGGCGACGCCGCCCCTCCGCCCGGAGCCGGCGGCCCGGTCGGCGACGAGACGGACGGCGGCGACGACCTCTCGCCCGCCGAGCGCGCCGTGGGGCCGGCCGTCGAGCAGCTCGCCGACCGGGACGCCCCCGGGGAGCGGAGCCTCGAGGAGCTGGAGACGGCCCTGGAGACCGAGGACCTGGGGGTGGCCTACGGAGGCGAGCCGGCGGTGCAGGACGTCTCGCTGGAGATCCCCCGGAACCGCGTGGTGGCCTTCATCGGCCCCTCCGGCTGCGGGAAGAGCACCCTCCTGCGGTGCTTCAACCGGATGAACGACCTCATCCCGGCGGCCGAGGTCACGGGCCGGGTGGTCTTCCAGGGCCGGAACCTCTACGAGCCCGACGTGGACCCGGTGGAGGTCCGCCGACGGATCGGGATGGTCTTCCAAAAGCCCAACCCGTTCCCGAAGTCGATCTACGAGAACGTCGCCTTCGGCCTCCGGGTGAACGGCTACCGGGGCGACGTCGAGGAGAAGGTGGAGTGGGCCCTCCGCCACTCGGCCCTGTGGGACGAGGTGAAGGACCGGCTGGGCGAGAGCGCCCTCGACCTGTCGGGCGGCCAGCAGCAGCGCCTCTGCATCGCCCGGGCCCTGGCCGTGGAGCCGGAGGTCCTGCTGATGGACGAGCCGGCCAGCGCGCTGGACCCCATCGCCACCGGCCGGATCGAGGACCTCATCGCCGACCTGAAGCAGGAGTACACCATCGTCATCGTGACCCACAACATGCAGCAGGCCGCCCGGGTCAGCGACTACACGGCGTTCCTGTACATGGGCGAGCTCGTCGAGTACGGGGACACGGACCGGCTCTTCACCAATCCCGGGGAGAAGCGCACCGAGCAGTACATCACGGGACGGTTCGGCTGATGCCCCAGAAACACTTCGACGAGCGGCTGGACGAGCTGAAGCAGGACCTCCTGGACATGTCCCACCGGGTGGAGCGGCAGATGGAGGCCGCCGTCCTGCTGGCCACCGGATCGCGGGAGGAGGATCCGGAGGAAATCATCCGGCGCGACGAGGCCATCGACGAGGCGGAGGTGGCCATCGAGGAGAAGGGCATCGAGCTGCTGGCCCTCCATCAGCCCATGGCTGGCGATCTCCGGATGATCGTCACCATCCTCAAGATCAACAACGACCTGGAGCGGATCGGCGACCACGCGGTGAACATCGCCAACGCCGTGGACCGTCTGCGCCGGGCCGGCGAGTTCCCCCCGATTCCGCCGGAGCTGGAGGAGATGAGCCGCACCTCCCGCGGGATGCTCCGGGACGCCCTGGACGCCTTCGTCCACCGGAGCGCCGAAGAAGCCGAGGAAGTGATGCAGCGCGACGACCGCGTGGACGACCTCCACGAGTCGGTCTTCCGGGTGATGCTCACCCACATGCTGGACCGGAACGTCTCGGCCTGCCTGCAGGTGATCCTGATCAGCCAGAACCTGGAGCGGATCGCCGACCTGGCCACCAACATCGGCGAGGACGTGGTCTACCTGGTCCGGGGCACGATCCAGCGCCACGGCGGCCGGGACGAGGCGGGGGGCGCGGGGGCTGCGGAGGGAGAGGGGACCGGGGCCGACTGACCGCTTCCCTCGCCGGCCGCGCGGCCCGAAGCCCCGCCTCAGAAGTCGAGCTGCGCCATCAGGGCGAACTCGCCGTCCGACAGGCCCGGCCCCACCTCGGTGCCGCCCAGGCCGACGGCGTACTGGAGGCCCACCTTCGCGTGGTAGCCGGGATAGAGGTTGAGCCCGAAGACCAGGAAGTCCGCGCCGGCCGTCGGGTCCCCCGGGTTCACCGGCCGGCCGCCCACGGTCCGGATCCCGTCGCCCACGGCGTCCCAGCGGGCCACCGCCTCGATGGCGCCCAGGTAGCTGTAGCCGGCCTCCAGGTAGGCCCCCTCCAGGGTGAGCTCCTCGCCGGGGACGGCCGAGCCCGGGGACGCCAGCGCCCCGGCGTCGGGCTCCAGCTCGCCGCGCAGGTACTCGCCCCGCAGGAAGAAGCTCTGCCAGCCCAGCCGGAGATCGCCGCCGTAGAGGGTCCGGTCGCCCGAGAAGCGGGCCAGGTCGACGGCCCCGCCCGAGAGGGGGGCGGTCCCCACCGGGCGCCGCAGGCCGCCCGCCAGGCTCACGGCGCTGTCGCTCGAGAAGGCCGCGTTGGCCCCCACCTCGACGGCGAACTCGTCGTAGAACTCGCTGCCGCCCAAGTTGTTGAACTGGACCCGGCCGGCCCAGAGCAGCTCGTCGTCGTCGTTGCGGACGGTCCGGCCGTTGCCGTTGAAGACGCCGGCCCGGTAGGTGAGACGCCCGTCCAGCGTCTCGCCCGAGAGCTGGGCGCCCACCTGCCGGCCCGGCGGCACCAGGCGGCTGATCTGCGCCCGCTCGACGAAGGTGATCTCGCCCTTCCCCTTCAGCGTCTCCTTGCCGAAGGGGGCCTTGAACTGGCCCAGGTCCACCGCCAGCTCCGGGATGATCGGCAGGGTGAGGCGGGCGTCCAGCAGCCGCAGCTCCTCGCGGGCGTCGTCCCACTCGGCCTGGACGTGGTAGTCGAAGACGATGCCCACCTCGCCGGAGGCCCGGAGCCGGGCGTCGTACAGCTCGAAGCCGTCGCGGACGCCCAGGTCGCCCGGCCCGGCCACGAAGCCGGTGCGGAGCAGCCCGCCCAGCTCGACGCTTGCCCGGTCGGAGCCGCCGTCCTGCGCCGCCGCCGGGCCGGCGAGGGCCAGGCAGGCGGTCGCCGCCAGCGCCGCCGCCGCGGTCGTCCATCGCGACATCGTCCGGTCCCTCATCGTTCCCTCCCCGCTGCGTCGTCGGCTCGGTGGTCGTCGTCCCGGTCCTCCCGGTGGCCCGCGCCCCGGTCCTGGTCCCGGTCCTCACGGTGACCCGCGCCCCGGTCCTCCCGGCGGTCGTCGTCCCGGCGGTCGTCGTCCCGGTCCCCGTCGCGGGCCGGCTCCGAAGCCATCCACCGCCAGGCGCCCAGCCCCAGGATCGCGTTGATCCCGAAGTGGGCGGCCACCGCCGGGAAGAGGCTCCCGGTGACCGTCACCGGCACCGCCAGCAGCAGCCCGAGCAGCGTCGCCCGCACCACGCCGGCCGTCCGCTGGTAGCCGTGGGCCAGGCCGAAGGAGAGCGAGCTGACGACCACCGCCAGGACGGTGTCCCCGGTCCAGGCCTCCAGCGCGTGCAGGAGGAAGCCGCGGAAGACGTACTCCTCGCACGCCCCGGCCAGCAGGGCCAGGGCGACGAACGCCCACTTCTCGCGGCCGTTCCGGGGCATCAGGTGCAGCACCGCCCGGCTCTCCGGCAGCCCGGCCGCGCGCATAACCTTCGTGGCCACGCCCACCGAGGCCAGCCCGGCCACGACGACGCCCGCCGTCCAGCCGAGGCCCGTCCAGCTCGGCCCCCGTCCCCAGCCCAGGGCCCGGGGCTCGATCCCCGCCCAGGCCGTCACCGCCCAGGTGGCCGCCGCGATCAGGACCAGCGACAGCCCGGCAGAGGCGTAGAGGGCCCGCCGGTCGCCCGCCTCGGCCAGGACCTCGGCGATGGTCTCCTCGTCGGTGGCCAGCAGGGGAAGGCCCACCAGCAGGACGGCGGCGGCGATCTTCGCGAGCGGACCGATCTCCACGGGGGCGGGCTCCGGACGGCGGACGGCGAGGACGCGCGTCCCGGCGGGCCCGGGACACGGACGGCGCGGCGGCGGCTCCGCCGGCGGGGCCAAGCTTCGCGGCCGGGCCCGGCGCGGGCAAGGCGGCCGCCGACGCCGCGGCTCCGTTCCTGCCGCGGCGTCCGGGGCGGAGCGGGCGGTGTCCGCCCGCGCAGGACGTCCGTCCACGCGGCGCGACGTCCGTCCACGCGGCGGGGTTCGTTGACACCGTCCTCCGCCCCTCCGACCTTCCGCCTCCCATGAGCGTCCCCGTCGCCCTGGCGCAGTTCCGGCCCGTGAAGCCCGACCCCGAGGCCAGCCTCGACCGGCTGTCCCGCGAGGTCCTGGAGCCCCTGGCCGCGGACGACGACCCGCCCCGCGTCCTCCTCCTGCCCGAGACCGCCCTCACGGGCTACTTCCTGGAGGGGGGCGTCCGGGAGCACGCGCTCCGGGCCGGGGAGCTGTTCGAGGCGCTGCGGTCCCGGTGGGAAGCGGCCTCGGGCGGGCGGCCGCTGGAGGTGGCGGTGGGCTTCTACGAGCGCCACCGGGACCGGGTGCACAACGCCG
>CAZJJO010000036.1:0-18207 GCA_964546375.1 uncultured Gemmatimonadota bacterium
TCACACCGATTTCACCGACTCGTCCTGTCCTGACCAGATCCTCCATGGTTTCCCCGGACGACAGGGGCACCCGCCAGCCGCCGACACCTTCAATCAGGTGCCAGTCGGCCGGGGGCGGATGCTCGATGCCCGCTAGCAGGCGACTCACGGACAGGGGCTCACCGAGATCCGCGGCCGCGATGTGGGGCGCGATGGCCGGCTCCAGCACCAGGGGATTAACCTGCTCGTACGTCACCCCGGGCGACGAGGGGGCGGGCCGAGCCTGGGGGGTGGTGGTCCACGACGATCAGCTCCACCTCGGGGGCCTCGCCCTCGAAGCGCGGGCCGGCCCGCGACCGCAGCAGGCGGGCCAGCGGCCCGGGCCGCCGGAGGGTGCACACGCAGACGGCGACGCGCGTCACGGGGACGGGGCCGTCGCCCGGCCGCCCCGTCCGGCGGGAGCGTCCGGACGGGGCGGAGTCGAGGGCATCAGGAAGGTCCGTCGGAGGTCCCGGCCCGCAGGGACAGCCATCCCCTACCGCGGGCGGGCGGCCGTCCCCCGCGGACGAAGCTGGCGAGACAGCCGGCGACTCGGGCCGCGTGGGTGGCGAGGCAGATCGCCGCCGCGGCCGCCCCCCGGGCGAATCCCAGCTCCGCCTCGCGATCCCTCCGGAAGAGGCGGACCGTCCACAGGCGGATGCGCCGGACGTCGCCCGCGAGCGCCAGGAGGAGGGCCAGCGGCCAGGGGCGGTTCTCGGCGTGCCGCCGGCTGGTGTAGAGGTCGTGGCCGTCGGCCGTCGACCATCGGAGCATGGCCTGGAGGCCGGGTGGGGCCGGATGGGCGACCCGAGCCTCGGAGCGATAGTGGATCCGGACGCCCGCCCGTCGGAGGCGCTTCTTCCAGAGATGGGCGCTGTTCCGGTACAGCGGCAGGTCGGGGAGCGGATGCTCTTCGATCACCTCGGAGCGGATCGCCAGGGAGTTGATCGGGATCGACGGGTGGTCGGACCCCGTGAACCGCTCCGTCCGGAGCGGGAAGACGTGGAAGAGGCCGTAGGTGCGGGAGACCAGGTCCTCGCCGTCGATGTAGCAGTGGGAGCCGACCACCTCGACCTCCGGATCGTCGAGGGCCTCGAGCAGGGCCCGCAGCCAGCCCTCCTCGGGGATCACGTCGCTGTCGAGGAGGACGAGCACGTCCCCGTCGGCGGCGGCCGCCGCCTCGTTCTTGAGGCCGAAGTAGTCGGCGTCCGGCCGGACCACCCGTCGGATCCGATCGACGGCCTCCGCGATCCCTCCCTCCTCCAGGATCCGGTCGACCTGCTCGCGCTCCCAGTCCTCCGGGTCGTAGGCGACCACGAAGCTCGCCGACTCCACCAGCCGGTCCGCGCACTGCTCCAGCTGACGACTGCACGCCCGCAGCGCGGCCAGGGCCCGCCGTCGACCGGCCCAGCCGGCGTTCTCCAGCTCCATGATCACGGACAGCTTCTCGCCGGAGGTGCGCGTTGCCGGTTCGTTCACGACACGGGCTCCTGCTTCGTGCGAGGATCGTCGCCCGAAAGGCGAGGGGCCGGCTCTCCGGGTCCGCCCGGGCCCGATCGGCCCCGGGACCAGGGGTGTGTGCGTCCACGGCCGCGCGGCGGACGTCTCCCGGACGCGGCGGAACAGGTAGGTCCCGCAGCCCCCATGGTCAAGCCGGGCCGCCCGTCGAGCCCGCGTCCGGTCCCGCGGCCGCCTCCCACAGGCGCGCTCCCGCCGCCCCGGCCAGGCCGGCGAGCTGGCCGAGCCCGTAGCTCGCGTGGAGGGCCGGGAAGATCGCCGTCGCCGCCAGCCCCACCGCCGCCCCCCGCTCCAGCGCGATCTGGCCCGCCGACAGCAGGTCCAGCGCCAGGTAGACGGCCACCAGCCCGGCCAGCGCCGCCCCGGCCGCCGCCGAGCCCGCCAGCGCGGCGGCCGAGAGGGCCAGGCCGAGGGTCACCGCCGCCAGCGGCACGAGGTGACGCCTGCTGAACGACCGGTTCCCGAACCGCAGGGCGTAGAGGGTCCAGAAGCCGCTGCGGGCCCGGTGGGGGAGGTCCTCCCGCAGGGTCGAGCGGGCCAGGTAGTGGGAGCGGATCGCCGGGTCGAGCACGATCCGGCCGCCGGCCCGCTTCAGCCGCAGGTTGAACTCCAGGTCCTGGGTCCGGAGGAGGCGCTCGTCGAAGCCGCCGAGCCGCTCGAACACCGCCCGCGGCCAGCAGCCGAAGGGCACCGTGTCGACCTCCCGTGGACGGTCCACCCCGGTGCGGTACCGGGCGTCGCCGACCCCGAACGGGTGGCCGTAGACGGCGGCCAGGGCCCGGCCCACGACGGTGTCGTCGGTGGGGCGGATCTCCCAGACCCCGCCGACGTTCTCGGCGTCGTGGCGCTCGAGGCCCTCCACGCAGCGGCGGATGTAGTCGGAGGGATAGACCGTGTGGGCGTCCATCCGCAGGATCACCTCGCCCCGCGCCTCGGCCAGCCCGCGGTTCAGGGCCGCCGGGGTGTGGCGGTCGGGGTTGTCGAGCCGGCGCACCCGCTCGTCGCGGTCCGCGTATCGGGCGACCACCTCGCGGGTCCCGTCCCGGCTGAGGCCGTCGACCACGAGCACCTCCATCCGGTCGGCGGGGTAGTCGGCGGCCAGGATCGAGTCCAGGCACGCCTCGATCGCGTGGCGCTCGTTCCGACACGGGACGATCACCGAGATCGACGGCCGACCGTCGCCGCCGCTCACGGGCCCTGGGAGCCCGGGGAGGCGCTCGCGGAGCGGGGGCGCTCGCGCCGCTGGAGCCGGCGGAAGCGGGGGCTGCCGGCCTCCAGCTCTTCGTAGGTGCCGCTGGCCACCAGCCGCCCCTCCTCCAGCAGGTGCAGGGCGTCGCAGCCCCGCAGGGTGCCGATCCGGTGGGTGACCAGCAGGACCGTCTTGGCGCCGGCCAGCGACAGGACCGTGTCGGCGATCCGGCGCTCGGTGGCGTAGTCCAGGTTCGAGGTGGCCTCGTCGAGCACCAGCACATCGGGGTCGTGGTAGAGCGCCCGTGCGATCGCGACCCGCTGGCGCTGGCCGCCCGAGAGCTGGGCTCCCCGCTCGCCCAGGGAGAGGGAGAGCCCCTCGGGCCGGCCGGCGACGAAGGCTTCCAGCTCGGCCGCCTCGAGCGCCCGCCGGACCCGGCCGTCGTCGATCTCGTCGTCGGCCACCCCGAACGCGACGTTGCGGCGCAGGGTGTCGTCGCTGAGAAACGGATCCTGCGGGATGTAGCCGAGGTGGCGCTGCCAGGCGGCCGTGTGCTCGTGGACGTCGACGCCGTCGACGTGGACGCCGCCGGAGGTGGGTTCGAGCAGCCCGAGCAGGACGTTCACCAGGGTCGTCTTGCCCGACCCGGTGGCGCCGGCGATGCCCGCGGCGGTGCCGGCCGGCACGGTGAAGTCGATCCCCCGCAGCGCCCTTTCGGCGGCCTCCGGGTAGCGGTAGCTGACCTCCCGGACCTCCAGCCGGTCGGTCAGCCGGAGGTCCTCGTCTCCCGCGGCGGGCCCGTCCGACCGCGGCTCCCGGAACGGGGCGAGCGAGCGGAGCTCCCGGTGGACGGTCTCCACCGCCGGTCCGTGGAAGCGGACGCAGTTCAGGTCGTGGACCAGCCGCCGGACCGACGGCATCAGCCGCACGATGGCCACCGTGAAGACCCCGATGGCCGGCAGGGCCTCGGCGGGGCTTCCGCCGCTCAGGACCAGGAAGGCGGCCACGCCCGCCAGCGCCAGCACGCCCCCGGTCTCGAGCGTCAGCCGCGGCAGCAGCCGGACCATGGCGTTCTGGCGGAGCGCCTCCGCCAGGGGACCGGCGTGCTCGCCGAAGCGCTCGCGGAAGTAGTCCTCCCGGCCCAGCAGCCGCAGCTCCTTGATGCCGCCGATGCCCTCCTGCACCGCCTGCACCGCGCCGCCCTCGTGCTCCGACCGGCGCCGGCCGAACGTCTCGAGCCGGCGTCGGAACGCCACCGTCAGCAGCCCCCCGAGCAGGGCCATCAGGCCGAGGACGGCGAGGGCGGCGAGGGGGTCGATCCAGACCAGCAGGGCCACGAGCCCCGCCACCACCAGCGCCTCCGAGAGGAGGGCCAGGGCCGGCTTCACTGCGCCGTTGCCCCGGAACATCCGGTCGGTCTCGACGGTGGCGTTGCGGATCAGGGTGGCCGTGTTGCGCTGCAGGTGGAAGGTGTAGGGCGCCGCCAGGTATCCGCTCAGGAGCCGGCCGGACACTCGGACGAAATGGGTGTGCAGGAAGTCGTAGACCCCGTGCCATACCCATCCCACGTAGACGTTCTTCAGGAGGAAGAACGCGACGAGGCCCAGGCTCGCGGCGAGCATGAGGCCCGTGGGGTCCTCGATGCCGGCGCGGGCCAGCAGGGGGCCGGCCACCGGGTGGCCGAGGATCGCCTCCGCGTCGGTCACGCTTCGCAGGTAGGGGAGGACCAGGCCGATGCCCCCGGCCTCCAGCAGGGAGGCCGCGGCCAGGAGGGCGACGAGCCGCCGGAAGCGGCGCCGGCCGTCGTCTCCCAGCAGGTCGAGCAGCTTTCCGAACAGATCGATCAAGGGCGGGGGGCGGAGCTGGAGAAGACAGGTCGAGCGGTGATCTCCCGGTCGAGCTCAAGCTATCGGAGCCGCCGGCGTCTGGCTACGGCGATCGCCGCGGCCCGGTGACCGCCGACGCGTCGGCTCGGGCCGGCGGTGGAGCGAAGGGGCCGGGGGGGACGAGCGAACCCTGCGAACGCTCGCGTTCGGGTGAGCCGGGCGGGCCGCCGGCCCCGATGCCGGCCGAGGGGCCCGATGTGCGCCGCGCGCCGATATCCCCGCCGGCGCCCCTCAGCCGCCGGTGACCGTCACCGCCACCGTGCGCGTGACGCGGCCGGCGTTCTCGGCGTCCACGGCGGCGGTGACGGTCGTGCTTCCCGCCCCCTGGGCGGTCACCGTGCCGGTGTTGGGGCCCGAGGAGGCGGCCGTGGCGACGTCGGGGTCGTCCGAGGACCACGTGATGGTCACCGATCCGATGTCGCCCTCGCCGACGATCTCCACCTGGACGTCGGTGGTCTCGCCGGGGGCCAGCTCGAGGGTGGAGGGCGACAGGGTCACCTCCCGCAGGGCGGGGACCTCGCCGCCGGTGGAGGCGGTGCAGGCGGCCAGGCCGAGGGCGGCGACGGCGGCGACGACGGTCAGGGCGCGGACGGGCTGGTTCATCGGGTCGGTCCCTCTCGTTCGGGGCGTCGTCTTCCTCTCGCGCTCCGCCCGGATACGTACTCCCGAGCCGGCCGCGCGCTCCGCCCCGGCGTCAGGCCGGCGGCTCGCCGGCCGCCGGGTCGGAGGCTTCCTCGGGCGGGGGCCCCTCCTCGGGTCCCGGCCCCCGGGCGGTACGGGCGTCGGCCAGGGTGGCGGGCATGGGCCGGTCGGGCGGGGTGGGCCGTCCGAGCAGGTAGCCCTGGACGGCGTCACAGTCGGACCGCAGCAGCCACCGGAGCTGATCCTCGCGCTCGACGCCCTCGGCCACGACGTGGGCGTCCAGCGAGTGGGCCAGGTCGATGACGCCCTCGACCAGGGCCTCGGCGCGCCCGCCCTTGCCGATGCGCTGGACGAGCGAGAAGTCGAGCTTGACGGTGTGGACGGGCAGGGTCTCGAGGTGGGAGAGCGAGGAGTAGCCGGTGCCGAAGTCGTCGAGCACGACGGCGACGCCCAGCTCGCTCAGCGCCTCCAGCACCCGGCGGCTGCGGTCGGGCTCGCGCAGGGCGGCGTGCTCGGTGACCTCGACGGCCAGCCGGCCCTCGGCCTCGGGCCGCTCGCGCAGGATCGTGCGGACCTCCTCGACCAGCTCCTCGCGGGCCAGCGTCTCGGCCGACAGGTTGGAGGCGACCGTGCCCTCCTGCCAGCGGGCGGCCTCCCCGGCGGCCTGCCGAAGCATGGCCAGGTCGAGCCGGGGGAGCAGGCCGGCCGAGCGGACCTCGGGGATCAGGTCGACGCCCTCGAGCACGGGCTCGTCGGGCCGCTCCCAGCGGGCCAGCAGCTCCATCCAGGTGAGCGGGCGGTCGCCGGCCAGCGCGTAGATCGGCTGGCGGTAGCCCAGGATCTCGCCCGCCTCCAGCGCCCGCCCGATCCGCTCGCGCCGCTCCAGCTTGCCGCCGTAGGGCCGGTCGACCTCGCGGTCGTAGTACTCCACCAGGCTGCCGTTGCGCGAGGCGCGGTACATGGCCCGGTCGGCGTGGTTGACCAGGGTCTCGAAGTCCTCGGCGTCGGTGGGGTAGACGGCCACGCCCACGCTGGCCGACAGCGACAGCTCGCGGCCCTCCGCCTCCAGCGGCTGGCGGAAGCAGCGCTCGGCGCCCCGCGAGGCCGACCGGCAGGCCTCCTCGTGGGAGGGCTGGTCGGGCAGGACCACCACGAACTCGTCGCCCCCGATCCGGGCCGGCAGGTCCTCCTCCCGGACGCACTCCTCCAGCCGGTGGGCCACCCGCTGGAGCACCTCGTCGCCCACCGCGTGGCCCCAGCGGTCGTTGACCTCCTTGAAGCCGTCCAGGTCGATGTAGACCACCGCCACCGACTGCCCGCGCCGGTCGGCCTGCTCCAGCAGGCGGGGCACGCTCTCCTCGAGCTGGCGGCGGTTGGGCAGGCCGGTGAGCGGATCCCGGTGGGCCAGCTCCTCCATGGCCCGCTCGGCCTCCACCTGCTCGGTGATCTCGGTGACCGTCCCGATGTTCACCGTCTCCCCGGTGGCCGGGTCCTCGGCCAGGAACGAGTTCTCCAGCACCCAGACCGGGCTGCCGTCCTGCCGCTCCAGCACCAGCTCCTCGTTGCCGAGCTGGCCCTCGTCCTCGAGCGTCGCCATCAGCTCGTCCCGGCGCTCCGGATCGGCGTACAGGTCGGTGGCCGGACGCCCCTCCATCTCCTCCGGCGAGCCGTAGCCCAGCATGTCGGCGAACGCCCGGTTCACCTCCAGCAGGGTGCCGTCCAGGGTGGAGCGGAAGGCGCCGGCCACGTTCCGCTCGAACAGCAGCCGGTAGCGCTCCTCGGCCGCCTGCTGCTCGCGCTCGGCCTCCACCCGCTCGGTGAGGTCCACCACCGTCCCCACGATGTGCTCCCGGCCGTCGCCCGCGTCCTCCACCAGGCGGGCGTTCTCCAGCACGCGGATCTCCTCGCCCTCCCGGGTGCGGTGGCGGTGCTCGTAGTCGCGCACCTCCCCCTCCCGGCGCAGGACCTCCAGGTAGGCCTCGCGGTCGGCGAGGTCGACGTAGTGGTCCCACGCCCGGCCCTCCCGGGCCGCCTCGGGCGACTCGTAGCCGTAGAGGTGGGCCCAGGCCGGGTTGCAGTCGACGATCTCGCCGTCCACGGTGGTGTGGAAGACCCCCGCCAGGTTCTGGTCGAACAGCATCCGGTAGCGGCGGCCCGCCGACCGGCGGCCCCGGCGCTCGCGCCAGCCCCACACCAGCGCTCCGCCCACCACCAGCAGGAGGAGGCCGTAGCCGGCGGTCCGTCGCCGCTCGGGCGACAGCCCCAGCACCAGGTCGGTGCGCCGGAGGTCCTCCTGGGCGCGGAGGTCGAGCTGGTAGTCGCCGTTGTAGGGGGGCTCGGGGTCGTACTGGGCCAGCAGGCCGGTGACCTCGATCCGGTCGCCCGCGTCGAGCCCGGCCAGGTCCACCGGCCGGGCCCGCCACTGCGCGGCGAACAGCTCCACCGGGCGCTCCCCGTCGGAGGGGAGCATCCGCACGTAGCGCCCGCCCTCGTTCTCGCCGCGGCCGGTGACCATCCCCTCCAGGGTGACCAGCTCCCCCTCGTGGGCCTCGAGGTCGGCGGCGTCGGGCGCCTCCAGCCTCGTGGGGGCGGGGACGGGGCCGCCGCGCTCGACGACCCGATATTCCAGCACGTCCAGCTCGTTCTGGCCGCGGTACTGGTCCACCACGCCCCGCGCCACCACCCGGTCGCCGGCCTCGACGGACTGGTCCATCCGGTCGGCGAAGGTGCGGACGCCGTCCGTCCCGTCCTGCAGGTAGGTCGCGAAGCGGGTGGTGTGGAGGACGCCGGTGGCGATGGTGGCCCGGCCGGCCACGGTGACCGTGTCGCCCAGCCGGTCGACGACGAAGTCGCCGTCCGCGTCGGCGAAGGCCTCGGCGATAGGGGTGGCGTCGTCGGGAGACAGGGGGACGGCCCCGGGCCCGGCGGTGTCGGCGGCCGCCGGAGGGCTTCCGCCGGAGCCGGGCGGCTCCGCGCTCCCCCCGGCCTCCTGCGCCTGCAGGGGACCGGGGGACGGACCCGCCACGGGGCCGCCCGCCGCGGCGGCCACCAGCGCCGCCGCCAGCACGGCGGCGGCCCGGCCGATCGGTCCCTGGATGCGCCGCCCCGTCATCGCTCCCCTCCGTCTCGGGCTCGTCCGCTGTGGATCGGCTATATTTGGTCGGCTCCGGCCTCGGCGACAGGTCCGCGGGGGGTCGGGCCGGACGCGGTTCCGCGGCGCGGTCCGTCGTCGCCGGGGCCGGGCGGGGTCCCGCGAGCCGGCCGGTCAGCCCTCCTCGGCCTCGCGGATCTTCCGGCTGACGTGGTCGGCCAGCACGTCCAGGGCCACCGTGTTGAAGCCGCCCTCGGGCACGATGACGTCCGCGTGCCGCTTGCTGGGCTCGACGAACTCGAGGTGCATCGGCCGGACCGACTCGCGGTACTGCTCGATGACCGAGTCCAGCGTGCGGCCCCGCTCCTCGATGTCCCGCCGAAGGCGCCGGATGAAGCGCAGGTCGGCGGCGGTGTCCACGTAGATCTTCACGTCGAGCTGCTCGCGCAGGTCCGGCTCGGCCAGCACCAGGATCCCCTCGACCAGCACCACCGGGTTCGGCTCGACCGTCCGCGTCTCCTCGGCCCGCGCGTGCCGGGTGTAGTCGTAGACGGGGACCTCGACGGGCTCGCCCGCCCGCAGCCGCTCCAGGTGATCGACCAGCAGGCCGGTCTCCAGGGCGTCGGGATGGTCGTAGTTCACCTGCTCCCGCTCCTCCCGGGACAGGTGGGCGAAGTCGCGGTAGTAGGCGTCGTGCTGGAGGTAGGTGATCGCCCGCTGGCCGATGCGGTCGAGGATCGTCCGGCTGACCGTGGTCTTGCCGGACCCGGTGCCGCCGGCGACGCCGATGACGACCGTCACGGGGCCAGCTCCCGGACCACGTCCTCCACCCGGTCCCAGACGTCCGGCCGCGCCGCGAACAGCCCGTGCGGCTGGCTCGGGTCCTCCTTGCCGTAGCGCAGCTCCCGGCCCCGGCAGTCGCCGACCCGGGCGCCGGCGCCCCGCAGCACCGCCTCCGGGGCGCAGGTGTCCCACTCCATCATGTAGGGGACCGGGTGCACGTAGAGGTCGCCCCGGTCCGAGGCGAGGCGGGCCCCCTTGAGCCCCGCCGAGCCGTGGGGGAGCAGCTCCACCTCGCCGCCGAGCGCCTCGGCCAGCCGCTCCAGCCCCTCCGGCGCGTGGGAGCGCGAGTGGAGCACCCGCACCGGGCCCTCCCGGGGGGCGGCCACCGAGAAGCCGGTCGGCGGGCCGAAGTCGGCCAGCGACGTCACCTCCGGCCCCTCCCGCGCCGTCTCCTCGTCGCCCTCCCCGGCGTCCTCCGAGGACGGGTCCTCGGCGTCGGCCCCCTCGCCCCGGCGGGCCGCCGGCCGGTCGGAGCCCCGTCCCGCCCGGCCGCGGTCCCGCTCCAGGGTCGAGCGCATCCGCTCGTCCACCGCCGGCGGGGCGTCGTCGGCGTCGGCGTCGCCGCCGTCCTCTCCGCCGTCCGTCGCCCGCCGTGACCGCCGCCGGTCGGCGGGCTCCAGCTCGCCGCGCCAGGCGCCGCCGGCGGCGGTGCCCAGGTAGAGGACCCCGGGGTCGGGCCGGTAGACCGCGCCCAGCCGCGCCCGCCCCTCCACGGCCAGGCCCACCATGACGGCGAACTCGCCGTTGCCGGCCAGGAACTCCTTCGTCCCGTCCAGCGGGTCCACCACCCACAGGTGGCCTGCGGCGCCGACCCCCGCGCCGCCGCCGGCCCGCTCCAGCCCCTCGGGGGCGGGCCCCTCCTCGCTCAGCACCGGCTCGCCGGGACGGCGGGCCTCGAGCACCGCCCCGATGGCGCGGTCGGCCGCCCGGTCGGCCTCGGTGACCGGGTCGCCGGAGCTCTTCTCGGTCACATCCATGCTCTCCTCCGGGCGGTAGCGGCGCATGACCGCCCGGCCGCCGGCCAGGACGGCCTCGACGGCCACCTCCAGGTCGGCCTGGTCGGCCGGGTCCAGGGCCGAGGCCTCGGCGGGCCCCAGCCACGCGGCGAGGTCGAGGCTTTCGTCCGGCTCGTCCACGGTCACGTTCTCACCCTCTTCATCAGGTAGAGGCCCGCGGCCAGGAAGAGGGCGTTGGGGATCCACGCGGCCGTCCGGGGCGGCACGGCTCCCCCGGCGGCCAGGCCCTCGCAGACGCGGATGAGCATCAGGAAGACGATGGTGGTGGCCAGCGCGATGCCGATGGAGGCGGTGGGCCCGCCCCGTCGCGTGGTGTGGGCGAGGGGAGCCCCGAAGAGCACGATGATGAAGCAGGTGAACGGGAAGGCGATCTTCAGGGCCCGCTCGACGATCAGCTTGTTCGCGTCCCCGCCCGAGCGCTGGACGGCGTCGATGAACCGTCCCAGCTCGAAGTAGCCCATCTCGTCCGGGTCCTTGGGCTCGGCGAGCAGCTCCTGGGGCGTCTCGGTGAAGTCGGCCTGCCACAGCTCCCGGAACCGGAAGGTCCGGGTGGCCGACAGCTCGGGCAGCAGCCGGAGCCGGCCGGACTCGAGCACCCAGCGGCCGTCGGGCGTGACCCACCGGCCCGAGGTGGCGGACACCGAGTAGGTCGGGTACGAGAAGCCGGTGCCCTCGCGGTCGATGCTCACGCGGTTGACGACCTGGAGCTGCGTGTCGAGCTGGCCGATCCGGTAGACCCGGCCGTCCTGCCCCCGGAAGACGAAGTCCCGGCGGATCGTCTCGGAGCGTGACCGGTCCTCGCCCAGCGCCTCCTCGGCGAGCTGGTTGGTGGTGGGCACCACCTCGGTGAGCCCCAGCGACACGAAGCTGATCAGCATCCCCGCCGCCAGCATCGGGGCCACCAGCCGGTAGAAGCTGATCCCGCCGGCCTTGGCCGCCGTGGTCTCGAAGTGCCGGGTCATCGTCGAGACCCCGAAGACCGCCGCCAGCAGGGCGGCGATGGGGAAGGCCAGCAGCGACTGGTAGGGGAACTGGTAGACGTAGTGGAGGCCGATCTGGGCGAGGCTCGATCCCTCGGCCAGGTAGCTGTCGGCGTTGTCGGCCAGGTCGATGACGATGAAGATGAACGGCACGCCGAACACGCAGACGCCGAAGATCCGGAAGAACGACCGCAGGACGTAGCGGTCCAGGATCCGCATCCGCGCGCCGGAGCGCCGGCGCTTCCAGCGCTCCGGGATCATCCGACCTTCACCGACTGCCACAGCAGGCCGAGGCCCACCCCGCCGAACAGCACGTTGGGCGCCCACATGGCCCAGAACGGGCTCAGGATCAGCTCGTCGGCCAGCTCCTCGCCGCCGACCAGCGAGACGTAGTAGGCGCAGAAGATGAGCAGGCTGGCGGCCACGACCATGGCCACGCCCGCCTCGCGGTAGCGGACGGCCAGCGGCGCGCCGATGAGGACGAAGACGATGCAGGCCGCCGGGATGGAGTATTTCTTCTGGATCTCCACCGCGTACCGGTTCGACCGCCCCAGCGAGGTGGTGCGGCGGCTCTCCAGCGACCGGAAGTTCGCCTCCGGCGCTCCCGAGGAGCCGACCCGGAGCGCCCGCTCCAGCCCCTGGATCCGGGCCTCGGCGGCCAGCGAGTCGCCCGGCGCCACGCTGTCGTCGGCCGCGGCGGCGACGGCCGTGTCGCCGTCCCGCTCGTCCGGGCCGGCCGCCGTGTCGCCTCCCGCGGCGACCCCCGTGTCGCTCCCCGTCCCGCCCCCGGCGGCCGGCTCGCCGCCTCCCGCGAGGGTCGCCCGGGCGCCGCCGTCGTTCCGGCCGCCGTCGTTCCGCCCACCTTCGTCCCGCCCACCGTCGGCGGCCCGGTCCACCGCTTCCGCCGTCTCCGCGCCCCCGTCGGCGGCCGTGTCGCCGTCGGGCCCGGACCCGGACCGGGCGTCGGCCCCGGCCGGGGACGGACGGTCGGGCGAGAGCCGCCGCTCCAGCGCCTCGGGGTCGTCGGTGGGGAGGCCGACCAGCCGTCGGGTGAGGGCCTCCGCGTAGGTCCGGCTCTCGAGGGCCACGGCCGAGGCCTGGCTCCGGGACCGGTTCACCTCCGCCCGGAGCTGGGGGATCGACATCTCGCGGTCGCCCCGGTAGCCGCCCACCTCCTGGCGCTGCAGCCGGTTGGAGACGTCGGGCACCCGCATGACCATCGATCCGAACCGCATCCGCTGGAGCGAGCCGGGCTCGTCGGTCTTCTTCTCCTGGGTGTGGCCCCGGCGGAGCGTGAGGTGGAGGTCGGTGCGGTCGCCGCTCAGCGCCATCTTGCCGCTGTCGGCGTAGATGACCCGTGAGCGCTCGGGGACGCGCTGGTCGTAGATGACCACGTCCATCAGCTCGTTGGTGGAGCGGTCGACCCGGGCGGCCTGGATGTAGAGCTCCCCCTCCAGCACCTCGTTGATCGTCCGCTCCTCGAGCACGAAGGTCGGCTTCTTCTGGCTGATGCTGGAGAGCAGGACCTGGAGCCGGTGGTTGGATTCGGGCAGGACCGTGTTGTTGAACCAGACCATCCCCAGCGCCAGGATCGTGGCCGCCGTCAGCACCGGGAGCAGCAGCCGGGGCAGGTGCTGGCCGCTGGCCTTGACGGCGGTGATCTCGTTGTCGGAGGCCATCCGGTTGAAGGTGTAGAGGACGGCCGCCAGGACCGCCATCGGCAGCGTCATGGCCAGGATGAAGGGGATCGAGAGGGCGAAGACCTCGGCGATCACCCCGGCCTCCAGCCCCTTGCCCAGCAGGCGGCCGAAGCGCTTGCCCAGCTCGTTCAGCAGCATGAGGAGCGTGATGGCCGAGAGCGCGAAGACGAACGGTCCCGCCAGCAGGCGCAGGACGTAGCGGCTGAGGATCCTCACGGTCCGGCGGGGGCCTCCGGTTCGGCGGACTCGGTGCCCTCGTCGCCGCCGAGCTCGAGGTCGGCGAGGTAGGTCATCCGGCCAGCGCCTCCAGCTTGGTCCGCCGGGTCCGCCGGAGGAAGGGGGCGAGGTCGGCGGCCCGGAGCAGCAGGTCGCGCACCTCGCGCCCGCCCCTGGTGGAGACCGCTTCCCGATCGAAGAGGACGCCCACGTCCACGTCGCTCTCGCGGTGGGCCTGCCCGGTCGCCTCGCTGCCGAACAGGTAGGCCGACACCATCCCCTCCGGGGGGGAGGAGGCGAGGTGTTCGGCCAGGGTCTCGGCTGCGTCGCTCATGTCGGGAATCCGTGTCGCGGGATGAGCCCGGTTCCGTCCATGAAGGTACCGGCCGCGGCCGGGAGAGTGCCACGCGCGGGCGGTCCGTCGGACCGTGCCGATCGCCCGCCCGGAGGCTCGGCTCCCAGCCCCGCCGACCGGCGGGACGGGAGCGCTCCCCTGGGGCACCGCCGCGTGTGCCCGGCCGCGCCATCGGCTATCATGCTTCGCCATGAGCGACACCGCCCCCCCGCCCGGGCCCGATCCGGCACCTGCGTCGACCGGCGCGGCCGGACGCGCCCCGGAGCCCGCCCCGGACCTCCCGATCCGCTTCCCGCCCGACCGGGTGGCCGTGGTCCTGCTCTCGGCCATCGGCGACGTGGTCCACGGGATGCCGGTAGTGACCTCGCTGCGCGAGGCCTGGCCCGGGGCGCGGATCGACTGGGTGATCGAGGAGCGGATCCACCCGCTGGTGGCGCCCCACCCGGACGTGGACGACTTCGTGCTCTTCGACCGCTCGGCCGGCCTGTCGGGCTTCCTGGACTTCCGGCGCCGGGCGCGGGAGCGGCGCTACGACCTGGTGGTCGACCTGCAGGTCTACTTCAAGGCCGGCGTGCTGACCGCCCTGCTGGACGCCGACGTCAAGCTCGGCTTCGACCGGGCCCGGGCGAGGGACCTCAACTGGCTCTTCACCACCCACCGGATCCCCGCCCACCCGGTCCAGCACGTCCAGGACCAGTACTTCGAGTTCCTCGACCACCTGGGCGTGGACCCGGTGCTCGACTGGCGGTTCGCCTTCTCGGAGGAGGAGCGGGCGGCGCAGGCGGCGTTCTTCGAGCGCTTCGACCGGCCGGTGCTGGCCGTGGTGCTCCGGACCACCCGCGAGGACAAGAACTGGCCCGCCGAGCGCTACGCCCGGGTCCTGGAGGCCGCCGAGGCCGAGCTGGGGCTCGCGCCCGTGCTGGTGGGCAGCGACGCGCCGCCCGAGCGGGCCGTGGCCGACGCCATCCTGGCCGAGACCGGCGCCGAGCCCGTGGACGCCCTGGCCACCGACCTCCGGCGGCTGGCCTGGATCCTGGACGGGGCCGACCTCACGCTCAGCCCCGACACCGGCCCGCTCCACGTCTCCAACGCCGTCGGCACCCCCGTGGTGGGCCTCTACGGCGCCACCGATCCCAAGCGGGCCGGCCCCTACCGGCCCGAGTACCGCGAGCTGGTGCTCGACGCCTTCACCGACCCCGGCGAGACCGAGGCCGTGCACGAGTACCGCTCGGGCCGGATGGAGCGGATCACGCCCGGGAGGGTCGTCGATCGGCTGGCGGAGGCCGTCGACCGCTTCGTGCGGTAGGGAGGGATCGGGCGTTCGGGGGCCGTGATCGGGGCCCGGCCCGGGGTCGGATCCGATGGCGGGCACCTCTTCTCCCGGCCCCTCTTCAAATCGATTTGAAGAGGGGGCCGGGGGAGGGGGGCGCACGGGGGGCGTACCGGGGCGCGGCAGGGGGGCGCGAGGCGGTCCGCCCCGGCCAGAGGCCGCCCGCGGACCCGGGGATCGCGGACCCTGCCGATCCGGCAGGGCCCGCACGCGCAGACCGTTCCCGGCGGGCGTTTCCGCGCAGACGCGTCAACCGCCCGACAACTCAACCCGGCGTCAACGAGACCGCCCGTCGAGCCCTCCTCCCGGGGCCGGACGTCCGCCGCCGGAGCGGAGCGGCGACGGTTCGATCCGAGCCGAGCGCGGCCGATTCCGGCGCGCCCGGCCGAGGGAGCGACGCGCCCGCTGTCGGGTAGACGTGGGCCGGACGGCCCGACGCCGTCCCGATAGCCGGGGCGTGCGGGGGGGCGGAGCGCCCGGGAGCGTCCGGAGCGAGAACGTGCGCCGGCCCCGCGCTCGCACGCGATCCAGCCAGCACGCGATTTTCCAGCCCGCCGGGACCCATGGCCAGCACCAGCGACGACAACCGCATCCTGTGGGTGGACGACGAGGTGGACCTCCTGCGTCCCCACCTGATGCTGCTCGAGGAGGAGGGCTACGACGTCGACGCCGTGATGAACGGCAACGACGCCCTCGAGCTGCTGGCCGGCGACACCTACGACCTCGTCCTGCTGGACGAGCAGATGCCCGGCCTCCGGGGCATCGAGGTGCTGACCCGGCTCCGGGACCGCGCCCCCCGCCTCCCCGTGGTCATGGTGACCAAGAGCGAGGAGGACTCCACCATGCACGAGGCCATCGGGCGCCGGGCCGACGACTACATCGTCAAGCCCACCAGCCCGCGCCAGGTGCTCAGCGTGGTGACCCGCCTGCTGGAGGGGGCCCAGCTCCGGCACGAGCGCATCGCCCGGGACTTCACCAGCCGCTTCGGCGAGCTGCGGCAGGCGCTGTCCGCGGCGTCCGACTGGGACGACTGGGCCGAGCTGTACGGCGAGGTCGTCGACTGGGAGCTGCGGCTGGAGGCGTCCGACGAGGAGGGGCTCCAGGAGACGCTGGGCACCCTGCTCACCGACGTCCGGCGGGAGTACTGCGACCTGGTGGAGGCCCGCTACCGCGAGTGGGTGCACGAGGAGGGGGAGGCCGGGCCGCCGCTGTCGGTGGACCTGCTGCCCCAGTTCTTCCGGCCCCTGCTGGACGCCGGCGGGCCCGCCATGCTGGTGGTGGTCGACTGCCTCCGGCTGGACCAGTGGCGGGCGATCCTCCCCCGGATCAGCGAGATGTTCGAGGTCGAGGAGGCGCTCTACTCGTCCGTCCTCCCCACGGCCACGCCCTTCTCGCGCAACGCCATCTTCAGCTCGCTCTTCCCCGACGAGATCGCCGAGGTGCGGCCGGACTGGTGGGCCTCGGACGAGGCGGGCTACAACGCCTACGAGGACCAGTTCTTCGAGACGCTGGTGGGGGAGCTCACCGGCGGCTCGGTGGGGACCCACTACGAGAAGGTCTTCGACGCCGACGAGGGGGAGGCGATGCTCGAGCGGCTGGCCGGCTACCTGGCCGAGCCGTCCGCCACCGCCCTGGTCTTCGGCTTCGTGGACCTACTCACTCACGGCCGCTCGGAGAACCGCATCCTCCGGGAGATGGCCCCCGACGCGGCGGCGCTCCGGTCGCTCACGGTGAGCTGGTTCGAGCGCTCGGCCGCGCTGGAGGCCCTGGAGATGGCCGCCGACCGGGGCGTGCCGGTGCTCTTCACCACCGACCACGGCTCGATCCACTGCCGGCGCTCCTCGACCGTCTACGCCAAGAAGGACGCCACGTCCCACCTCCGCTACAAGTTCGGCGACGACCTCCGGGCCGAGGACCCGTCCACCGTGATGGCGGTCGCCGAGGCCGACGACCTCCGGCTCCCGCCGGCGGGGATCCGGAAGAACTTCCTGCTCTGCCGCGAGGACCACTACTTCGTCTATCCCACCAAGCTCCGCGAGTACCAGAAGCGCTACCGCGACAGCTTCCTCCACGGCGGCCTCAGCCCCGAGGAGATGATCCTGCCGGTGGCGATGCTCACCCCCCGGTGACCGGGGGGCGGGCGGTGACCGGGAGCGGGCGGTGAGCGGGGCGGGGGAGGACGGCCGGGGCGGCGAGGGCCGCGGCCGCGACTGGGGCGAGTCCGACGTCGAGCAGACGCCCGAGGGCCGGGAGGCCCGGGCCGCGGTGGGCGCGCCCATCGACGGGATCGTCGAGCAGCCCGACCTCGACCCCGAGACCGTCCGCACCTCCTTGCGCCGGCTGGTCGGCTACCTGGCCCCCTACAAGGGGCTCTTCGCCCTCAGCCTGGTCTGCATGGTGGCGTCGGCCGCCTTCGACGCCTTCAGCCTCACCCTGCTCATCCCCTTCCTCCGCTCGCTCTTCGGCCAGGGCACGGTCCTGCCCGAGGGCGGCCGGAACCTGGCCGAGGAGGTCATCGACTGGGCGGTGGGGGGCTGGATCCAGACCGGCACCGAGCTCGACATCCTCCGCAACATCTGCCTGGTGGTGGCGGGGGCGCTGGTGCTGAAGAACGTCTTCCTCTACGGCGCCCGGCTGGCCGGCGTGACGGTCCAGGAGCGGATCGAGCGCGACATGCGCGACGAGGTCTACGGCTCCCTCCAGGCCCTGCCGCTCCGGTTCTTCGACGACACCAAGACCGGCCAGCTCATCGCCCGGGTCCTCACCGACACCCGCCAGACCAAGGAGATCGTCAGCTTCGCCCTGGCCGACGCGCTCCGCCACTTCGTCCGCTCGCTGGCCTACCTGGTCTACATGTTCTCGCTCTCCTGGCAGCTCACGGCCCTGGCCGCCGTCGGCGCGCCGCTGCTGGTCGTCGTCCTGCGGCCCATCCTCGACCGGCTGCGGGCCGGCTTCCGGGCCGTCTACGACGTCCAGGGCGACCTGCTGAACATCCTCCAGGAGACGGTGAGCGGGATCCGGCTGGTGAAGGCCTACGGGGCCGAGGACTACGAGCGCGAGCGCTTCGAGGAGACCTCGGGGGAGTTCGCCTCCGGGCTGATCCGCACCGAGTCGCTCACCGAGCTGGCCTCGCCGCTGTCCGAGGTGCTCAGCGCCATGGTGGCCCTGGGCCTGCTCTGGTACGGCGGGACGCTGGTGCTGGGGCCCGAGTCGACGCTGGGGCCCGAGCAGTTCGTCACCTTCATCGCGCTGGCCCTGAGCCTGATCTCGCCCGTCAAGGCGCTCGCCTCCTTCCCCGCCCGGGCGCAGTCGGCGCTGGCCGCCGCCGATCGCTTCTTCGAGGTCGTGGACGCCGAGCCCGAACCGGAGGGGCCGGAGGGCGACCGGGTGCTGGAGCGCTTCGAGGACGGGATCCGGGTGGAG
>CAZJJO010000037.1:0-18168 GCA_964546375.1 uncultured Gemmatimonadota bacterium
AGGGCGGCGGCCGCCCCCGCCCCCAGCGCCCTCATCGCGGCCTCGCCGGGCCGGACGGGACCGCCGCCGGGTCGGGCGGGCCCCGCTCGAGGCCGTCCCGCACCGCCCCGTCCCGGTCGTAGACGTCGGGCCGGAACTGGACCGTCTCGCCGTCGCTGAAGGCCGTCAGGTAGAGGAGGTGGACCGGCACGGCCTCGGGCAGCCGGACCGTCCGCTCGGAGCCCGCCTGCATGGCCTGCCGAATGGTCTCCGTCGTCCAGGAAGGGTCGCTCCGGAGCAGGTGGGCGGCCAGCTCCTCGGCCCTCTCGACCCGGATGCAGCCGGAGCTGAAGCTGCGGCCGCGCCGGGCGAACAGGTCCCGCCCCGGCGTGTCGTGCAGGTAGACGCTGAACCGGTTCGGAAACATGAACTTCACCCGGCCCAGCGCGTTCACGGGGCCGGGGTCCTGGCGGAGCCGGTAGGGGAAGCCCCGGGCCGTGACCTTCGACCAGTCGACGCTGTCGGGGTCGACCTCGGGGGCGTCGGCGCTCCACCCCCGGAAGACCCGCATGCCCACGCGCCGGAAGTAGCCGGGGTCCTGCTTCTGGAGGGGGAGCTGGTCCTGGACGGCCAGCCCGTGGGGCACGTGCCAGTAGGGGCTGAAGACGAGGTAGGTGATCCGGTCGCTCATCACGGGGGTCTTCCGGTAGGCTCGCCCCACGATGGCCCGGGAGGAGAGCACGACCTCGCCCTCCTCCACCACCTCCATCTCGAAGTCGGCGGCGTTGACCCGCACGTGGCGCTCGCCGAGCGAGCGGGGCAGCCAGCGCCAGCGCTCCAGGTTGACCCGGATCTGGCGGACCCGGTCCGCGGCCGGGACGTTGAGGGCCTCCAGGGTCGCCGGCCCGACGACGGCGTCGTCCTCCAGCCCGTGGCGGCGCTGGAACCGGCGCACCGCCTCGGCCAGGGCCGGGTCGTAGACGGTGTCGGCCGCCCCGCCCCGGGCCGCGGCGTCGGCCCCGGCCGGCCCCTCGCCGGAGGCCTCCAGCCGGGTCCGGAGCGCCTCCACCCGGGAGGCGCTGTCGCCGGGACGGATCGTCGGGCCCTCGGGCACGGTCGGCCATCCGCCGGCCGCGGCCCGCTCCCGGTGGCGGGCCAGGGCGGCCCGAAGCCGCCGGTAGCCCGCGTGGGGCGGCCGGAGCCCCTCCAGCTCCCCCCGGACACGGTCCTCCGCCAGGGCCCGCTCCAGGGTCCGCACCAGGTCGGCGTCGCTCCGGCTCGGCTCCCAGTCGGGGTGGAGGGTCACCGGGTCGAGGCGGCCGTCCGCCAGGTGGTCGCCGTAGGTGAGGAAGGCGTCGGTGAGCAGCAGGTCCAGCTCGGCCAGCGCGTCGGGGTCCGCCGGTCCCGCGCCGTCCGCGACGCGCCGGATCAGCCGGCGGATCGCCCCCAGGTGGTAGTCGGCCGGACGGAGCCCCTCCCGGTCGGCGCCCGGACGTCCGGGCCGGGTACGGAGGGCCGGGCGTCCCCGGTCGCCGGCTGGAAGGCGAGCAGGAACGGCACGGCCGCCGCCGCGAGGACCGCCGGGAGGAGCCGGGCCGGGCCGCGAGGGGAGGACGGGACGGTCGGGACGGGGAAGCGAAGCACGGGATTCACCTCCGGAAATCTAGCAGGTCGGGCGCCGCCGTGCCGGCGGCTCGACGCCGTCGCCGCGGGCGGCCGCCCTCCCGCCACGCCCCGCGACGGGATCGGCCGTTCGACTCCGGCCGCCGCGCGGTCAGCCCGGCTCCCGCCCCGCGGCCCGCCAGGCCTGCAGGCCGCCCGCGGCCGCGGCCAGCAGGACCAGCGGCAACCCGAAGCCCCAGAGCGCCAGCGAGGCGCCGAGGGAGAGCGCGCCGGTCGCCGCGCCCGCCAGGCACCCGAGATAGGCCGCGTAGAAGAGGACCAGCACCGCCCCCTCGAGGCGGTCGATCCGGCCCCCGGTGAAGGCCACGGGCAGGCAGGCCACGGCGACGGCCGTCATCACCGGCAGGTCGAAGGCGAGCATCTGCTCGGAGACGGCCAGGCCGCCGGGGGCCACCAGGCCGGCGACCCCCAGGATGCCCAGGATGTTGAAGAGGTTGCTGCCCAGGACGTTGC
Source organism: uncultured Gemmatimonadota bacterium (assembly GCA_964546375.1). Taxonomy (GTDB): domain Bacteria; phylum Gemmatimonadota; class Gemmatimonadetes; order Palauibacterales; family Palauibacteraceae; genus CAYVFM01. Next base: position 2,116 of record CAZJJO010000037.1, read on the forward strand.
CGACGGCGATGTCCTGCTCGCCCCGCATCGCCGCCGTCACCGACGTGGCGACCTCCGGCAGCGACGTCCCGGCCGCCACCAGCGTCAGGCCGATGACGGCCTCGCCCACCCCCAGCGATCGGGCCAGGGCGGCCGCCCCCTCGACCAGCCACCGCGAGCCCGCCACCAGGGCGGCGAGGCCGACCGCCACCAGGCCCGCGGGGAGGAGGAGCCGGCGGACGGGGCCGCCGCCCCCGTCGCCGGCGCCCCCCTCGTCGCCGCCGGCCTCCGGGTCCGGGGCGCCCGGGCCGGGGATCCCCGGGAGGGCGGGCGTCCCGCCCGACGCGCGGCGCCCGGACCGGATCGCCCAGACGAGGTAAGCGACGAGGCCCGCCAGGAGGAGGCCGGCCTCGAGGCGGGCCAGCCCGGTCCCGCCGGCCATCCACCACAGGACGGCCGAGGCCGCGATCACCAGCGGCACCTCGCGCCGGACGACCTGCCGGCCGACCGCCAGCGGCCGGACCAGGGCGGTGACGCCCAGGATGAGCAGCACGTTGAAGACGTTGCTGCCCACCACGTTGGCCATGGCGAGGTCGGCGGTGCCCCGGAACGCTGCGGACACGCTCACCGACAGCTCCGGCGCGCTGGTCCCGAACGCGACGACCGTCAGCCCGACGACCAGCGGCGAGAGCCCCCACAGCAGCGACAGCCGGACCGCCCCCCGGACCAGCAGCTCCGCCCCCGCGAGCAGGAGCCCCAGGCCCAGGACCAGCAGGAGCCAGGCGGGCATCGGCTCAGCCGGTCACCGGATCGGCCGGTCGACGGGCCGCCGGCCGACACGGTTCCCGACCCGGGCGGCGCCCTTCCGGGGCGGGCCGGGGGGAGCCCCCCCAGCGCCGGGTCGCGGACGATCGGAGCGGGCGGTCACCCCTCCACGCGGTAGACGTCGTCGCCCTCCCGGACGCGACGCTCCACCTTCACGGCGACCTCGTCGCCCTCGAACGCGGCCTCCACCGACCGGTGGTCCACCTCCATCGAGCCGATCTCCTGGCGGAAGTCGGTGGTGGCGCCGCGGAAGGCGACGGTGTCGCCCACCTCGAGCCGGCCCTCCAGGGCGATGGCGCCCACCTCGGGCTCGGCGAAGTAGTGCGTGACGGTGCCGATCCTCTCCTCGCTCATGGCTCGCTCTTCCCGTTCGTGCGCGGTTCGGGGGCGTTCGGCGCGGGCCGGCGCGCCGGCCGGCCGGGCAAAGGATGGCCCGGGCGGGCCCGCCTTCGCCAGCCCGGCCCGGCGGGAGGTCCGGGAGGCGGCCCGGCTCCCGTCGGCCCGGAGCGCCTCGCCGCGAAGGATCAGGAAGCGGCGGGTCCGGTCCACCAGCTCGCCGGCGATCTCGACCTCCCCGTGCTCCGGGCCCACCGGCCGCACGAAGGTGGTGCGGAGGTCCAGGCTCACGAAGAAGCCCTCGCCGGCCAGATAGGCCAGCGGTCCGAACGTGTTGTCGAAGAGCGCCGTGAGGACGCCCCCCTGCATCACGCCGGTGGGGCCCCGGTGGCGGTTCCGGACCGGCCAGACGGCCCGGATGGAGCCCGCCTCGCGGTCGAAGGCGGTGATCTCGCCGCCCATCTCGCGGAAGACGGGGGGCGGCATCTCCATCCCCTTCGCACCCGGGAGGGACCGCAGGGCGGCGAGCACCCGCTCGTGGACCTCGCCGCTCACGCGGTTCCTCCGCCGGCCGACCGGGGCTCGGGGGCGGCGTCGGGGTCGGACCCGGGGCGCGGCACGTCGTCGCCGGCCGTCTCCACCGCCGCCTCCATCCGGGTCCGGCCGGCGGCCTCCAGCCGCTCCGGGTCGCGCAGGTCGGGCACCTCCGCCAGCAGCAGGGCGAGCTCGTCGACCATCTCCGGGTCGAACTGTCCGTCCGCGCAGCCCTGCAGCTCGCCCAGCGCGCCCTCCACCGTGTAGACGCGGTCCTGGTAAGGGCGCTGCTCGAAGGCCAGGGTGTCGAAGACGTCGGGCACGGAGAGCAGGCGGGCGCCGGCGGGGATCTCGTCGGCCGCGAGCCCGCCCGGGTAGCCGTCGCCGTCCCAGCGCTCGTGGTGGCGGAGGACGATGTCGGCGGCCTCCGGCTCGTCCATCAACTCCCGGCAGATCCAGGCCCCCGAGTGGACGTGCGCCCGGATGAAGCCCCGCTCGAGGACGTCGAGGGTGTCGGGCTTGAGGAGGATGCCCGAGTAGATGCCGGTCATCCCCAGGTCGTGGGCCACGGCGGCCAGCTCCAGCGGCCCGGTGGGGATCCCGCACCGCTGCGCCAGGAGCCGTGCCAGCACCATGACGCGGAGCGAGTGGCCGTAGAACATCTCCCGCACCCGGTGGTCGACGCTGGGCGAGAACCAGAGCGACCGGGCGGCGGCCAGGCTGGCGGCGAGGTCGGGGTCCTCGGGTGGGGAGCCTGTCGTGTCGTCCATGGGACCTTCCTGGCCGGGGGCGCGGACGGGACCGCCCGCCCGTCGGCGGTCGGGTTCACGGTAGCGGACGCCGGCGCCGAGGCCAAGGCGGCGGCCGCGTCCCTCCGGTTTGCGTCGGGGCACCCCCGCGACCTATGCATGAATGTCACGGGCGCGGACGCGGATCTGGAATCTTTGCCGGATCCGCCCCGGGCCCGCGTCGCGACCATCCGCGATCCGGCGGCCCCCAGGGGGCGGCCGGATCCGGCGACTCTGGCACAGGGAGAGCCGCGCGGGGCCCGACGCCCCGCATCTACAAGGCAGGGCATCGGTCGCTTCCGACCGATAAAGGCAACCCGGCCGCGAGGCCGGCCACGCAAAGCCCGGGGTCTCGGGGGAGAGACGGCCCGGCTGCCGAAGACGGAGCTTCTCTCTGTTCGACCCGCAAGGAGAGAACGATGCGACCGATCCTCCGACGGCCCCTCGCCGGGCTCGTGGCCCTCGTCTTCCTGGCCGCCGGCTGCGGCGACGACTCCTCACCCCTCGCCCCCGACGCCACCGGCTCGCTGGCCGGGACCGGGGGATCGGGGCCCGCGGCCAGCCACGAGGCCGGACACGCGGCGCTGACGCCCGCCTCCCTCTCGGCCGAGCTGGCTCCCGGCGCCACCACCGCCGCCACCGTCGACGCCGAGCTGCCGGGCGCGGTGCCCCGGGCCGACGTGCTCTTCGCCTTCGACCTCACGGGCAGCATGGGCGAGGAGCTGTCGACCCTGAAGGCCAGCGCCACCGACATCATGGACGCGGTGGCCGCCGACGTGCCGGACGTCCGCTTCGGCCTGGTGAGCCACGAGGACTACGCCGGCGAGTTCACCACCTCCACGGCGGACGGCCAGGCCTGCGACTACGAGGGGATCTACGGCGAGTCGAGCGAGGAGTTCGACGACCGTCCCTACCGGGTGGACCGGGCGCTGACGGGGACCACCGCCGACGTGGCCTCGGCCATCGAGGCCATGAGCCTGGGCTTCGGCGGCGACTTCGCCGAGCCCTACGCCCGCCTGTGGACGGAGGCCGCGGCCGAGCTGGAGGGCGATGCCCATCCCGACTTCGGCCCCCTGGGCTGGCGCGACGGCGCCGACCGGATCCTGGTGCAGTTCGCCGACGCCGTGCCCCACGGCTGCGAGTTCGACGCGGCCGTGGGCGGGATCGGCGTCGGCCCCTACGGCGCCGACCCGGGCCGCGACGCGGCGATCGGCACGGCCGACGACCCGACCGTGGCCTCGGCCCTGGACGGGCTGTCCGAGCACGGGATCACGCTGATCTCCATCTACAGCGACGGCCAGCTCGCCTCCGAGACCCATCCCCTCTGGGACGAGTACGCCGCCCGCGCCGGGGGGACGAACTTCTCCATCAACGCCGACGGCACCTTCCCCGACGGCGCCGACCCGGCGGCCGCGATCTCCGACCTGATCACCGAGCAGGCTTCCGCGGTCGAGCGGCTGACCCTGGAGGTCTGCTCCTCCGACGCCGGTTTCGCCGACTGGCTCGTCTCGGTCGATCCCTCCGAGGTGAACGACGTACAGCTCCCCGCGACCGAGACGTTCGGCCTGGAGCTGGGCCCGCCCGAGGGCACCGATCCGGGCGAGTACGCCTTCCAGCTCTGCCTGAACGGCGACGGCGTCGAGTTCGGCCGCGTGGACGTGGCGGTCACGGTCACGGGCGGCGACGGCGTGGAGGCCGTCATCGACGTGAAGCCCGGCAGCGACGAGAACCCGATCAACGTCAACAAGAAGCGCGGCGTCGTGCCCGTGGCGATCCTGGGGTCGCCCGACTTCGACGTGACGCGGGTCGACGCCCCGACCCTCCGGTTCGGGCCCGCCGGCGCGGAGCCCTCCCACGACCTGACGGGGAGCCTGGCGGACGGCCACCTCGAGGACGTCGACGGCGACGGCCACACCGACCTGGTCACCCACCACGATTCCCCGGCGACGGGCCTCGAGCCCGGCGACCGGGAGGCGTGCCTGACCGGCAGCCTGGAGGACGGGACGGCCTTCGAGGGCTGCGACGCGGTCCGGGTCTTCGGGACGCCGGGCACCGGGCCGCGCTAGCCGGCAGGGGGCCCGGTCCCGCGCCGGGCCAGGGGGCCTTATCTTGCCGGGCGAGTCCTCCGGCCGGGCCGACCCGCCGGGTTCGACGCTCCTTCCGCTCCCGAGCCCATGGAAAGAGACTTCGCGACCTCCCGTCGTCCCGCGTCCCCCGCGGGGTCCGATGCCGTCCGCTCCTCCCGTCTGCCGGACCGGGCGCCGCCCGCCCGGACGTCGGTTGGGCCGCCCGCCGTGGTCGCCGTCGCCCTGGCCGCCCTGGCGTGGATCGGCCTCCCGGTCGACGCGGCCGCCCAGCAGGGCGGAGCCGCCCCGGCCGCCGCCGACCTCCACGATCGGGTGGACGCGGCCACGGAGCGGGTGACCGACGGGATCGTCGAGATCCGCCACCGCATCCACGAGAACCCGGAGCTGGGCAACCGCGAGGACGAGACCGCGGCCCTGGTGGCCGAGCGGCTGCGCTCGCTCGGCTACGACCGGGTGGAGACTGGCGTCGCCCACACGGGGGTGGTGGGGATCCTCGAGGGCGGGAAGCCGGGGCCGGTGGTGGCCGTCCGCGCCGACATGGACGCCCTGCCGGTGAAGGAGCGGACCGGCCTCCCCTTCGCCTCCACCGACAGTGCCACCTGGAACGGCCAGCGCGTGCCGGTCATGCACGCCTGCGGCCACGACATCCACACCTCGGTGGGCCTGGGCGTGGCCGAGGTGCTGGCCGGGATGCGCGACGAGCTGCCGGGCACGGTGAAGATGATCTTCCAGCCGGCCGAGGAGGGCCCGCCCGAGGGCGAGCGCGGCGGCGCCGAGCTGATGCGCGACGAGGGCGTGCTCCAGGACCCGCGGCCCGGGGCGATCTTCGCCCTCCACGCCTTCCCCGACCTGGAGGTGGGCCAGGTCGGCTGGAACGCGGGCCCCTCGCTGGCGGCGGTGGACCACTTCTACGTCACCGTGAAGGGGCAGCAGTCCCACGGCGCCTATCCGCACCTGAGCGTGGATCCGGTGGTGATGGCCTCCCAGGCCGTCACCGCCCTGCAGACCCTTCGCTCGCGGAACACGAACCCCCTGGAGCCCAGCGTGGTGACGGTGGGCATGATCCACGGGGGCGAACGCTTCAACATCATTCCCGAGACCGTCGAGCTGGAGGGCACGGTCCGCACCTACAGCGACTCGACCCGCGACCGGATCGAGCGCCGGATGGACGAGATCCTGGCCGGGATCACCGAGGCCGGGGGCGGCGACTACGAGCTGCGCTACGACCGGGTCACGCCGGCCACCATCAACGACGCCGGGCTCGCCGCCGATGCCTCCGCGCTGTGGAAGCGCACCATGGAGGACGTGGCCGTCACCGAGGTCGAGCCGGTCATGGGCGGCGAGGACTTCGCCTACTTCTCCCGCGAGGTGCCGGGCTTCTACTTCCGGCTGGGCACGACCGACCCGGAGCACGGCTCGGGCGGCCTGCACACGCCCACCTTCCGGGGCGACGACGACGCCATCCCGATCGGCATCCGGGCCATGAGCCACGCGGTGGTGGGCTACCTGACCGGCCAGGTCGAGACCGGGTCGTGAGCGGCGGGCGGGTCCGTTGACCGAGGACCGTCCCCGCTGCCCGTGGTCGGAGGAGCATCCCCTGCTTCGGGCCTACCACGACGAGGAATGGGGCGTCCCGGTCCGGGAGGACGAGGCCCTGTTCGCCAAGCTGGTCCTGGACGGCCAGCAGGCCGGCCTCTCCTGGCTCACGATCCTGAAGAAGCGGGACGGCTACCGGGACGCCTTCGACGGCTTCGATCCCGAGGCCATGGCTTCCATGGACGAGGACGAGCTGGAGCGGCTGCTGGCGAATCCCGCGATCGTCCGCAACCGCCGGAAGCTCGTCTCGGCGATCCGCAACGCCCGGGCCTACCTGGACTTCCGGGAGGAGGCCGGCGAGAGCTTCTCGGCGTTCCTGTGGGGCTTCGTGGACGGGGATCCGGTGGTGAACCGCTGGACCTCGCCGGAGGAGGTCCCGGCCCGGACCGAGCGCTCGGCGGCCATGGCGGCGGCGCTGAAGGAGCGGGGCTTCAGCTTCGTCGGGCCGACGATCTGCTACGCCTTCATGCAGGCGGTGGGGATGGTGAACGACCATCTGGTGGGGTGCTGGCGGCACCCGGAGGGGCCGGGCGGCAACGACGACGGCTGAGCGGCACGCCTTCGGCGCCGGACATCGTCGGTGTCGGACCTCGCGGGCCGCGGCGCGCCGGGCGAGAGGAGGAGGGAGGGAGCCTCCCCCACCCCCTCTTCAAGTGAACTTGAAGTACGGGGTTCAACCTGAGTTGAAGAGAACTCCGTGGGAGGGGACCGGACGGCCATGCCGATCCGACGGGCGGCCCGGACGACCCGACCGGAAGCGCGGAGCCCTCGATCCGTCGGAGATCCGCCGGCGCTTGCGCCGAGGGGCCGAGGAATCGATACTCCCTGTGTGTTGCTTTTTTAGCATTCCATCCGGGAGGCGAGGCCGATGCACCGACGTCGGACGGCGACGGCCCTGACGACGCTGACGGTCCTGGCGACGCTGGCGGCGCTGGCCCTCCCGGGCGCGGCGGCGGCCCAGGAGGCGGGCGAGGGGGCCGACGCAGGGGCCGATGAGGCCGCCGGGCTGACGGGGACGGTCCGGGACGCCGGCTCCGGCGGACCGCTGGCCGACGCCCTGGTGGTGCTGCCGGAGCACGGCGTGGGCACCTACAGCGACTCGACGGGCCGCTTCGCGTTCGCGGACCTGCCGGCCGGCGAGCTCACCGTGGAGGTCCGCTTCCTGGGGCGGCGCTCCGAGACCCGGACCGTCACCCTCCGGCCGGGGGAGGTGACCGAGGTCGAGCTGGCCCTGGCGGCCGAGGCCGTGGAGGTGCCGGGGCTGACCGTCGAGGCCGAGCGCCGGCGCCGCGGCCGGATGGCGGGCTTCCACGAGCGGCGGGAGCGACGCCGGGGCCACTTCATCACCCGGCAGGAGCTGGCGAAGCGGGAGGGCAACCAGCTTCACGAGGTCTTCCGCCGCGTTCCGGGCCTCGACGTCGTGCCCTGCCGGGATGTGCCGTACGGATCGGGCTCGCCGAGCTGCTACGTGCTGGCTTCGGGCCGGGAGGCGCCTTCCTTCGTCCAGCGCGGCCCGTGCGTGCCCGTCTACTTCGTGGACGGCCAGCGAACGCCGCTCTCCGAGCTCCCGCTCGGCATCAACGAGCTGGACGTCAGCGACATCGAGGGCGTCGAGGTCTACACGGGACCCTCGCAGGCGCCCACGCGCTTCAGCAGCGTCGCCGGCGGCCGGTGCGGGGTCGTGGTGATCTGGACCCGGGACCCGGACGCGGCGCTGGACCGCTGACGGTCCGCGTGCGAGGCGGGACGGCGCGGCGCGGCGAGCTGACCGGATGACCGCCCCCGACGGCCCCGTCACCGTCGGCTGCGTCGGAGACGTCCACGGGCGGATCGACCGGGTGGAGAAGGCCGGGGCGTGGCTGGCCGAGAGAGAGCCCGACCTGGTGGCGGTCGCCGGCGACTTCGGGGTCGGCGCCGGCCGGGGCTCGGCGGACGCCCTCGAGGCGACGCTGGCGGCGCTGGAGCCCCTGGGCGTCCCGGTCCTCTGGGTGCCCGGCAACCACGACCCGCGGGAGCTGGACGGCCCGGGGAGCGCCGACCGTCGCCGGGTCGAGGCCGCCGGGCTGACCGTCTTCGGCCTGGGCGGCTCCACGCCCACCCCGGCGCGTCTCCCCTACGAGTGGACCGACGACGAGCTGGCCGACCTCGATCCGCCGCCCTGCGACCTCCTGCTCTGCCACGACCCCCCGGCCGAGACTTCCCTGGACGTCACCGTCGGGGGGCGGCACGTGGGGAGCCGGACGGTCCGCCGGTGGGCGGAGGCGGACGCCGCGCCGGTGCTCGTCTGCGGCCACATCCACGAGGCGGCGGGGGCGGAGGTCGTCGGCTCGACGCTCTGCTACAACGCGGGCAGCCTGGGCGCGCCCCGCGGCGCGCTCCAGGCGGGGCTGCTGGCCCGGGAGGCCGACGGCGCCTGGGAGGTGCGCCACCGGCTGCTGGAGGCGGGGGAGGGATGGACCGCGCGCCGGGAGGCGCCGCCGGGGGACTAACGCTTCGTCTCCTCCCGCGCCCGCCGCTTCAGGGCCGCCCGGTCGGGCTTGCCGGATCCCAGCCGGGGCAGCTCCTCCAGGAAGGTGACCGAGCGGGGCACCTTGTACTTCGCCAGCCGCTCCCGGGCCCGCGCCAGCAGGGCCCCGGGGTCGGGCGCGCCGCGCTCCCCGGGGGACGCCTCGTCGGGGGAGCGGTCGGGGGCGGGGGCGTCGTCCGCCGCCCGCGCGGCGGGCACGACGAAGGCGTGGCCCACCTCGCCCCACTTCGGGTGGGGGCGGCCCACCACCACGGCCTCCTCGACCGCCTCGTGGCCGGCCAGGGCGGCCTCCACCTCGGCGGGGAAGACGTTCTCGCCGCCGGAGATGAACATCGTCTTGCGGCGGCCGCAGATCTCGAAGGCCCCGTCGGGATGGCGGCGGGCCAGGTCGCCGGTGCGGAGGAAGCCGTCGTCGGTGACGGCCCCGGCCGTCCGCTCCGGGTCCCGGAAGTAGCCGCCGAACATCTGGGGTCCGCGGAGCTGCAGCTCGCCGGCCTCGCCCGGCTCCGGCGGCTCGCCTCCGCCGGCGTCCAGCCGGGCCTCGAGGAAGGGCACCGGCCGGCCCACGATCTCGGGGCGCTCCCGGGCGACCGCCGGGTGGACGGCGAAGCAGTTGGGGCCGCACTCGGTGAGCCCGTAGCCCTGGCGGAGCGGATAGCCGGCCTCGCGGGTCGCCCGCGCCAGCGACGCCGGCAGCGGCTCTCCGCCGGCGAAGAAGGTCCTGAGCTCCGGCAGCTCCAGGCCCCACTCGGCCCCCTCCCGCAGCATCCGGAGCTGGGTGGGGACGGTGAGCGCCACGGTGCACCCGGTCTCGCGCAGGAGCCCGAGGAAGGCGTCGGGGTCGAAGCCCTCCAGCAGGACCACCCGGCCGCCCCGGTGCCAGAGGGGCGTGGCCAGGACGTTCCAGCCGCCGGTGTGGAAGAGCGGCGAGGAGACGGGGGCGGCGTCGGCAGGCCCCAGCTCCCAGGCCGCGGCGGTGGCCACGGCGTTGTAGAGGATCTGGCGGCGGGGGAGGACGACCCCCTTGGGCCGGCCGGTGGTGCCGGAGGTGTAGAGCAGCAGCCGGGGATGCTCCGGGTCGCCGCGGCCGGCTCCGTCGGCCGCCGACCCGACCGCCGCAGGAGGCTCGCCCGCCGGGCTCTCGGGCAGCTCCACCGAGCCGAGCCCGCACCACGCCGCCCCCGCGTCCGCGCCGGCGGCCGCCTCCCGAAACCGGTCCGCGCCCAGCAGGAGGACGGGGTCGGCGTCCTCCAGGATCCCGGCCAGCTCGGCCGAGGCCAGCCGCCAGTTCAGCGGCGTGAGCACCGCCCCGATCCGGCCGCAGGCGTGGAAGAGGTGGACCTGCTCGGCGCGGTTGCCGGCCAGGGTGGCCACCCGGTCGCCGGCCTCCACGCCCTCCTCCAGGAGCCAGGCCGCCCAGCGGTCGGCCGCCTCGTCCAGGGCCCGGTAGCTCAGCCGACGGCCGCCGGACGGCACCTCCAGGCCGATCCGGTCGGGCGCGCGCCGGGCCCAGAAGCGGATCGGGTCGTCCCGCCGGGGAAAGGCGGGGCCCCGGAACCCCGGGCCCGCGTCGTCCCGGGTCATCGGGGCCGAGCTTCCGGCCGGGGCCCGCGGGCCCGGCCGCCCGGCCGGACCTCGCCGCGCGCCGTCACGGCGACCCCGGGCCCTCGTTCGAGCTCGCGTCCGCGGTCCGGCGGAAGAAGCGGACCAGGGCCCCGGTGGCCGACGGGCCGTCGGGGTCGGCGTAGCTGCCCTCGGGACGGCCGCCCGACCAGGCGTGGCCCAGCCCCTCCACGCGCCACGCCTCCATCGGGCCCCGTCCGGGGGCGGCGGGCCAGCGCAGACGCTCGAAGGGTCGGCCCTCCTCGCCGCGCTCCCGGTCGGCCGGGTCGGGCAGGCCCGGCGGCGGGACCGGCTCCCGGGGCGCTTCGGCCTCGCCGGGGTGGCCCGCCGCCGCCTCCGCGTCGCCGGCCAGCAGGGACGCGGCGCCGTGCCAGGCCGCGGCGATCCGGCGGGCGTTGGCGGGGTCGACGGCCTCGTCGTCGGTGCCGTGGAAGAGGATCAGCGGCGGGAGACGGCCGGTCCCGGACGACGCGTCCGCCTCGAGCACGGCCGCGTGCAGGCGGCGGGCCAGGGCCTCGGCCCCCGGTCCCCCGCCGGCCATCGCCGCCAGCCCCTCCTGCTGGTTGTCGGCCGCGCCGTAGGGCACGCCCGAGTGGAGGCCGACCCCGTCGAACAGCCCCGGGCGCAGGGCGAACACGTTGAGCGCCATGGCCGCCCCGGCGGAGATTCCGCCGATCCAGACGGGCGCGTCTCCGGCCAGCCGCTCGGCGGCCACCTCCGCGGCGAGGTCCGCGATCAGGGCGGCCTCCCCGGACCCGGCCTCGCGCTGGTCCGCCTCGAACCACCGCCAGCAGGTCTGCGGATGGGCCGCGGGGTCCTGCTCCGGGTAGAGCACGGCCCATCCCTCCGAGGCGGCGGCGCCGTCCATCCCGGTGCCGGCCGCCAGGTCGGCGGCGTCCTGGGTGCAGCCGTGCAGCATCACGACCAGCCCGGCGGGACGGCCCGCCGCTTCCGGGACCACGAGGCGATAGCGGCGCTCCAGGCCGCCCGCCCCGTGGACGCCGGTGACGGTGTCCGTCCGGCTCACGCCGGCACGGTCCCGGGGCCCGAGGCCGCCCGGGCCTCCCCGCTCAGTCCGTGCTCCATCGAAACCCGGCGAACACCGTCGCCTCCTGCTCGGGCATGTTGACCATCTCGATGTGGCCCTCGTCGAAGCCGCAGGACGTGTCGCCGTTCAGCTCGGAGGCGGGGCCGCCCACGGGCTCCGCCGTGATGCCGCCCGTCGGCTCGAGCTTCCGGCAGGTGAACAGGTTGTTGGCCCGCAGGCGGAGCGACAGGCCGTCCACCGGAAGGTCGTAGGACAGGTGGGCGTTGACGGTGTTGAAGGTGGGGATCGTGCCGGCGTTGACGCCCGAGGCGAAGGGATAGCCCGTCTGGTGCCGCAGCAGCAGCCCGCCCGACAGCCGGCCGAAGACGTCGCTGAAGTTCGTGCCGAGCGTCCAGGTCACCGGCGGCGCGTTCAGCGCCGTCGCTTCCTGCCCGGCGGGCGTCGCCACGCCCTCGACGTCCGACAGCTCCAGGATCGAGACGGTGGCCCTGACGTTCACGTTCGAGGAGACCGCGTACCGGGCCCCGACGTCGGCGCCCCAGATCTGGGCCTCGCCCAGGTTGCGGTAGGTGAGCACGATTTGCGGGTCGCCGTTGGGCGCGACGATCGGCTCGCCCTCGTCGTCGAAGGCCAGGGTGGGCGGGTCGCCGGCGAAGTTGTTGATCACCTGCAGCGGGCTGATGAAGTTCTCGTAGTCGGCGCGGTAGCCCGTCACGTCCAGGTAGAGCCGCTCGCCGACGATGCCCCGGTAGCCGACCTCCCAGGTGCTGTTGGTCTCGGGCACCAGCGGGTCGACCGTCAGGACCGACTCGCCGGTGTTGGCGTTGCGGACCGTGAAGCCGTTCCGGTTGCCGAAGACGCCCACGAAGGGCTGGAAGTTCGGCGAGGAGAAGCGCGTCTGCAGGGTGGTCGGGGGCTTGTAGGCCTTCCGCCAGCTCGCCCGGATCGTCTGGTCCTCGCCCACGTCGTAGGTGAGCGCCGCCTGGGGGCTCCACTGCGACTCGTAGTCCTGGTGGTCGTCCCAGCGGGTGCCGAGGATCACCGACAGCTCCGGTGTGAGCGGCGTCTCCGTCTGCACGTAGGCTCCGCCCTGGTCGATGCCGATGGGCTCGCCCGTGACGCGGTCGGTGAGCCACTGCTGCTTGCTGCTCACCTCGTCGTATCGGTACTGCCCGCCCCAGGTGACCAGCGTGTTCAGGAGCGGCTCGATCCGGAAGTTGTTCTGGACCTCGGCCGCGTAGAGCTGCGACTCGCTCGGGAAGTCCGAGAGGCGCTCGACCGAGTCCTCGGACAGGCCCGGGAAGGCCCGCTGGTTCAGCGTGAACTGGTTGAGGGCGAAGGTCCCCTTGGAGAGGCTCTCGGTGCGGTAGACGGTGGCGTACCAGTTCGGGTTCGAGAACTTGATCTGCTGGAAGTCGTAGGTCCAGTCCTCGAGCTGGTTGCGCCCCACGTTGGTCTGGCCCACGCCGTCCGTCTGACTCCAGCCCGCCGAGAGCTCGAGACGGGCGTCGCCGGGATACCAGACGAGGGAGCCCTCGCCCCGCGAGACGCGGTTGGTCCAGTCCACCGGCACCTCCGGGACGGCCGTGCCGTCCTGGGCGGCGTAGACGAGCTGGTTCTGGAAGTCGTCGACCACCAGCCGCTCACCGGCGAACTTGTAGCCGAACTCGTCGTCGCCGAAGGTCCCGGCGTGGCGGAGCTGGAAGTCGAAGTAGCTGCGGCTGCCGCCGGTCATCTCGACCGTGGTGCCGGGATACTCCCTCGGATCCTTCGACTCCAGGGTGACGACCCCGTTGGAGGCGTTCTGGCCGTACAGGGAGGCGCCAGGCCCCACCAGGACCTCCACGCTGGCCAGGTCGATCTTCGGGATGGTGGTGAACTGGCCCACCGGCAGGCCGCTCTCGGGCAGGATGCCCACCCGCCCGTCGATCATGTTCAGCATCCGGTTGTTGAAGGAGGAGTTGAACCCCCGTGCGTTCACCGAGGCCGACGCCACGCCCGTCTGCGTGTAGGTGAGCCCCGGCACCTCGCGGAGCGCCCCGGAGTAGGAGTTGCCGGCCGTGGTCTCGATCTCCTCGGACGAGATCTGCGTGACGGTGGCCGGCGCCTCGGTGATGCGCTCGGGCCGGCGGGTGGCCGAGACCACCAGCTCCCCCATCTCGTAGGGGGCCTGCTCGAGGACGACCTCCACCCGGGTGACCTCGCCGGCGCGCACGCGGACGTCCTCCACGAGACGGGTGGAGTAGCCCACCTGGCGCACGCGCAGGCGATGGGTGCCGGCCGGCACGTCCTCGAGGCGGAACGTTCCGTCCCGGTCGGTCAGGGTCCCCAGCCGGGTGCCCACGACGCGGACCTCGGCGTTGGCCACCGGGGCGGCGTCGGGGCCCGACACCGTGCCGGTGATCGAGCCCTGCTGGGCCCGGGCCTGGTGGGGCGCCGCGAGCAGGGCCAGCGCGGCGACCAGCACGGCCGTCGCCAGGCCGACGCGGGTGCGGTGATGGTGAACGTGACGCACGATGAAGCCTCCCTCTCGAGGGTTCAGGGTACGAGCAGCTCGGCCTCGCCCTCCAGGACGGTCTCCCCGTCCTGGTTGGCGCAGGTGGTCCTCAGTCGGACCCGACGGTCGTCGGGGTGCAGCTCGGTGATCTCCGCCCGGGCGGTGACGGTGTCGCCGATCCGGACGGGGCGGGTGAAGCGCAGGGTCTGGCTCAGGTAGATGCAGCCGGGCCCGGGCAGCTTCGTCCCGAGCACGGTGGAGACGAGGCCCGCGGTGAGCATCCCGTGGGCGATCCGGCCGCCGAAGCGGGAGCGCGACGCCGCCTCCTCGTCCACGTGCAGGGGGTTCGTGTCCCCCGTCACCCGGGCGAAGAGCGTCACGTCGTCCCCGGTGACGGTCTTCGTGAAGTCGGCCTCGTCGCCCACCGACAGCTCCTCGAAGTCCACGGCTCACACCTCCATGACCATGCGGACGTCGGGCGCGATCGCCTCGCCCGACCCCTCCTCCGTCATCCAGGAGACGACGAAGAAGACCAGCGTCGAGGCGACGAGCACGAGGCCGGAGACGGTGACGCCCTCGGGGAAGGAGTAGACCCCCAGGTAGGCCAGCGTCTCCATCACCAGGGTGGCCGCCAGCCCCACGGAGATGGACGCCACGGCTCCGGCCCGGGTGGCTCCCTCCCAGTTCAGCCCCACCGCCAGGGACGGGACGAGGACCGCGGCGAACAGCCCCCAGCCGAAGATGCCGAGGAAGGCCACCAGGGTGCCCGAGAGGTGGGCGACCAGGGCGGCGACCACGGTGATCGCCACCGTGGCGCCCCGGCCCCAGGCCAGCTCGTCCTCCAGCGGCCGGCCCAGCGCCACCGGCAGGTCGTGGGTGATCACCGCCGCGCCGATGTTCACGAAGGCGTTGACGGTGCTCATGATGGCGGCGGCCACGCTGGAGAAGACGATCGCCGCCAGCAGCAGCGGCGTGAAGCGGAGCAGGAAGACCGGCGTGGCCTGGTCCGGGTTCGACAGCGCCGCCAGCGTCCCGTCGGCCACCAGCGCCCGGGTGGTCACCCCGATGCCGAAGTAGAGCAGCATCGCCAGGAAGAGCGCGCCGGTGACCAGCACCGGGTACCACTTCAGCCGGCGCGGGTCGTCCAGCATGTAGAACTTGTGGAGCACCTGCGGCTGGCCCAGCGACCCCACGCCGAAGACGAAGTAGAAGGAGAGGGCCGCCAGGGGCGTCAGCTTCCCCCAGGGCGACAGGAACTCGGGGTCGGCGGCCGCCAGGGTGCGGGAGATCTCGGACAGCCCGCCGCCGGCGTCCAGGCAGAAGAGGAACACCAGCACCGACGCCACCGCCATGAGGCTGCCCTGGAAGACGTCGGTGTAGATGCCGGCGATCATCCCCCCCGCCACCGTGTAGGCCAGCACGATTCCGGCGCCCAGCCAGACGCTCGGTCCCAGCCCCCACCCGAAGATCGCCTGGATCACCAGCCCGAGGGCGAGGAAGTTCGTGGCCGTGTAGCCGATCACCGCCACCAGCACGCCGACGCCCGCCAGCCCCTGCGCCCAGCGGGAGTCGTAGCGGGCGCCCACCGCGTCGGGCACCGTGATGAGCCCCCGCACCTCGCCCAGCAGACGCAGGCGCTTGGCCACCACCCAGGCGCCCATGGCGTTGGTGAAGGCGGCGGGGAGGATGATGAACATCGCCCCCAGGCCGGCCGAGTAGACCAGGCCGGGGCCGCCGATGA
Source organism: uncultured Gemmatimonadota bacterium (assembly GCA_964546375.1). Lineage (GTDB taxonomy): Bacteria > Gemmatimonadota > Gemmatimonadetes > Palauibacterales > Palauibacteraceae > CAYVFM01. The sequence goes on from CAZJJO010000037.1 coordinate 17,697, forward strand.
AGGCGAAGCCCGACAGGGTGGCCGACATGGCGGCCAGGCTGACGGCCACCAGGCCGATCCGCTTGCCGGCGATGAAGAAGTCGTCGGCGTCGCGGGTCCGGCGCAGCGCCCAGGCGCCGATGGCGGTGACCACCACGAAGTAGGCGATCGCCACCCCCACCACCACGGGACGGTCCACCGAGGGGAGCGCCGGGCCCTGCAGGAGGGCGGGGAAGCCGCCGCTCACGGCCGTTCCTCCCCGGAATCCGCGCCGGGGTTCGGGCAGCCGGCCGGCGGCGTCCCCCCGCCGTCCCGACTGGGCTCGGCGCCGGTCTCCGAGGCCGCCCCCGCGGCGGGCCCGGGCCCCGCGCCGCCGTCGGGCCCGGCCGGTCCGCCGGGCGCGCGCCGCCGGATCCGCTCCCCGTCGTCCTCGTCCCGGGCCGCCCGGGCGACGGTCAGGGCGTGGGCGGCCGGCACGACGAGCAGCAGGAGG
>CAZJJO010000038.1:0-18037 GCA_964546375.1 uncultured Gemmatimonadota bacterium
CGGTGAGCAGCAGCGCGCACTCGGCCGCCTCCGCGCCGTCCAGGCCGGCCGCCTCGACGGCCCCGGCGGCGCCGGCCAGCACGTCGCCCGAGCCGCCGCTGGCCACCTCCGCCCCGGCGTGGGGCGCCACCCGCAGGGGCCCGTCCGGGACGGCCACCACCGACGGGGCGCCCTTGAGCAGGACGGCCGCCCCCAGCCGGTCGGCCGCCGAGCGCGCCGCCGTCGGCGGGTCGTCCAGGACCTCGTCGATCCCGACGCCCGCCAGGCGGGCCAGCTCGCCGGGATGGGGGGTGGCCAGGTCGCCCGGGCCCAGCCGGTCGGCCAGCCCGTCGGCGTCGCCGGCCCAGGCGTTCAGCCCGTCGGCGTCCACCAGGACCGGGCGGTCGCCGCGGGCCGCCAGCACCGCCTCGGCCAGCGCCCTCCGGTCCGGCCCCCGGCCCATCCCCGGCCCCAGGACCACGGCGTGCGACCAGGCCACCGCCTCCTCCACCGCCGCTTCGTCGTCCCAGGGCTCGAACAGGCCGTCGGGCACCGACGACTGGACGATCGTCCGGTTGCCGGGCGCCCCCACCACCCGGACGATGCCGGCGCCGGCCCGCCCGGCGGCCCGGGCCGCCAGCACCGAGGCCCCGGCCATCCCCTCCTGGCCGGCCACCACGGCCAGGTAGCCGGCGTCGCCCTTGTGGGCGTCGGGGGCCCGCCGGGGCAGCAGCTCGCGGACCCGCCGGGCGGTCACCGCCCGGGCGCCCGTCTCCCCCGGGGGCGGGAAGCCGATCTCCACGGCCACCACGTCGCCGGCGTGCCCGCGGGCCGGCCGCAGCAGCAGGCCCAGGTTGGGCCAGCCCAGGGCCACCGTCAGCTCGGCCCGCACGCATGCGCCGGGGACCGAGCCGTCGGTGAGGTCGGCGCCGCTGGGCCCGTCCACGGCGGCCACCGGCACGTCCAGACCGTTCAGCGTCTCGATGTGGGACGCCTGGGGCTCCCGGGGCGCCCCCCGGATGCCGGTGCCCAGGATCCCGTCCAGCGCCACCGCCGCCCCCCGGCAGGCCGCCTCCAGCCGGTCGGCCTCGACGGCGGGGACCTCCCGGCCGGCCGTCACGTCGGGCTCGGGCGGCCCGCTCCCGCAGAGCACCGCCCGCACCTCCCGCCCGCGGGCCGCCAGCGTCCGCAGGGCCACCAGCGCGTCGGCCCCGTTGTGGCCGGAGCCCAGCAGGCCCACCACCGGCCCCGACGGCCACCGGCACGCCACCCGGCGGGCCACGGCCCGCCCGGCGGCTTCGATGAGCGTCCGCTCGGTCGTGTGGCCGGCCTCGACGGCCCGCCGGTCCAGCTCGCCCATCTCGGCGGCCGTGGGCAGGAGGACGCGGGCGGCGGAGGCGCGCCAGCCCTCGCGGTCCCGGAGGCGGCGCTCGGTGGGGTCATCGGGGGTCACGGCAGCACCTCGGGCGGCGGGGGGACGGCGGAAGGGGAGCGGCGGAGGGCGGCGGACGGTCGGCGGCCCGGGCGGGGGCGCCGGCGGGGCGGCCTCAGGCGAATCGCTCCTCCTCGAGCACGCCCCAGGGGTACTCCCGGTCGAAGGCCTCCTCGAAGCTGTAGAGGCCCTCGAAGTCCTCGCGCGAGTCCGACGGCTGCTTGGTCAGCACCCCGCAGTCGACCATCAGGAACACCATCTCGCCCAGGTCGGAGGTGGAGTGAATGCCCCAGTGCTCCAGCACCGTGCGGGCCAGCGGCCCGTAGCGCTCCAGCGCCAGCCGGCGGACGGCGTCGGCCAGCTCGGGGCCCGAGACGTGGCGGGGCCGGTCGAGCCCCTCCATGCAGCGCTTGAGCGCGCTGAGCAGGAAGACGTAGGCCGACTCCGTGTAGCGGGGGTTGCGGCGCTGGAGACGGGCCAGGACGTCGCGCATCGTCACGGTTCCGTGGAATCGGGTCGCCTCGAACCGCCGCGGGGCCCGGAAGCCGTTCGCCCGCCGCGGGTTGCGGCCGGCGCCCACGGCCCGGGCCCGGGGGTCGACCGCCGGGAATGTAGGCGGCCCCGATTCGGGCCGTCAACCCCGGAGCGGCACCAGGACCGGGGCCTCGTCGACCTCCACCTCGGCCCGGCCGCCGGTGACCTCGAGCAGGGTCCGGCGGAGCGCCTCCACCCGCCCCTCGGGCACCGCCAGCTCCCGGGTCACCTCCGCGCCCCACGTCCCGTCCCGGCGGGCCGCTCCGCTCCGCTCGACGGCCGCCTCGACCGCGCCGCTGTCCCCGTAGGCGTGGACCACGCGCACCCGGCGTCCGCGGACGGCCCGGTGGGCGGGGACCTCGGCCAGCGCCCGCCGCGCGGCCTCGCCGTAGGCGCGGCCCAGCCCCCCCGTGCCCAGCTCGGTGCCGCCGAACCAGCGGACCACCACCACGGCGGCGCGGCGCAGGCCGGCGGCCTCGAGGGCCCCGAGGCAGGGGCGGCCGCCGGTCCCGGAGGGCTCGCCGTCGTCGTCCTGCAGGGCGTCGTCGGGCGAGAGGCCCCGCCAGGCGAGGACGTGGTGGGTGGCGTCGTGGTGCTCGTCCCGGGCCTCCTCCCGGAGCCGGCGGGCCCGCTCCGCGGTCCGGGCGGGCGCCGCGCGGGCCAGGAACCGGGAGCCCCGCTCGCGCAGCTCGGCCTCGGCCCGGCCGGTGGGCACGCGGACCGGGTCGCTCAGGCCGCCCCCGTCATCCCTCGTCCGGGCACGGCAGGCGCCGGTAGAGCGGGAAGGCGGCCGTCATCTCCCGGACCTCCGAGCGGACCTCGGCGACGACGTCCTCCTCGCCGCCGGCCCGGAGGACCCGGTCGATCCAGGCGGCGATCCGCTCCATCTCCTCCGTCCCCATCCCCCGGGTGGTGACGGCGGGGGTGCCGATCCGGACGCCCGAGGTCACGAAGGGCGACCGGGTCTCGCCGGGCACGGTGTTCTTATTCAGCGTGATGTCGGCGTCCTCCAGCCACGCCTCCGCCTGCTGGCCGGTGAGGTCGGGGTCGGTCTCGCGCAGGTCGACCAGCAGCAGGTGGGTGTCGGTGCCGCCGGTCACGGGGTGCCAGCCCCGCTCCGAGAGCGCCGCGGCCAGGGCCCGGGCGTTCTCGACCACCCGGCCGGCGTAGGCGGCGAAGCCGTCGGTGGCCGCCTCGCGCAGGCAGACCGCCTTCGAAGCGATGACGTGCATCATCGGGCCGCCCTGGGTGCGGGGGAAGACGGCCTTGTCCACCGCCTCCGCCAGCTCGTCGGTGCAGAGGATCAGCCCGGCGCGGGGGCCGCGCAGGGTCTTGTGGGTGGTGGTGGTGACCACGTCGGCCCAGGGCACCGGCGAGGGGTGGACCCCGGCGGCCACCAGGCCGGCGAAGTGGGCCATGTCCACGACCAGCCGGGCGCCCACCTCGTCGGCCACCTCGCGGAAGGCCTCGAAGGGCAGCTCGCGGGGGTAGGCGCTCCAGCCGGCCACGATCACCTCGGGCTCCGCCTCGCGGGCCCGCTCGGCCAGCCGGTCCACGTCCAGCCGCCCGTCGCCCTCGCGGACGCCGTAGGCGGCCACGTCGTAGAGCTGACCGCTGAAGTTGACGCCCGCCCCGTGGGTCAGGTGGCCGCCGTGGGAGAGGTCCATGCCCAGCAGGGTGTCGCCGGGCTCCATCAGGGCCGCGTAGGCGGCCATGTTGGCCTGGGCCCCGCTGTGGGGCTGGACGTTGGCGTGGTCGGCGCCGAACAGCTCGCACGCCCGGTCCCGGGCCAGCTCCTCGGCCACGTCCACGTGCTGGCAGCCGCCGTAGTAGCGCTTCCCGGGCAGGCCCTCGGCGTACTTGTTGGTGAGCGGGGTGCCCATGGCCTCGAGGCAGGCCGCCGAGCAGAAGTTCTCGCTGGCGATCAGCTCCAGGCCGGTGCGCTGGCGGTCCACCTCGTCGAGGATCGCGCCGTGGATCTCCGGGTCGACCTCGGCCAGCGGCCGGTCCTGCCAGCCCGGCCCGGCCAGGGGCCCGTCCGTCCCGCCGGCGCCGCTCACGGCCGCCTCCCCGCCCCGGCTCCGGCCGCCGCCCGTCCCGCGCCCGCCGGCCTCACACCAGCGACTGGTGGAGGTTCGCCACCCGGTGGACCCGGCGCCGGGCCACCATGTCGGCGGCCTCGGCGCTGGTGATGCCCTCGGCCTCGGCCAGCTCGAAGACTTCGAGCAGGGTGTGGTAGATCTCCCCCGCCTTCCGCTTCGAGCGCTCCAGGCTCCACTCGGCCAGCTCCGAGTAGACGTTGATCAGGCCGCCGGCGTTGATCACGTAGTCCGGCGCGTAGAGGATGCCCCGGTCCTCGAGCTTGTCGTCGTGGGTGTCGTTGCCGAGCTGGTTGTTGGCCGCCCCGGCCACGATGTCCACGCTCAGCCGCGGGATGGTGTCGTCGTTGATGACCGCCCCCAGCGCGCAGGGCGCGAAGACGTCGGCGTCGACGCCGTAGATCTCGTCGGGCTCGACCGGCTCGGCGTCGAACTCGTCCACCACCCGCTGGACCTTCTCCTCGTCGATGTCGGTCACCACCAGCCGGGCGCCCTCCCGGTGCAGGTTCTCGCACAGGTAGTAGCCCACGTGGCCGGTGCCCTGGACCGAGACGGTGCGGCCCGAGAGGTCGTCGGAGCCGTAGACGCGGCGGGCGCAGGCCTTGATGCCGCGGTAGACGCCGTAGGCGGTGACCGGCGAGGGGTCGCCCGACCGGCCGGCGATGCCGACCACGCTGTCGGTCTCCATGTGGACGAAGTCCATGTCCTCGACCGAGGTGCCCACGTCCTCGGCGGTGATGTAGCGCCCGCCCAGGCTCTCCACCGCCCGGCCGTGGGCCCGCATGATCATCTCGCGGTCCTTGCGGTCGTTGTCCCCGATGATGACCGACTTGCCGCCGCCCAGGTTCAGCCCGGCCACGGCCGCCTTGTAGGTCATCCCCCGGGCCAGCCGGAGGACGTCCACCAGGGCGTCCAGGTCGGAGTCGTAGTTCCAGAAGCGGGTGCCCCCCAGGGCCGGGCCCAGGGTGGTGTCGTGGATGGCGATGATGCCCCGGTAGCCTTCGGCCGGCTCCTGGGTGAAGACGACCTGCTCGTGGCCGTGCTCCTCGATGAGGTCGAAGAGGCCGCCGGAGCGGTCGCCCTCCTCCATGACCGACTCGGGCACTTCGATGCCGGGATGTGTCACGAGTCCTTCCCTCGTCCGGTTCGGTGGCTCGTCGCGTGTCGGTGCGTCCGGTCGCTTCGGTGCGTTCGATCGCTGCGCTCGCGGTCGGTGCGTCCCCGGGGAGCGGGCGGGCCCGCGGCGGGGGTCACCGGTACAGCTCCCGGGCGATGATCACCCGGTGGATCTCGCTGGCGCCCTCGTAGATCTCGGTGACCTTGGCGTCCCGGAAGAGCCGCTCGACGGGATACTCCCGGGCGTAGCCGTAGCCGCCGAAGACCTGGACCGCCTCCCGCGTGACGCTCACCGCGGTCTCGCTGGCCTCCAGCTTGGCCGCGCTCGAGAGGCGGAGGCTGTCGGCGTCCTCGACCATGTAGGCACGCGCCGCCCGGTGAAGCAACCCCCGGGCCCGCTCCACCTTCCGGGACATCTCGGCCAGCTTGAAGGCCAGCCCCTGGAACTCGCGGACGGGCCGGCCGAACTGCTCGCGCTCGTCGGCGTAGGCGACGGCGTGGTCGAGCGCCGCCCGGGCGATGCCCACCGCCTGGGCCGCGATCCCGAGCCGCCCCCCCTCCAGGGCCGCCAGCGCGTAGCGGTAGCCCTGCGAGGGCTCGCCCACCAGGTGCTCCGGGCCCAGACGGAGGTCGTCCATCTGGACGGCCACCGTCTCCGAGCCCCGCAGGCCCATCTTCCGCTCCTTCTTGGCCGGCCGCCACCCGTCGCGGTCGGTGGGCACCAGGAAGGCCCCGATGCCGTCCTTGCCCCGCCGGTCGCCCGGCTCGTCGGTGCGGGCGAAGGTCAGCACGAGGTCGGCCGACGCCCCGTTGGTCACCCACATCTTCTCGCCGTTCAGCACCCAGCCGCCGTCCCGGCGCTCGGCCTCGGAGACGAGGCTGGCGGCGTCGCTGCCCGAGCCGGCCTCGGACAGCGAGAAGGCGGCCAGCACCTCGCCGCGGGCCATGGGGCCGAGCCAGCGCTCCTTCTGCTCCTCGTCGCCGTGCTCCAGCAGGATCCGGGCGGGCAGCGAGTTGTGGACCGAGACGGAGACCGCCACCGAGGGGTCCCCCCAGGCGATCTCCTCCAGGACGGCCAGGTAGGTGAGCTCGTCCAGGCCCAGCCCGCCCCACGCCTCGGGGATGAGCATGCCGAGGAAGCCCAGCCCGGCCAGCCGATCGACGATCTCGCGGTCGAACTCCGACTCGCGCCGGTCCCGCCCGGCCGCGCCCGGCCGGATCTCCTCCTCGGCGAACTGATGCGCCAGCTCGCAGATCTGCCGGGCCTCGTCGGAGAGGCCGCTGCCTGTGTGGACCTCGAGCATGGCGGTCCGGGGTCGGGGTTCGCGGCGGGGACGGCCCGCTCGGGCCGTCCCGGGGTCGGCTCAGTCGTCGTACGCGTAGAATCCGCGGCCGCTCTTGCGGCCCAGCCGCCCGGCGGCCACGTGCTTCCGGAGCAGCGGGCAGGGACGGTACTTGTCGTCGCCCAGGTCCCGGTGGAGGACCTCGAGGACGTGCAGGCACGTGTCCAGCCCGATGAGGTCGGCCAGCCGGAGCGGGCCCATCGGATGGTTCATCCCCAGCTCCATCACCCGGTCGATGGCCTCGCGGTCGGCGACCCCCTCCATGAGGGCGTAGACCGCCTCGTTGATCATCGGCATCAGCACCCGGTTGGAGACGAAGCCGGGATAGTCCTCCACCTCCACCGGGGTCTTCCCCAGCCGGCGGGCGAGCGCCATGGTGCGCTCGGTGGTGCGGTCGTCGGTCTCCAGCCCCCGGATCACCTCCACCAGCTCCATCACCGGCACCGGGTTCATGAAGTGCATGCCGAGGACCCGCTCCGGGCGCTCCGCGTGGCCGGCGATCTCGGTGATGGAGATCGAGCTGGTGTTGGTGGCCAGGATCGCCCCCGGCCCGCAGCGCTCCGACAGCTCCCCGAAGACGTCCTTCTTGAGCTCCGCCCGCTCGGGCACCGCCTCCACCACCACGTCGGCGTCGGCCAGGGCGCCCGTGTCGGTGTCGGTGGAGAGCCGCTCCAGGGCCGCCTCCGCGTCGCCCTCCTCCACGGCGCCCTTCCCGACCTGCCGCTCCAGGTTCGAGCGGATGGACGAGCGGGCCCGCTCCAGGGCGTCCGGGTCCACGTCCACCAGCGTGGTCTCCAGCCCCGCCAGCGCGAAGACGTGGGCGATGCCGTGGCCCATGGTGCCGGCCCCGACGACGCCGGCGCGCCGGAGGTCCGGGGCCGTGCCCTCCTCGCTCACGGCGAGCCTCCCGTCGGTCCGTCCCCGACGGCTCCCTCGCCCGGGCCCCCGGCGCCCGGCTCGCCCGGCGACGGCGCGCCCCCGCCGTCCGCGGCCGGGCCGTCGTCGGCATCCGCTCCGTCCGGCGCCCCGGCCCGCCGGTCCGGCAGGGGGTCCAGCGCCCGGACCCGGAGGCTGCGCTCCAGCCGGTCGGTGGTGGCCAGCCAGGCGACGGCCACCCGCGAGGCGCCGGTCACCGCCAGGCCGCCCTCGGGCCCGAAGGCGCCGCCGGTCCAGAGGCGCCCGCCCTCGACCACGGCGTCCCAGCCCGGCGTGTCGAAGAGCGCCAGCCCGGCCGTCTCGGCCTCCAGCCCGCTGACCGGCAGGTCGGCGGCGAAGCCCATCACCCAGTTCCAGCCCAGGTGGACGCCCGTGGCGAACCAGAGGCTGTAGGTGCGCCAGTAGGCCAGCCCCAGCACGACCCCCGCCAGCGCCAGGTTCACGAGGGGCAAGATCTCGGCCATCGTCACGCCGTCGGCCAGCGCCTCCCCCAGGCCCGGGTTGGCGCCGTGGACGCCGGCGACGAGCAGCGCGGTGAGCGCCACGGCCCACGGGCCGCCGATCCGCTCGGCGGCCGCCTGCAGCGGGTAGCCGCGGAAGAGCAGCTCCTCGGCCCACGCGGCCGCGAACAGGAACAGCGTGAACCCCGCCAGCGTCCCCGCCAGCGCCCAGGGGCGGATCCCGCCGGGCTCCAGGTGCCAGGTGACGGCGCCGGTGAGCGCCAGGGCGGCGACGGCCAGGCCGATGAGCCCGCCCCCCACCAGGAAGCCGCCGCCCAGCTCGGCCGGGGCCACCCGGTCCAGCGGCAGGCCCAGCGCGGCGGTCGGGAAGCCCTCCACCTTCTCGGCGAACCACCAGCTCGCCGCCAGCGCGGCCGCCAGCAGGGCCGTCGAGGAGAAGATCACGGCCGGGCCGCCGCCCGGCAGGCCGAAGATCGCGGAGAGGGCCCCCAGCACCACCACGAGGGCCAGGACGGTCAGGTAGAAGAGCCCGATCCGCCAGGCCGCCCGCAGGCGACCCGACGCGGTGGTGAACAGGCTCACCGGCCGCCCCCGTCCCGGCGGGCCCCGGCTCGCCGCGGCGCGCGTCCGGTCAGCCGAAGAATCTCCGCGCCCTTCCCCCGATCCGGCGCCCCAGGAGCAGGACCAGCAGCGCCTTGATGCCGTCCACGCCCAGGAAGGGGAGCGCGCCGGCCGCCAGGGCCCCCTCGTGGCCGGCCACCGCGGCCAGCCAGGCGACGCCGCCCAGGTGGATGACCGCCACGCCGCCGACCAGGCCGGCGGCCTGGCGCGCCAGGCCCGCCTCGCGGGTGCAGGCCAGGCCCACCAGCCCGGCGGCGAGGGGATAGGCCAGCAGGTAGCCGCCGGTGGGGCCCAGCAGGTAGGCCAGCCCGCCGCCGGCCGCGAAGACCGGCAGGCCGGCGGCCCCGGCGGCCAGGTAGGCCGCCTGGCTGGCCGCCCCCAGGCGGGGGCCCAGCATCCAGCCGGCCAGCAGGACCGCCACCACCTGGAAGGTGAAGGGGACCGGCGTGCCGGGCAGGGGCACGGCGATCCGGGCGCCCAGCGCGGTGAGCAGGGCGAAGGCGCCCACCCCCAGCGCCCGGCGGGCGGCGGGGCTCAGCGCCTCGACCCGGGCGGCCAGGCCCGAGCGGAGGTCCGACACGGTCGTCTCTGCGGTCTCTCGGCTCATCGTCGCTCCACGCTGAGTGCCACGGCGTTGCCGCCCCCCAGACAGAGGGTGGCCAGGCCTTTCTCGACGTCCCGGTCCCGCATGGCGTACAGCAGGGTGACCAGGATCCGGGCGCCGGAGGCTCCGATCGGATGGCCCAGGGCCACGGCGCCGCCGCGGACGTTGAGCCGGTCGGCCTCGAGGCCCAGCTCCCGGACGTCCGCCAGCACCTGGACGGCGAAGGCCTCGTTCATCTCCACGAGGCCGTAGTCGTCCACCGAGGTCCCCTCCTTCTCGGTCAGCTTCCGCACCGCGTCCACCGGGGCGAAGAAGAGGTCCTCCGGCGCCGTCGCGCCGACGGAATATTCCGAGATCGTGGCCAGGATGTCCAGACCGTGCGCCTCGGCGAAGGCCTCCGAGGTGACCACCAGGGCGGCGGCCCCGTCGTTCAGGCCCGGCGCGTTGCCGGCGGTGACCGTCAGCTCCTCGACGTCGTCGGGCGCGTCGGCGCCGAAGGCGGGCCGCAGCTTCGAGAGCCGCTCCAGCGAGGTGTCCCGGCGGGGCGTCTCGTCCACCTCCACCGTGGTGCTCCCCTTCCGGCCCGGCACCTCCACCGGGACCAGCTCGTCGTCGAACAGCCCCTCGTCGATGGCCCGGACCGCCTTCCGGTGGCTCTCCAGGGCGAAGCGGTCCTGCTCCTCGCGCCCGATGTCGGCCTTCTTCGCCGTGTACTCGGCGTGGCCGCCCATGTGGCACTCGCCGAACGAGCACCAGAGGCCGTCGTGGACGACGCCGTCCACCAGCTCGTCGTCGCCGAACTTCACGCCCTCCCGGTGGCCCCGGACCAGGTACGGGGCGTTGGACATCGACTCCATCCCCCCGGCCACGGCGGCCCGGTAGTCGCCGGCCCGGATCGCCTGGGCGGCCAGGCTCACCGACTTCAGCCCCGACCCGCACACCTTGTTGATCGTCACCGCGGGCACGGTGGCCGGCACGCCCCCGCGGATGGCGGCCTGCCGGGCCGGCGCCTGGCCGACGCCGGCCTGGACCACGTTGCCGATGATCGCCTCCTCCAGCTCGTCGGGGTCGATGCCCGAGCGGTCGACGGCGGCCTCGACGGCCCGGGCGCCCAGGTCGGGCGCCTCCAGCGGCGAGAGGGCGCCCAGGAACCGGCCGGTGGGGAGGCGGGCGGCGCTGACGATGACGGGGGTGCGTTCCTTGTCGCTCATGGGGCGTCTCCGGTGGTGGTCGTGATCTCGGGTCCGGCGGGGATCATCCCGGCACGGGGCCGGGGCCGTCGCCCGGCGGCGCGGCCGGTCCGCGGCCGGGGCCCGCACCGTCGCCGGGCGGCTCCTCGGCCTCGGGCGGACCCTCCTCCTCGCGGGGGCTGGCCAGATCGCAGCCGTCGCCGTCGGCGGGCCGGGCCCAGCCGTAGGCGACCTCGGGGTCGTGCTCGAAGAGCAGGACCCAGCCCTCCCGGCCCGCCCGGGTCAGCAGGTCGCGCTTGGTCTCCAGCGTGACCAGGGGCTCGACGTCGTACCCCATGATCCACGGTAGGGACATATGCGCCCGCGTCGGCACGAGGTCCGCCAGGTAGAAGAGGGTGTCGCCCCCCGCGTCGATCCGGACCGACTGGTGGTGCGGCGTGTGGCCGGGGGTGTGGACGGTGCGGATCCCCGGCGCCACCTCGACGTCGCCCTCGACCCGGTCCACCACGCCCGCCTCCTCCAGCGGATCCAGGTTGTGGCGCAGGTAGCTGGCCTGGATCCGCTCGTTGTCGCGGTGGGCGAACGCCCACTCGCCCTCCCGGACCACGTGGCGGGCGTCGGGGAAGGCCGGACGGATCTCGCCGTCCTCGTCCCGGACGGTGCAGCCGCCCACGTGGTCGAAGTGCAGGTGGGTGCAGACCACGGTGTCCACGTCCCCGGGCTCGACGCCCCAGGCCCGCAGGCCGTCGTGCAGGCGGGTGGGCTCGCCGTCGTTCTCGACGCCGTAGATGGACTCGAACTTCTCGTCCTCCTTGTCGCCCAGCCCGGCGTCGACCAGGATCGTCCGCGGCCCCTTGCGGATCAGCAGACAGCGCATGGCCAGCGGGATCCTGTTGCGGTCGTCGGGCTCGATGCGCCGCTCCCACAGGGGGCGGGGCACCACCCCGAACATGGCCCCGCCGTCCAGCCGGAGGCGGCCGGCCTCGACGGTGGCCACCATCAGGTCGCCCTTCTCGTAGACCAGCATCGCGTCCCCCCTCCGGTCCCGGCTCAGTCCCGCTCGGCCGGCGGCGCGCCGCCCGAGAGCCAGCGGTCCATCTGCTCCCAGCGGCGCACGCCCTTCCGGTCGGCCTCCTCCAGCAGGTGCAGGAGCACCCGGGCGGTGGCCCGGGCGTCGCCCTCGGCCCGGTGGCGGTCCTCGACCTCCACGTCGTAGTGGCGCGTCACCGCGTCCAGCCCCTTCCGCGGCAGGTCCGGCAGGGCCCGCCGGGCCAGCCGGAGCGTGCACAGGCGGGGGCCCTCGGGCAGGACCGACGCCGCCCGCCGCATCTCGGCCGAGACGAACCGCCAGTCGAAGGGCACGTTGTGGGCCACGAAGACCCGGCCCTCGAGCCGGGCCCGCACCTCCCCGGCCACCTCCTCGAAGGGCGGCGCGTCGGCGACCATCTCCTCGGTGATGCCCGTCATCCGCGAGATCCAGTCCGGGATCGGGCGGCCGGGGTCCACCAGGCTGGAGAAGGCCTCGCCCACCCGTCCGCCGGTCACCTCCACCGCGGCGATCTCGGTGACGCGGTCGCCCTCGGAGGGCGTGGCCCCCGTCGTCTCCACGTCCACCACCACGTAGTCCAGCTCCTCCAGCGAGGCCTCCTCCCCGCCCGGCCGCTCCCGGAGCCGCCACACCCCGTCGCCGTCGGCCGCGAGGCGGGGGTGGTCGGACAGCAGCTCGCGGACCATCCGCTCGGCCATCCCGGCGGGGGCGCTCCGCAGGCCCAGCACCCGACGGGCCAGCGCCTCGGTGGTGCGCGGCGAGGCCCGGACCAGCTCCTCCGCCCGGGCCGCCAGGCCGGAGGCGTCGCCGAAGCGGAGCCCGTCGTCGCCGGCCGCCCGGGCGTCCCCGTCGGTCACGCGTCCCCCAGCGGCCGCCGGGCCACCGGCAGGGTCATGCAGCGGGGGCCGCCCCCGCCCCGGACCAGCTCGGTCCCCTCGAAGGTGATCACGAAGCGCTCGTCCTCGCCGGGCCTGTCCTCGCCGGTGAGAAACTCCACGGCGTCCACCGTCCGGATCCCGCCCTCCCGCTCCAGGGCCTCCAGGGTGTGCTCGTTGCGGTCGTAGGCCACCAGGCGGCCTGGCCCCACGGCGAAGAGGTTGCAGCCGCTGCCCCACTGCTCCCGCTGCTGGCGGGTGCGGTGCTCGCCGCCGCAGCGGACCGGATCCATCGGGGCGCCCAGCTCCTCCAGCGCCGAGAAGAGGTCGTCGTGCTCGCGGAGCCGGTCCGACCCGTCGCTGAGGTGGAGCACCGGCAGGCGGGTCGGGCCCAGGAAGTAGGGCGGATAGACGCAGCAGAGCCGCCGGTCGACGGCCGTGAAGATCATGTCCAGGTGGATCGAGGACCGGTGGGCGGGCAGCAGGACCACCAGCACGTCGCGGACGGGCGTGTCGGAGAGCAGCCGGCTCCCCAGCACGTCGACGCCCGAGGCGGTGGTCCGCTCGGACAGGCCCACCAGCAGGAGGTCCTCCCGGAGGACGTGCACGTCGCCGCCCTCCAGGCTGGTCTGCATCCGGCGCTCCTCGGTCCCGTCGTAGAGCAGGCCCTCGTTGCCGAGCGCGGGATGGTGCTCGAAGAGCGTCCGCATGATGAGCTTCTCGGTCCAGCGCGCCGCGTGGCGCATGGACGCGATCACCACCCGCTCGCCCACCACCGCCGCCGCGTCCCGGGTGAAGAAGAGGTTCGGCAGGGGCGGGAGGCTGTAGCCGGCCTCGTTGAGCAGGTTCGAGAGGGCGCCGCCCGCCCCCTCCTCGCCCTCGATGAAGAGCCGGGCGAGGTCCGCGGCCGGCGCCTCGCGCGCCCGCTCCCGGAACGCGGGATCGGCGCGCGAGAGCATGGACGCCCGGGCCTCGGGCCGCTCGAGCACCTCCTCCAGCAGGTCGCCCACCTCCAGCACGCGGGCGAACCGCTCCAGGACGGCCGTGAAGCGGGCGTGCTCGCGGCGGGCCCGCTCGAGGTCCAGCAGGTCGTCGAAGAGGTACTCGTCGCGGTTGGCCGGCGTGACCACCGTGAGCTCGGGCCCCGGCGCGTGGCAGAGGACGGTCTCCAGCTCGCCCACCTCGCTGGTGATCCGCGCCCGGCCGCTCCCGCCGCTCACGGCTCCTCCCCGTTCTCGTGGGAGAGGGCGAAGCTGAGCCCCTCCAGCTCCAGCGCCACGTCCATGCTGCGGACCACGACCTCGTCGGGGACGTCGAGCTTCACGGGCGCGAAGTTCAGAAGGGCCCGCACGCCCGCCTCCGCCAGCCGGTCGGCCACGTCCTGGGCGGCGTCGGGCGGGACGGCGACGATGCCCATCTCCACGCCGCGCTCCTCGACCACCACCTCCAGGCGGTCCATGGGGACGATCCGGATCCCGTCCACCTCGGTCCCCACCTTGCCCGGGTCCACGTCGAAGGCGGCCACCACGTCGAAGCCGCGGTTCCGCAGGTCACGGTAGCCCAGCAGCGCGCTCCCGATCCGGCCCACCCCCACCAGGGCCACCCGCCAGCGGCGCTCCAGGCCGAGGATCCCCTCCAGGGTGGAGGCCAGCTCGGGCACCGTGTAGCCGCGGCCGCGCTTGCCGAAGCTGCCGAAGAGGCTGAGGTCCTTGCGGACCTGGGCGGGGGTGGTGCCGCTGCGGCTCGCCAGCTCCTTGCTGGACACGATCTCCCGCTCCTCGCCCTCCAGCTCGCGCAGGAGGCGCAGGTAGACCGACAGGCGGCGGACCGTGGACTCGGAGATTCGGGGCTGGCTCATGGGCACCTTGTGAAAAGGTTCACAAGAAGGTACCCGTCGCCCCGACCCCGCTCAAGCGGACGGCCGTCGGTCGGAGCGGGGACGGATGCGACGTCACCGGTCCCCGCCGGCGGGCGGCCCGTCGCCGCCGTCCGGCTCCTCGTCCGGCCGGTCGTCCGCCCCGGGAGCGGGAGCCTCCGCGTCCAGCCGGCGGGCCAGCTCCACGAACTGCCTCGGCGACAGCCGCTCGGGCCGGTGGCGGGGCTCGGCCCCGACGGCCCGGCAGAGCGCCTCGGCCCGCTCCCGGTCCAGGTCGAACTCGGGGGCCGACCGCAGGATCTTCTGGAGCTGCTTGCGCCGGCGGCTGAACGCCGCGCGGGTCAGCCGGCGCAGGGCGCGGGCCGGCAGCCGCCGGATCCGCTCCGGGTCGGGCTCGAGGATCACGGCGGTCGAGGCCACCCGGGGCTCGGGCCGGAACGCGTGGCGGCTGACGTCGAAGGCCCGGCGCACGTCGGCCCGGGTGCGCACCCCCACGGTGAGGCTGCCGTACTCGCCCCCGCCGGGCTCGGCCGCCAGCCGGTCGGCGACCTCCTTCTGGACGGTCACCACGATCCGCCGCGCCGGGGGCTCCATCTCCAGCAGGCGGAACAGCATCGGCGAGGTGACGGCGTAGGGCAGGTTCGAGATCACCCGGTAGGGCCGGTCCCCGGGCAGCCGGGCCCCGAGGTCCGACTCCAGGGCGTCGGCGTGGACCACCTCCACGTCGGGGCGGTCGCTCCACCGCTCCGCCAGCTCGCGGGCCAGGTCGTCGTCCTTCTCCACCAGCACCAGGGGATCGACGCGGCCCACCAGGTGGCGGCTCAGCTCGCCGTGGCCGGGCCCGATCTCCAGGACCGCCTCGCCCGGCTCCGCCTCCAGGGCGTCGACGATCTTCTCCTGGAGGTTGGGATCCACCAGGAAGTGCTGGCTGAGCGACCGCTTCGCCCGGCTCACCGGGGGCCGCCCCGCGGCCGGACCGCCAGCGCGGTGCGGTCGTCGCCCCCGCCGCCGGCCAGCGCGTCGGAGGTCCGGAAGACGGCCTCCACGGCCGCCTCCATGCCCTCGGCGGCGGCCGCGTCGGCCGCGTCCGCGAGCAGCGCCTCGGCCGCGCGCCGGCCCCCGGCGGCCGGCTCGAACAGCCCGTCGGTGAAGAGCAGCAGCGGCCGGGGCGGATCGCCCGTCTCCACGGTCCGCTCGCCGAAGCGCCCGCCGGCCTCCCGGAGGCCCAGCGGCGGGTCCGTGGCCGGGAGGCGGCGCGGGCCGTCGCCGCCCAGCAGGTGGGCGTGGGGATGGCCGGCGCTGGCGTAGCGCATCCGGCCGGCCGGGCCCTCCAGCACGGCATAGAAGAGGGTCACGTACATCTCCGCCGCGCCCATCCCCTGGGCCAGCTCCCCCTCCAGCCGCGAGAGCACCGCGGCGGGGCCCTCCTCCTCCCGGGCCACCAGCCCGGCGGCGCTCAGCGCCCGGGCCATCAGCAGGGCCGCCGAGATGCCGTGGGAGCTGACGTCGCCGATGAGCACGCCCAGGCGTCGGTCCGACAGCCGGATCAGGTGGTAGAAGTCGCCTCCCACCGAGCGGGCGGGCTCGCAGCGGGCCGCCGCCTCGGCCAGATCGTCCACCGAGGACGGGTCCGGCAGGAGGGCGAGCTGGAGGTCGTGGGCCAGCTCCAGCTCGGCCGAGAGGCGCTCCCGCTGGAGGCTCTCGCGCACCAGCCGGCGGTTCTCGACGGCCGCGGCGGCCTGGCTGGCGACCGCCTCCACCAGGTCCCGGTCGCCGGCCGAGAACCGGCCGCCCTCCGGCCGCCCCACCAGGACCAGCACGCCCACCCGGCGGCGGTCCCCGTCGCCCGGCGCGTAGCTGGCCGGCACCGCCAGGAGGGCGGCGTCGCCGTAGCCCGGCCACCGCCGTCCCGCCCCGTCGGCCGGGTCCACCAGGCGGGCCTGCTGGGCGCGGAAGACCTCGGCCACCAGCGAGTCCTCCGCCCCCAGCTCGACCCGGCGCCCCCCGGGCTCGGAGACGCCGCGGGAGGCCAGCAGGCGGAGGTGCTCGTCCCCCGGCTCGTGCAGCCAGAGCGTGGCCCGCGCCGCCCCCGTGACCTCCACCAGCTCGGCCAGCAGGCGGTCGGCGGCCCGGCCCAGCTCGAGCACCGAGGCCAGCGTCTCGCCGATGGAGGTGAGCAGGGAGATCTCCTCGTACCGGTCCTCCAGCTCCCGCGCGAAGAGACGGCTCTCCTCGGCGCGGCCCAGCAGGCGGCCGGCGACCTCGACCAGCAGGTCGGCCCGGTCCTCCTCCCCGTCCCCGGGCGCCGTCTCGAGCACGGCGGTCCGCCGGCGCGAGAGGGGCAGGCGCCGGCGACGGGGCTCCCGTCCGTCCCCGCCGGCGGGGAGGCCGTCGTGGACGACGCGCTCGTCGCCCTCCGGCCCCTCCACCCGGAGACGCAGGGGGACCTCCAGGGCCCGGGCCAGCCGGACCACCAGCCGGGCGGCCGAGGTCCCCTCGTCCCCGGCCGTCCTCCCGGCGCCCTCCGTCCCCCCGGCGGCCGTCCTCACAGGCGCAGGACCAGGGTGACCCGGTTGCCCCGGTCGTTCCATTCCACCCGGTCCATCAGGCTCCGGAGCAGGAACAGCCCGCGCCCCGAGGGCCGGGCGCGGTTCTCGGGGCGGGTCGGGTCGGCCACGGCCCCGGGGTCGAAGCCCTCGCCCTCGTCGGCCACCGTCACCCGGACCACCCCGTCGCCGTACTCGGCCCGGACGAGGACGTCCTTGTCGGGGTCCTCGCCGTTTCCGTAGAGGATGGCGTTGGAGATGGCCTCGCCCACCGCCACCTTCAGGTTCAGGTGCGCCCGCGAGCCGCCCACCGCCAGCCGCTCGCATCGGCCCACCACCTCCTCGACGGCCGGCCGCAGGTGCCGGACGCGCGAGGGGAACTCCAGCTCCAGCCGTCCCCGCAGCGCCCCGCCCGCCTCGGCGCGGGGCCCCCGGCCGGCCCGGTGCTTCCGCCAGCGGAGCCGCAGCTCGTCCGGGTTGACGGGGAAGAACAGGTAGTCGGCGCACCCGGCCGCCAGCGCCGGCACCAGCAGCTCGGCGGAGTCCCCGTCGGCCAGGGCCCACAGCTCGGCCTCGTCGCCCCAGCTCAGGCACGCCTCGCGGACCGGGGACGAGCCGTCGGCCAGGTCCACCACCACCAGCGACGGCGGCTCGTCCGGCCAGTCCTCGCGGGACGCGGCGGTGGAGGTGGTCGCCTCCAGCCGCTCGAACTCCCGGGCCAGGGCCTCGCAGACCTCGGAGCGCTCCGAGCAGATCAGGACGCGGGACAGGATGTACCTCCGGTGGGGGAGCGCCGGCGGTTGGCCGCCGGCCCGGCGACGGCGCGCCGGTCAGAAGTCGGCCAGGGCCTCGCCCCGGTCGTCGGCGATGCGGAAGAGGGTGTCCAGCTTGGTCAGCTCGAAGAGCGTGTGGAGGTCCTCGTCGAGCCCGCACAGCCGCAGCTCGCCCTCCTCCTCGCGGATCTTCTTGGACAGGCTCACCAGCACGCCCAGGCCGGAGGAGTCGATGTAGCTGGCCGCGGAGAAGTCGACGAGGAACTTCCGGTCCCCGTCGGCCAGCCGCTCCAGGACCGCGTCCTTCAGCTCCCGCCGGTTGCTCACCACCAGCTCGCCCTCGACGGACACCACGGTGACGTCGCCCTCGCGCTCGATCTCGTAGTCCATGCCTCCTCCTCCGGTGCCGGGTGATGCTCAGTCGGCCGCCAGGCCGGTGACGCACGCGGTCAGCACGATGTCCTCGACCCCGGCGCCCCGCGACAGGTCGTTCAGCGGCCGCCGCAGGCCCTGCAGGACGGGGCCCAGGGCGCCGGCGCCCGCGAGCCGCTCCACCAGCTTGTACCCGATGTTCCCCGCGTCGAGGTCCGGGAACACCAGCACG
>CAZJJO010000039.1:0-17737 GCA_964546375.1 uncultured Gemmatimonadota bacterium
TGTCGGTGACCTCCTCGGGCCGCTCGTCGATGAGCAGCACGATGACGTAGCACTCGGGATGGTTCTCGATCACCGAGTTGGCCATCTTCTGCAGGAGGATCGTCTTGCCGGCCTTGGGCGGGGAGACGATGAGCTGGCGCTGGCCCTTGCCCACCGGCGCGATGAGGTCCATGACGCGCATGGAGATGTCGCCGTCGGAGCGCTCCAGGCGGATCCGCTCCTCGGGGTAGCGGGGCCGGAGGTTGTCGAAGGCGATCCGGTGCTTGGCCTTCTCCGGCTCCTCGCCGTTGATCCGCTCCACCTTGAGCAGGGCCAGGTAGCGCTCGCCCTCCTTGGGCGGCCGCACCTGTCCGAGGACGGTGTCCCCGGTGCGCATGTCGAAGCGCTTGATCTGGGAGGGGGAGACGTAGATGTCGTCCGGGCCGTAGAGGTAGTTCCAGTCCGGGCTCCTCAGGAACCCGTAGCCCTCCGGCAGGATCTCCAGCACGCCCTCGCCGCGGAGGACGACGTCCTCCTCCAGCAGGTTCTGCTCGATCTGGAAGAGGAGGTCCTGTCGCTGCAGGCCCGAGTAGTTGCGGATGCCGAGGTCCTCGGCCATCCGGTGCAGCTCGCTGATGTCCTTGGCCTTCAGCTCGGCGATTTCCACGTCTCTCTCCCGTGGTCGGTGGGAAGGCGGCGAGGAGGGTTCCGGGGGTCGCCCGGGACGCGCACCTGCCGGAAGGGGTGGTGGGGTGCGGGGGCTCGGTATCGGGTGCTTCGGGCGTCGGGTTCGGTCGGTCGGAGCCCGATGGCGGCGAGGAGAGCTGCCGGCCGGGCGAGACCAGCATAAGCCGGGCCGGCACCGGGGTCAACCCGGGGGAGCGCCCCGGTTTCCCGCCGCTCGATCACCGCCTACCATGTGGGTTCCTCGCACCCGACACCCCGTTCGCCAGCTCGGGAGGAGCAGGCATGGCGCGGCACAATCGCGACGCCAAGGGCGTGGACCAGCACGGCGAGCTCTGGCACCTGAGCTACCATCCCGACTGGATCCGCCGGGTGAAGATCTCGCGCCGACTGCCGGACAAGGACCGCCGCTCCACGGTGACGCTCTTCAAGAACGACGCGGAGCGGGCGCAGGCCGAGCCCGCCAAGGTGATCCGGACCCGCATCCGGGCCGCCGACGGGACGGCCGACATCGAGATCTCCCTGGAGGACCGGACCGACGTCGTGGAGTCGATCACGGTGGTCACGCGCCGGGAGCGGGACGGCCGAACCCAGCGGCTGGAGTTCGTCCTGGAGGACGACCTGGACCCGCCGCCCTCCTCCTGAGGCCGCGGGGGACGCTCGGCGGGGGCCGCGCCCCGGTCGCCGTGGCCCCTCAGAACAGCCGGAAGCGGAGCCAGCGCAGCGGCTTGGCCAGCAGCTCGGACCGGGCCGAATCGAGGCGGGCGCGCATCGTCCGGAGCTCCCGCGCCAGCGCGCGGTCCGATCCGAAGCGGGCCAGGCTGCCGCGGCCCTCCTCGAGCCGCCGCGCCACGGTCGCCGCCGAGGCGGCCAGCGAGTCCAGGGCCGCCGACACCGGTCCGGCGCCCTCCCCGATCTCCCCGGCGATCCTCCGGGTCCGCCGGCCGATCCGCCCCCAGGCCTCGGCCAGGTCGTCGTCGCCGGCCAGCCGGGCGGCGCTCCCCGAGGGGACGGCGGCGGCCAGCGCCTCGCCCCGCCGCGCCAGCGACCGCAGCTCGTCGACCAGGGCCGTGTCCGAGCGGAGGGCCGCCAGCGTGCCCGGCCCCTCCTCGAGCCGGCGGGCGAGCCGACGTCCCAGCGGGCGCAGCGAGTCGAGCACGCCGGCGAGCGAGTCGAGGCGGGCCCGGAGGTCCCCGGTGCCGACGAGCGGCCGGGCCCGGAGCGTGTCGGAGAAGTCGAAGGGCGCCGCGGCGGTGCCCGGGTCGACGGCCACCACCGCGGGCTCCAGCAGGGCCGACTGGTGGATGGAGACGGTTGCGTCGCGCCGGATCGTCGGGGCCGCCCCCTTGCGCAGGACCGCCCGGACCAGCACGGGGTCGCCCTCCGCCCGCTCCCGGAAGCGGACCGCCGTGACCCGGCCGGCCGGGACGCCGGCCACCCAGACCTCCGCGCCGGGCGCCAGGTGGCGGGCGGCGGGCGCGCGGATCGTCAGCTCCGGGCCCTCCGACAGCTCGCGGAGGACCACGTCCAGGAAGAACACGGTTCCGGCGAGGACGGCCAGCAGCGCCATCAGGAGGGCGCCGGTCCGGACGGGGGTACCGCCGCTCCCGCTCCGTCCGGGGATCATGGCCGTCCGGGGGTCACGGCGGCGCTCGCCGGCGGGCGCCCGGCCTCAGAAGGCCCAGTAGAGGGAGGCCTCGAGCCGGTCGACGTCCCGCCGGACGCCCGTGCGGTCGGTCGGATCCAGGAGGTTCTCCAGGTCGACGCGGTGGCGTCGCCACTCCAGGCGGGCGCCGAAGCGGTCCACCGGGCGGACGTCCACGCCCAGGCCGTAGGAGAGGGTGTTCTGGGACGCCGTGGTCAGCTCCCCGTCCTCCGGGTCGTGGACCACCGTCCCCATCCCCGCGGCCGCGTACGGGGTGACCCGGACGCTCCCCGGCCGGAGGGCGGGTCCCCGCAGCGCCAGGGCCAGCTCGGCGACGTAGGTGTGCACGTCCACCCTCCGCCCCCCGCCGGCGACGGCGCCGGTCCCGTAGCCGCCGTCGAGCCGCACGGCGAGGAAGGAGGTCAGCAGCCGCTCCACGGCGACCCCCCAGACGGTCACGTCGTCCACCGTCGTCCCACCCGTCTCCTCCCAGGACAGCGAGCCCACGGTGGGGCCGAGACGGAAGGGCTGGGGGGCGAGCGCCGTCTCCGGGGCCCGCACGTCGTCGGCCGGACCCTGCTGGCCCGCGGCGGGGCCGGCCGCCGCGGCCGTCGCCGCCAGCGCCGCCGCGAGGACGGCCGCCGCGGCCGCTCCCGTCCCCTTCGCGAAGCGCCGTCCGGACGGTCCGTCCGCCCGCGGACCGGCCGTCCGCCGTGCGCCCGACCGCTCCGTCCCGGTCCCCTCCACGCGCTGCCGTCGCCTCATCGCTCCCCCGTCGCCGCCATCAGCCGGGCCCGGGCCACCGAGTAGGCGTGCAGGGCCCGGACGTGGTTCGTCCTCGCCCGGGTGACCGCCAGCTCCGCGTCGTTCAGCTCCACCTGCGTCGAGAGCCCGTTCCGGAAGCGGGTCTGCGCGATCTCCAGGGCCCGCTCGGCACGGTCGACCGTGGAGGCGGTGGCCTCGATCCGCTCCCGGGCCGCCTCCATGGCCTGGTAGGCCTGCTGGACCTCCAGGCGGACGTCCTCCCGCAGCTGGCGGAGCCGGTACTGCTCGCGGTTGCGCGCCGCCCGGGCCTGCTGGACCTGGCCCGACTGCCGGTTGCCGTCGAAGAGCGGAACGCTGAGGGAGAGGCCCGCCGTGGCCGTCTGGACGAAGTCCTGCTCCGGCGGCACCAGGTCGCTGGAGGAGGCCCGCCGGGTGAGCCCGGCCACCAGGTCCAGGGTGGGCAGGTCCGAGCGCTCGCGGGAGGTCAGGTTCTCCTCCTGGAGCTGGACGCGGACCCGCTGGCCCTCCAGGTCGGAGCGCCGGGCCAGGGCCTCCTCGACGTACGCCGACTCCGGGGCCGCCGAGTCGGGATCCGGGAAGGAGTCGGCGAGGGCCAGGGGGCGCTCCAGCGAGACGCCGATGGTGCGCTTGAGCCGGTTGCGGCTCAGCTCGAGCTGCTGACGGGCCTCGATGAGGTCGGGCCGGAGGTTCTCCACCTCCACCCGGGCCGTCAGCAGGTCGAACTCCGAGCCCGTGCCGGCCTGGCGGAACTCCCGGACCTGCTCCAGACGCCGCTCGGCCTGCTCGAGCGCCTGCCGGCGGACCCGGACCAGGGCCTGGTCCAGCAGGACCCGGTAGTAGCTCTCGCGGGCCTCCAGGGCCACGCCGGTCCGCGCGGCCTCGACCCGGGCGTCGCTGGCCCGCCGGCTCAGCCGGGCGGCCTCCCGGGCCGGGCCCAGCGAGAAGTCGAGGACCGACTGGCGGAGGTTCAGCCCGAAGGTGTACTCGTTGGCCTCGCCGACCCGGACCTGCTCGGTCTCCTCGCCCGAGCCGAAGAAGATCACCGGCGTCTGGATGTTCCGCGTGTAGCCGAAGCTGGCCGTGATCTGGGGGAGGCCGTCCGCGCGGGTCTCGGTGACGATGCCCTCGGCCCGGGCCTTCTCGGCGCGGGCCACCAGCACGTTCTCGTTCACCGTGGTCGCCCGGTGGACCGCCTCCTCGAGGCCCAGCCGCAGGGTGTCGCCGGACGGGGCGGCGGACTGGGCGGCCAGCGGGACCGCGGCCAGCAGGCCGACGACGGAGAGGAGGACCGGGGTCTTCGCGCGCATCGGTGTCCGTGTCCGAAGGTGAACGACGTCTCGCTCGTCCCGGGCGGCTTCCAAGAACACTTCCGGGCGGGGGCGTGTTGCACCCGGCCCGGCCCGCTTCGGGCCGCCGGCCGTGGGCGTGGCCCGCCCGCCGGCGGCCCCTCCCGGGCGACGCCCGGGCCGTCCGGACCGTTCGCTCCCCCCACGTGCAAGCCGTACGCCGCGGCCCGACGCCTTTCGCCGCCCGGTCCAGCGGCCTACCGTGAGACGATGCCGATCCTCGAGCCCCTCCGCATGGTGGGCCGGGGCGCCGCCGCCGTGGCGGCGGCCGCCGGCCGAGCCGCCGACTTCGCCGTCTCGACGGCCCGCGCCGCGCGGGACGTGCGGACCTGGATGCCGGAGACGGTCGGCCAGGCCCGGAAGATCGGCGTGGACTCCCTCCCCCTGGCCCTCTTCATCGCGGCGTTCACCGGGATCGTCCTCGCCCTCCAGAGCTCCTACGTGTTCACCGGCGCGGTGCCCATGTACTTCGTGGGCACGCTGGTGGGGAAGTCCATCATCCTGGAGCTGGGACCGGTGCTGGTGGGGCTGGTCCTGGCGGGTCGGGTCGGCGCCCGCATCGCCGCCGAGATCGGCACGATGCGGGTCACCGAGCAGATCGACGCCCTCGAGATGCTGGCCTACGACCCGGCGGCGTACCTGACGGTGCCCCGCGTGGTGGCCGGCCTGGTGACCTTTCCCCTGGTGGTGGCGTTCGCCACGGCGCTGGGGCTCGTGGCGGGCTGGCTGACCTCCATCGTGATGCTGGAGCTGTCGACCCAGGAGTTCGTCCGGGGGATCCGGACCTTCTATCGGTTCTTCGACATCCAGTTCGCGCTGATCAAGTCGGCCAGCTTCGGGCTGGTGGTCACCGGCGTGGGCTGCTACTACGGGCACGCCACCTCCGGCGGGGCCCAGGGGGTGGGCCGGGCCACCACGGGCGCGGTGGTGACGGCCAGCATGCTGATCCTGCTGCTCGACGCCTTCTGGGCGGTGACGCTCCTGTGAGGGGCTCCGGGGGGACGCCGTGATCCGCCTGCAGGAAGTCACCCGGCGCTTCGGCGACCTCACGGTGCTGGATCGGTTCTCGCTGGACGTGGAGGTCGGCGAGACGGTGGTCGTGGTCGGACGGTCGGGATCGGGCAAGTCGGTCCTGCTCAAGCACGTGGCCGGCCTGATCCGTCCCCAGGGGGGATCGGTCCGGGTGGGCGACGTGGAGATCTCCAGCGCGACGCGGGCCGAGGTGAACCGGATCCGCCTCCGCATGGGCTACGTCTTCCAGGCCTCGGCGCTGTTCGACTCGCTGACGGTGGCCGAGAACCTCCGGCTGGCGCTGGACCGCCACGGCGTCCCGGAGGGCGAGCGGGAGGAGCGGGTGGCCCGAAGCCTGGAGATGGTGGGGCTGGCGGGCTGGGGCGACCGGATGCCGGCCGAGCTGTCGGGGGGGATGCGGAAGCGGGCGGGGGTGGCCCGGGCGGTGGCGCCGTCGCCCGAGTACCTTCTCTACGACGAGCCGACCAGCGGGCTGGATCCGGTGACGACCGCGATGATCGACGACCTCGTCCTCCGCCTCGAGCGGGAGCTGGACGCCACCAGCCTGGTGGTGACCCACGACATGCGCAGCGCCTACCGGATCGCCGACCGGATCGCCCTGCTCCACGAGGGGCGGGTGCGCTGGTCGGGCTCGCCCGAGGCCTTCCGGGAGGGGGAGGACCCGGCGGTGCGGGCCTTCGTGGAGGGGCGCAGGGATCTCTGGCCGGAAGAGGAGGAGCGGTGAGGCTGGCGCGACGCGACGGAGGTGCCGTATGAAGGCTCGGGACGAGGTGGTCACCGGCGTGTTCGTCCTGCTGGGCGTGGCCCTGATCGTGGTGGGCGCCCTGTGGCTCTCCGAGCACCGGTGGGGCGGCGAGTACCGGACCCTCGAGGCCCGGTTCGACGGGGTGGGTCAGCTGCGCGCCGGCAACACGGTGCGCCTCCGGGGGGTGGACGTCGGGAGCGTCCAGTCCATCGACGTGGGGGCGGACGCCGTGACCGTGACCCTGAGGATCCGCTCGGAGGTGCCGCTGCCGGAGCGCTTCGTGGTCTCGGCCCAGCCCGTCTCGCTGTTCGGCGAGTGGTCGGCCGCGATCGCGCCGGCGTCCCGGTATCCGGAGGCGGCCGCCCGCGCCGCCTCCCTGCCCGAGGGGACGGTGCCCGGGGTCACCTCGTCCGACTTCGCGCAGCTCAGCGACTACACCGGCCAGATCGCCTCGAACCTGGAGAACATCACCGAGCAGCTCGAGGTGGCCTTCAACGAGCAGACCGCCCGGAACCTGGCCCGGGCGGTGGACAACTTCGAGCAGGCCAGCGAGGAGCTGGTCGGCCTGCTGGCCCGACAGCGCCAGAGCTTCGGCGGGTTCGCCGAGGACATGGAGGAGTCGGGGCGCACCCTGCGGCGGGTGGCGGCCGGCCTGGACTCGACCGTCGGGCGCCTGGAGCGGGCCACCGCCGGCGGGGAGCTGGAGGCGATCCTGGACAACACCCGCCGGACCACCGCGTCGCTGGAGCGGGTCTCGGGGCGGCTGGAGGGCACCGCCGCCTCGGCCGACCGGACGATCCAGCGGGCCGACAGCGCCCTCCGCCACGCCCGGGCGGTGCTGGCCCGGGTGGACACCGGCCAGGGTTCGCTGGCCCGGATGACCCGGGACCCCCGCCTCTACGAGGACCTGACGCTGACCCTGACCGAGCTGCAGGCCCTCCTGGCCGACCTGAAGCAGAACCCGGGCAAGTACTTCAAGTTCTCCATCTTCTGAGCGCCGGGCCCCGCGGCTCCCGTCGCCGCCCGCCGGCCGGAAGATCCCGCGGCTCCCGTCGTCGCCCGCCCGTCAAGGGCGGACCGGCCGGTTCCGGAACCGGCCGATCGGCCCTCCCGGCCGCCGGCCGCTCCCCCCATCCTGTCGTCCGGAGCCACGCCGCCGTCCCGGCGGTCCGGCGCGTCCCCGTCCGCGGCGACGGGGCGGCCACGGACGGCGGCCCCCATCGACGGCCGCGACGGACAGGAGGAAGACGATGAGCCGTTCCGTGAACCGCGTGATCCTGGTGGGCAACGCCGGGTCGGACCCCGACGTGCGGGAGACGGGCAAGGGGACGCCCGTGGCCCACGTCTCGCTGGCCACGAACCGGAGCTTCGAGGTGGACGGCCGGCGCCAGCAGCGCACCGACTGGCACCGGCTGACCTTCTGGGGCGGTGCGGCCGAGACGGTCGAGAAGTACCTGCGCAAGGGCAACCGCCTCTACGTCGAGGGCCGCATCGAGTACGGCTCCTACGAGCGGGACGAGGTCACGATCCCGACCACCGACGTGGTGGTCCAGGACTTCGTCTTCCTGGACCCGTCCGAGAACGGGGGGCGCGACGAGATCCCGGTCGGGGAGGCGGAGGAGACGGAGGAGGAGGCTCCCGCGGCGACCTAGCGCGTTGCGCGCCCTCGTCGGGCGTCCCACTTTCGGCGGGAGACGCGACAGCGGGGAGCGAGGACGTCCGTGGCGCCCGAGCCGAACGGTTATTCCGACAGCTCCGACGCCCGGTCCGCCGGGCAGGCGCTCGTGGAGACCGCCGAGGATCCCCTCCTCGCCGGACTGGAGCGGCCCGTGTCGGTGCTGGTCGTCGGGGCGAGCGGGTTCCTGGGCCGGCATCTGCTGGAGCGGCTCGCCTCCCGCGGGCATCGGGTGCGGGCGGTCGGTCGCCGCGGGAGGCCCGTGGGCGAGCCGGAGCGGCCGGAGGTGGCCTGGCTCGCCGCCGACGTCACCGAGGACCGTCAGGTGGCGGGGCTGGCCCGCGGCTGCGAGGTCGTGGTGCAGATGGCGGGCGTCCGCCGGGAGGGGGGGAGCCAGACCTTCCGGGCGGTCCACGTCGAGGGGACCCGCCACCTGCTGGCGGAGGCGAAGCGGGCCGGGGCCGAGCGCTTCCTGCTGGTCAGCGCGCTGGGCGCCGAGGCGGTCGAGGACCCGTACTTCCGCACCAAGCGGGAGGCGGAGGCGCTGGTCCGGGACTCCGGCGTCCCGGGGGTGATCGTCCGGCCGGCCCTGGTCTTCGGGCCGGGGGACCACTTCGTCTCGGCGGTGGTCCGGTGGCTGGAGCGGTTCCCGGTCTTCTGCCTGCCGCGGGCGTGGAACCGGCCGGTCCAGCCCGCCGCGGTCGAGGACGTGACCGACGCGCTCTGTCAGTGCGTCGAGCGTGAGGACGTGGCCGACGACACCCACACGCTGGCGGGCCCGGAGCCGCTGACGCTGGCCGAGGCGGCCCGCACCGTGGCGCGGGTGCGCGGGCTGAGGCGGGCGGTGCTCACCCTGCCCGACGGGCTGGCGGCGCCGGTGCTGGCGGTGGCCCGTCGGCTGGCCGGACGGCTGGGCATCCCGCCCGACGAGTGGGAGGTGCTCCGCCGGGCGGGCCGTCCGCCGGCCCCGCACCGGGGGGTCGACGCGTTCCGGACGGTGTTTCAGATCGAGCCGATGCCTTTCCGAGCGGCGCTGGAGGACTACCTGTGAGCGGACGGTCGGACGAGGAGCCCGCCGAGCTCGACCTCGAGGGGTCGGGGACGCCCGAGTCGTGGCTCCACGGCGCGGTGCTGCTGGGCCTGTTCGCCGCCCTGGTGCTGGCGATCCGGCCGGTGCTGTCGCCGTTCGTCCTGTACGCGCTGTTCCTCTACCTGATCTGGCCGCGCCTGGGATCCCCCCTCTACGTGCGGCTGGCGGCGGCGGCCACGCTCCTCCTGGCCCTGTGGCTGCTGGAGGTGACGGGGCTCCTGATGGCCCCGTTCCTCCTGGGGCTCCTGCTGGCCTACATCCTGGACCCGGTGGTGGACGCCCTGCAGGCCTACATGCCGCGGCCGGCGGCCATCGCGCTCCTGGCGCTGCCCCTGCTGGGGCTCCTGGCCCTGGTGGTCTTCGTCCTGGCCCCGGCGGCGGGCCACCAGGTCTCCCAGCTCATCGCGAACGTGCCGGGCTACGTCGACTCGGTGCGGGGATGGGTCGAGAGCGTCCGGGGCTGGGTGATCGGCCTCGGCATCGAGGGGCTGGACGAGGAGACCGTCCCGAACCCGGCCGACGTCGACGCACAGGCGCTGGCCGGCTACCTGCGGGAGCGGCAGGCCGAGCTGACCCGGGGCGGGCTGGCCACGGTGCTCGGGATCGGCCGGGGGATCGGTACGGTCCTGGCCGTGGCGGGCTACCTGGTGCTGCTCCCCATCCTCACCTACTACCTGCTGCGCGACTGGGACCGGGTCGCCGACCAGCTCGCCGCGCTGGTGCCGCCCGCCCACCGGCCGTCGGTGTCCCGGTTCGCTGGCGAATACGACCGGCTCCTGAACCGGTACCTGCGCGGCCAGCTCCTGCTGGCGGCCTGCGTGGGGCTGATCGTCGGCCTGGGCTTCTGGGCGGTCGACTTCCCCTACCCGCTGCTGCTGGGGCTGGTGGCCGGCGTCTTCAACGTGGTCCCCTATCTCGGCTTCGCCGTGAGCCTGGTCCTGGCGCTGGCCATCGCCCTGTTCAGCGGGCCGGTGCTGACGTCGCTGGCCAAGGTGGCCCTGGTCTTCGGCCTCCAGCAGGTGGGCGAGAACGTGCTCGGGCCGAAGATCGTCGGCGAGTCGGTGGGCCTGCACCCGGTCTGGGTGCTGCTGGCGATCACGCTGTTCGGGTTCTTCTTCGGGTTCGTGGGCCTGCTGGTGGCGGTGCCCGCCGCCGTCCTGGCCAAGCTGGCCCTCTCCTCGGCCCTGCGCCGATACCGGGCCTCGGCGTGGTATCGGCGGGGCGTGCTGCCCGGCGGGGACGGGGCCCCGGACGGGGCGGGGGACGCCGGCGACCCGGAGCGGGGCGGGTGAGCCGGCCGTGACGGAGCGGCACGAGCGCGGGCGGACGGGCCCCGAGGAGCGGGAGGCCCCGGAGGACCGTGATCCCGGCGACCCCGGCTTCCTGACCGTCTCGAACCTCCTGTCGCTGAGCCGGATCCCGCTCGGCCTCTCGCTGGTGGCGGTGGAGGACCGCGCCCTGCTGCTGGCCGTCGTCACCCTGGGGGCGGCCACCGATCTGGCCGACGGGATGCTCGCCCGCTGGAGCGGAACCGAATCGGAGATCGGCAGCCTCCTCGACCCGTTCTGCGACAAGTTCTTCGTGCTGGTGGGGCTGATCTCCTTCCTGCCGGGGGCGCACCTGGACTGGGCCGGCTTCCTGGTGCTGATCCTCCGGGACGTCTTCACCGGGGGGTCGTGGCTGCTGGCCCGGGTGGTGGGGCGCCGTCTCCCCTTCCGGTCGCGTCCGGGGGGCAAGATCACCACCGCGCTCCAGGTGGCGACCTTCTTCGCGCTGATCCTGGCGCCCCGACTCGTGCCGGTGCTGGTCCTGGCGGTCGGGGCGGCCTCCGTCTTCGCCATCGCCGACTACGGCATCCAGGGCATCCGGCGCGGGCTGGACCCGGCGACGTGAGCCGTGCTGTCCCGGGGGCGGGGTCCGTCCGCCGGGCGGAACCTTGGCGGGGACCTGGGGTGCGAGACATGACGCGCGGCGCCGAGCCCCTTCCCCGGTTGCCGGCCGCGCGTCCCGGATTTCCGCCAGCGGACCCCGAAAGGCGACCGACGACGTGAGTTCCGACCTGGTCGACACGACGATCATCGGCGGCGGCCCCACGGGCCTCTACGCGCTCTTTTACGCGGGCATGCGGGGGATCGACGCCCGGATCATCGACACCCTCCCCCAGCTCGGCGGCCAGCTCACGGCGCTCTACCCCGAGAAGTACGTCTACGACGTGGGGGGCTTCCCCAAGGTGCTGGCCAAGCGGCTGGCGGCCGACCTGGTGGATCAGGCGACGCAGTTCGACGCCGAGGTCTGCCTGGGCGAGAAGGTGGAGGAGCTCCACCGGGAGGACGACCACTTCGTGCTCGGCACCAGCGAGGGCGAGCGGCCGACCCGGACCGTGGTCGTCGCCGCCGGCAAGGGCGCCTTCAAGCCGCGCCGCCTGAAGGTGCCGGGGTTCGACGAGTTCTGGAAGGACGGCGTCTGGCCCCACGTCGAGGACCCCGAGCGCTTCCGCGACCGGCGGATCCTCATCGTCGGCGGGGGCGACTCCGCCTTCGACTGGAGCTGGGGCCTGAAGGACGTGGCCGCCGACATCACCCACATCCACCGGTCGGACCGCTACCGGGCCCACGAGACCACGGTGGAGGCGGTGGAGGGGGCGGCCGCCGACGGGGAGATCGAGCTGCTCACCTACCACGAGGTTCGGGAGATCCACGGCGACGATCAGCTCACCGGGGCCACCATCTACCACAACGAGACCGACGAGGAGCGCCGGGTGGAGGTGGACGACGTGCTGGCGCTGATCGGCTTCGTCCCCAACATCGGCCCCATCGCCGACTGGGGCCTCGAGCTGGAGGGCAACACCATCCGCGTGGACTCGCGGATGATGACCAACGTCCCGGGCGTCTACGCGGCGGGCGACATCTGCACCTACGAGGGCAAGCTCGAGCTGATCTCCACCGGCTTCGGCGAGGCCGCCATCGCGGTCAACAACGCCGTCCACTTCGCCGACCCGGACGCGAAGGTGGATCCCGGCCACTCCACCAGCGCGGCCGCCTTCCGGGACGACTAGGCCGCTCTCGGGGGCCGCCCGCCGTCCGTCCGCGGCCGCCCGCCTCAGCCCGGAGCGACCGTCCGCCCGCAAAACGCCCGTCCGCCCGGAACGGGAGTTGCCAGCTAAACGATTCTCGTCCGCGAGCCGTTGACGGGGCGGATCGTCGATCGGACGGTCCGCCCCGACCGGGCGCCCCTGTCTCGACGCGAGGATCCGGCCCCGCGCCGGCCGGATCCCCGGCGCCGGGGGCTCCGGCCCGTCACCCGAGCGATGGAGGACGTCCCCTTGAAGCCGAAGCCGACGACGCCGGCCGTCTCCCGACCCCCCGTCGCCCGTGCGACCCGAGCCGCCCTGGCCGGGCTGGCGGCCCTGGCGCTGGCCTGCGGGGGAGGGGCGGACGAGGCGGACGGCGGCCCGGACGCGACCCCGGTGGAGGCCGCCGTGGCCCGGCTCGACACCCTCTCCCTCGAGGTCCGGGCGGTGGGCTCGCTCGAGGCCGACGCGCAGGTCGAGGTGAAGCCGGAGACCGACGGGCACGTCACCAGCATCCACTTCCGGGAGGGCGAGCGGGTCGAGGAGGGCGACGTCCTGGTGCGGCTGGACGAGAACAAGCTGCAGGCCCAGGTGGAGGCGGCCCGCGCCACGGTCCAGCGAACCCGGGCCGAGGTGGAGAACCTGGCCCGAAGCGTCGAGCGCAACGACAGCCTCCTGGCTCGCGGCGCCATCTCCGAGCAGGCCTTCGACGACCTCCAGACCGAGTACGCCTCGGCCCGGGCCCGCCTGGAGGAGGCCCGTGCCAACCTGAACCTGGCCGAGCAGCGCCTGGAGGACGCCACCGTCCGGGCTCCCTTCGGCGGGCGCGTGGGGGCCCGGAGCTTCGACCGGGGCGACTACCTGCGGATCGGCGACCCGATGTTCACGGTGGTGGACGACCAGCCGCTGGAGATCGGCTTCTCGGTGCCGGAGCGCTACCTGGGCCAGCTCGATCGGGGGAGCCCGGTGTCGCTCACCGTCCGGAGCATGCCGGGACGGACGGTGCGGGGCGAGGTCAGCTTCGTCAGCCCCTACGTGGATCCGCAGAGCCGGACGGTGTCGATGAAGGCGCGGGTCCCGAACCCGGGCTCGGAGCTCCGGGCCGGCCAGTTCGCCGACGTCCGCCTGCAGCTCGAGAGCCGGCCGGCGGTGGTCGTGCCGGAGGCGGCGGTGGTGCCGCGCGAGGGCGGGAACGTGGCCTTCGTGGTCGAAGGCGGGGAGGCCCGGCGCCGGGAGGTCCGGACCGGCGCTCGGCGTCCCGGCCTGGTGGAGGTCCTCTCGGGGGTGGAGGCCGGCGACACCGTGGTGGTGGCCGGCCAGCAGAACCTGCAGGAGGGGAGCGCGGTGGAGGTGCAGCTCCGCGGGAGCGCCGAGGCCGGGGACGGCGACGCCGCCGCCCCGGAGGCCTCGTCGGACGACGACGCGGCCGAGGCCGGCGGCGGGGCCGGTCCGACGGGATCGGCGGACGGCGCCGACGGGGCGGACGCCGGGACCTCCGGATCCGGGGGAGGCTGAGCCGTGTTCCTCTCGGACACCGCGATCGACCGGCCCGTCCTCACCACCGTGGTGATGGGGGCCCTGCTGCTGGGCGGCTGGCTCGGCTACCGGAACCTGCCGGTCCGCGAGCTGCCCGACGTGGAGTACCCGATCGTCAACGTCCAGACGGTCTACCCGGGCGCCAGCGCCAACGTGGTCGAGACCGAGGTCTCGGAGGTGCTGGAGGAGGAGCTGAACACCATCGAGGGGATCAAGACCCTCAGCTCCACCAGCGCCGAGGGCGCCAGCGTCATCACCGCCGAGTTCCAGCTCTCGCGGAACGTGGACTTCGCCCTGCAGGACGTGCGGGCCGCGGTGAGCCGGGTCCGGGGCCAGCTCCCCGACGACGTCGAGGACCCGGTGGTCCAGAAGGTCGACCCGGACGCCCAGCCCATCATCTGGGTGCCGGTCCAGAACCCGACGGCCGACATCACCGAGATGAACGACGTGGCGGACAACGTCGTCCGCGAGCGTCTGCAGACGCTGGAGGGGGTGGGCCGCGTGATCCTGGGCGGCGAGCGCCGCTTCGCCGTCCGGATCGACCTGGACCCCCAGCGGATGGCGGCCCACGGGATCACCGTCAACGACGTCCGCCTCGCCCTGCAGAGCCGCAACGTCGAGCTGCCGTCGGGCCGGATCGAGAGCCTGGACCGCGAGTTCACGGTCCGGACCCTGGGCGAGATCGGGAGCCCCGAGGGCTTCAACGACCTCATCGTGGGATGGGTCGACGGCACCCCCGTCCGGATCGAGGACGTGGGGACGGCCTACGCCGGCGTACAGAACGAGCGGGCGCTGGCCCGGTTCAACGGCGAGACGACGGTGGGCGTGGGCGTGGTCAAGCAGCCCGGCGCCAACACCGTGGAGGTGGCCGAGCGGGTCCTGGAGCGGGTCGACGAGCTGCGGGACGAGGTGCCGGCCGGCTACACCCTGAACATCGCGGTCAACAACGCCGACTTCATCGAGCGCTCCCTGGAGGAGGTCCAGGAGACGCTGCTGGTGGCCTTCGTGCTGGTGGTGTCCGTGATCCTGCTCTTCCTGCAGAGCGGGACCGCCACGATCATCCCGGCCGCGGCCATCCCGGTCTCCATCGTCGGCACCTTCGGGGCGCTGCAGCTGCTGGGCTTCTCCATCAACACGCTGACCCTGCTGGCCCTGGTGCTGGCCATCGGCATCGTGGTGGACGACGCCATCGTCGTGGTGGAGAACATCCACCGGCACATGGAGGAGGGGAAGGGGCCCATGGCGGCGGCGCGGGAGGGGACCGCCGAGATCGCCTTCGCGGTGGTCGCCATCTCGCTGACCCTGGTCATCGTCTTCCTGCCCATCGCCTTCATGCAGGGGCTCGTGGGCCGGCTCTTCCGCCAGTTCGGCCTCGCCGTGGCGGTGTCGGTGCTCATCTCGGCCTTCGTCGCCCTGACGCTCTCGCCCATGCTCAGCTCGCGGTTCCTGCGCCTGGGCCACGCCCGCAACGTGGTCTTCGACGCCATGGAGCGGGGGATGGACTGGCTGACCGAGCGCTACCGCGAGATCCTGGGATGGGTGCTCGACCGCCGTGGCCTGCTGACGGCCGTCGCCGTGGGAGCGCTGGCGCTGAGCCTGGTGGTGATGGGCCGGATGGGGAAGGAGTTCGTGCCCTCCGAGGACCGCGGCCAGTTCCTGGTCTCGTTGGAGGCCCCGGTGGGCTCGACCCTGGGGTACACGGACGGCTACCTGCAGCGGGTCGAGGCGATCCTCGACGAGACCGAGGGCGTCGACCGCTACTTCTCGGCCATCGGCCTGGGGATCGGGGGGCCCGGGAGCGTGTCCAGCGGCATCGCCTTCGTGAACCTCGAGGACGGCGAGCGGCGGGACCAGTTCGCCATCATGGACGAGGTCCGCTCGCAGGTGCGCGGCCTGGCCGGCGTGGACGTCTTCCTGATCTCGACCAGCGCGCTCCAGCAGGGCGCGGGCCGTCCGCTGCAGTTCGTCCTCCAGGCCCCGAACCTGGACACCCTGGTGGCCTACGCCGACTCCATGGTGGCCCGGGCCCGTCAGGTGCCCGGCATCCAGGGGGTGGACACCAACGTCGACCTGAACAAGCCCCAGCTCTCGGTCTCCATCGACCGCAACAAGGCGGCCTCGCTGGGGGTGAGCCCGGCCGACGTGGGCACCGCCCTGCAGGTGCTCATGGGCGGGCTCGACATCACCGAGTTCGAGCGCGGAAACCAGCGCTACGAGGTGATGGTGCAGGCCCGGGACTCCTCGCGGGTCACCCCCGACGACGTCGCCTCGCTCTACGTCCGCGGGTCCGGTAGCGACCTGGTCCAGCTCTCCAGCGTCGTGAACGTCGAGGAGGGCGTGGCCCCGAACCAGATCAACCACTTCAACCGCCGGCGGTCGATCACGGTGAGCGCCGGCCTGGAGGACCTCTCGCTGGGCGCGGGCCTCGAGCGGATGCAGTCGCTGGCCTCGGAAGTCCTGCCGGACCAGTTCACCACCACCGTCACCGGGCAGAGCCAGGACTTCCAGGAGTCGTTCGGCAGCCTGATCTTCGCGCTGATCATGGCGGTGGTGGCGGTCTACCTGGTGCTGGCGGGCCAGTTCGAGAGCTTCGTCCACCCCTTCACGGTGATGCTGGCCCTGCCCCTGGCGCTGGTGGGCGCGGTGGCCGGCCTGGCCGCGCTGGGCATGACGCTCAACATCTACAGCATGATCGGGATCATCATGCTCATGGGCCTGGTGACGAAGAACTCCATCCTGCTGGTGGACTTCGCCAACCAGGCGCGCCGCGGGGGCATGGCGCGGGACGACGCCGTGGTCCGCGCAGGCGTGGTGCGGCTCCGTCCGATCCTGATGACCTCGCTCTCGATCATCATCGGCGTGATGCCCATCGCCCTGGCGCTGGGCGCCGGCGCCGAGTCGCGGCGGCCGCTCGGGGTGGCCGTGATCGCCGGGATGATCAGCTCCACCGTCCTCACCCTGGTCGTGGTCCCGGTCTTCTACACGATGCTGGACGACGGCGTGGAGTGGCTGAAGGAGCGGACGCCGGAGTTCGGGCGGCCGGAGGTCGAGGGGGCCGACGCCGCCGGCTGACGGGCGGCGGGTGCGCCGGGGGGCTCGGACGCCCGGCCCGCGCGGGGCCTGCCTACAGCTCGCGCAGCTCGGCGCCGGCGTCCACCAGCAGGTCGCGGAGGTGGTCGTCGCAGGTGAGGTAGACCACCTGCCAGCCGTCCTCGGCCAGGGCCGCCGCCGACTCGACCAGCCGCTCGCGCCGCGGCCAGTCGGCGGTGAGGAAGGCGTCGTCCAGCAGGAAGAAGCCCGGCTCGTCGAGGTCGGCGGCCTCCAGCGTCGAGCGGGCCAGGCCCAGGCGCAGGGCGAGGTGGACCTGGTCGCGGGCGCCCCGGCTCAGCCGGTGGATCGGCCAGCTCCGGCCCTCCCCGTCGTGGACCTCCAGGGTCGAGCCGTCGCGCTCCACGCCGGCGTAGCGGCCGGTGATCCGCCGGACCAGCCCGGCCACCGAGTGGGGCCCTTCCCGGCCCAGCGCCTCGGCCAGGCGCCGGTCCAGCGACTCGCCCATGGTGGAGAAGACCTCCCCGGCCAGCCGCGCGGCCTCCCGGTCGAGGTCGATCCGGTCCCGCTCGGCCCGCAGCTCCTGGAGCTCCGGGAGCACGTCCTCGGGGGCGTCCAGGCCGGCCCGGTCGTAGGCCCGCTCCAGCTCGCGCTGCTCCGCCTCCAGCTCGCGGAGGCGGTCCTCAACCTCGCGCTTCGCGTCGCTGCTCCAGTCCGGCAGCTCGTCGGCGTCGGCGGGGGGCTCGACGTCCCAGTCCTCCGGCTCGGGGCCCGCGAGCTCGCGGAGCCCGGCCTCGAGCTGTTCGGCGCGCTCCTCCAGCTCGTCCGCCCGCTCCCGCGCCCGGCGGGCCTCCTCCAGCGTCTCGAAGCCCGTCTCCTCCGCCAGCCGATCGAGCCGCTTCCGGGTCTCCTCCAGCTCGCCCTCGAGGCGCTCGACCTCCGACGCCCGATCCTCCCGGCGCTCCCGGGCGGACCGGAGGCGCTCCCGCGCGGCGGTGAGCGCCTGGCCGGCCTCGCGCGCCTCCCGCTCCAGCCGGCGGACCGCGGCGGGCAGCTCCTCCGGCGGCGCGTCGTCCAGGCCGCACGCGGCCGCGTCCTCGC
>CAZJJO010000040.1:0-17641 GCA_964546375.1 uncultured Gemmatimonadota bacterium
ATCTATCCCGCCATCGACCTGAACCGCTCCAGCACCCGCAAGGAGGAGCTGCTGCTGAGCGAGATGGAGCTGAACCGGGTCTACCTGCTCCGGAACTACCTGTCGGACATGCCGCCGGCCGAGGCCATCCAGTTCCTCATCAAGCGGCTCGAGCGGACCGATACCAACAGGGAGTTCATGGAGTCGATGGCCGAGGGGGTGTGACCGTGGAGGGGGCTTCCGCGAGCGGGGCGTCCGGCGGCGGCGAGCCCGGGAACCGCGGCGGCGACGAGGCCGAAGCCCGGTACCGGGAGGCGCTGGCCGGCCGGGGCCTGGCCGACGTCCGGCCCCTCTACCGGGAGCTGCTCAAGGAGCTGAAGGTCCGGGACCCGGACGGCTACCGCGAGGCGGTCCGGCGCTACGAGGAGGAGGTGGGGCCGGCGGCCGGGGAGGCCGACGACCCGGTGCGGCCGTGGATCCGCTACGGCCGCTGGCTGGCCGATCGCCTCATCGAGGGGCGGGCGGTGGCGGTGGATCCGTCCGGCCGCTCGGAGGACCTGGCCGAGGGCGCCCCGCCGCCCGAGGGGGCCCTCCTGCTGCACCTGCCCGAGAGCACCCGCCGGCGGGCCCTGGAGCTGGCGGTCCCCGCCGAGCCCTCCGAGTACCAGGAGGCGGCCCGGGAGCTGCTCTGCGGCTGAGGCGTCGGCGGGTTCGCCGCGCCGCCGGCGCCCGGCCCGCCCCCGTCGTCAGCGGCCGCTCCCCTCGCCCGACCCGTTCCCCGGCCCGCGCACGGACTCGGACCGGTCGTTGGACGGATCCGCGTCCAGCAGGTCCTGGCCGGGGTCCACCTCCGCGGCGGTCGGCCGGAACTCGGTGTCGACCTCGACGGTGACCGTCCGGTCGCGCGAGGTCACCCGGACGTCACGCGCTCGATCCCCCTCCCCCTCGAGCCGGAGGGTGACCGGCATCCAGGCCTCCCCCGTCCGGCGCAGCGTGACGGTGCTGTGCCACCCCTCGTCGGGGCCGCCCGACGCCTCGACGTCCTCCACCGCCCAGTCCAGCGTGGCCGAGGTGTGGAGCCACTGGTCGAAGAACCAGTCCAGCTCGTGGCCCGACACCTCCTCGGCCACCGACCGGAGCGCCCCCTCGTTCACGTGGCGGTACCGGTAGCGGTCGTAGTAGGTGCGCAGGATCCGGCGGGTGGTCTCCTTCCCCAGCATCTGCCGGAGCATGTAGAAGACCGCCTGCGGCTTCGTGTAGGAGAGATGGCCGTACCAGGCGTAGTTCGGGAAGGTCTCCGCCCGGCGTGCGATCTCCATGGGCACGGCCAGGGTGTCCCCCTCCACCGCGAAGCCGGAGAGCTGCGAGGGGGGCGAGCGCCGCACCGCCGGGTCGTGCAGGGCCCCCTCCAGCCGCCCGACCCCGGTCATGAAGCCGTCCCACGGGTCGTCGCCGTGCTCCTCGGCGTACCAGGTGTCCAGGAAGGAGGTGACGCCCTCGTCCATCCAGGCCTCCCGCCACTCGTTGTTGGCCAGGATGCCGTGGGCGTACTGGTGCGTCGCCTCGTGGACGATCAGCCCCTCCGAGGCGCTGCCGTCCATGACCAGCATCGGGAACTCGGTGCCGCCCCCCTCCAGCCGGTGGAGGTTGGTGAACTGCGGATACGGATAGGGGCGGAAGATCGTCTCCAGCCAGGAGAGGGCGCGGATCGACCGCTCCACCACCGTCCCGTCCGTCCAGGTCGAGTCGCCGGGCCGGTAGAGGACGTGGATGGCCACGTCGGGCAGCGCGCCCCGCTCCCAGACGTCGCCCTCCCATCGGTACTCCGGGCTCGTGCTCCACGCGAAGTGGTGGACGTCCTCGGCGTGGAAGCGCACGCGCCGTCGGCCGTCGGCCGGCGCGTCGTCCAGCAGGCCCGGATCGTGGCCCACGCCCGGCGAGGGATCCTCCCCGTACCAGTCCCGCTGGTAGAGCGGCTCCTCCTCCGGGCTGCCCGGCCCCGGCTCCCAGCCCGGGTCGCCCTCCACCGGCACCCCGGTGGCGCCGACCACCTGGTCGCCGGCCAGGTCCAGCGTCACGTCGTAGGTGGCGAACTCGCCGTAGAACTCGCCCTGCGGGTAGAGCGGATGGTCGTTCCATCCCGTGCCGTCGTAGACCGCCACCCGCGGGTACCACTGGGCGAAGTCCCAGCTCCTCCCCTGCCGGCACTGGCGCCGGCAGAGCGTCGCGGGCCGGGCGTCCCACCGCATCCGGAGCGAGAGCTCGCCGCCCGGCGGCAGGGGCTCGGGGAGGTCGAGACGCACCACCGTGGAGTCGGGCGCGTGGGGGTAGCTCGGCGTGAGCGGGAGCCCGCCCTCCGTCGACGCCGGCCCGGCCGCCGCGTCCTCGCCCGTCCCGGCTCCGCCGCCGGCCCCCGGCCCCGCCAGCAGCCGCACCGACCGGAGCCGCTCGAAGCCGTGGTTCGGCGCGCTCAGCGTGTCGAACGGGAGCCGTTCGCGCTGTTCGTTGCGGGCCCACACGCTGTGGGGCCGGAACGCGTTGAGATAGAGGTGGAAGTAGAGCTTCCGGAGCGTGTCCGGCGAGGCGTTGCGGTAGCGCACCACCTGCGACGCCTCCAGGAGCTCGTCCTCCTCGTCCAGCCGCGCCTCCATCGCGTAGGCGACCTCCTGCTGCCACGCCGGAGGGGGAGCCGGCACGTCGATCGTGTCGGCGGGAGCCGCGGCGCCGGCGGGCGCGGCGGCGGCCGGCGCGGAGGCCGCGGCGGCCTGCAGGACGACGGCGGCGGCGAGCTCGAGCAGCATGGGGCGTCTCCTCGATGGTCGGGAAGGGGCTCCTCGGGACCGTCGGTCGGGCCGGGCCGAAGGTAGCTCCGCCGCGCGGCCGCCTCAACGAGCCCCCCGGCCCGACCCCGGTCCGGCCAGGATCCGGCGTGTCCCCGGAGCACCCCCCTCGCGCGCCCCTCTTCAAATCCATTTGAAGAGGGGCTCAGGGGACCGTCCGGCGGACGGGGGGAGCGGCTCGTCGTCGGCCCGCCCGGCGGGCGGTTCGGAAAACCCGTCGGCGGTGGACCCTCCGCCGCCCCGGCCTTGTCACCGCGGGGGCCGGCGCTCACCTTCCCGAAAAGGACCCGAAGGCCGCCGGCGCGCTCCGCCCGGCGCGCGGCGCCCTCGCCCGACAGCCGATCCCGATCCAACCCGAGGAAACGAGGACACACCGTGGCCCAACCCTCCGCCCAGACCGAGCACGTCGGCAAGCGCTTCATCGAGGACGAGATGCGGGAGTCGTTCATCGACTACTCGATGAGCGTCATCGTCCAGCGGGCCCTCCCTGACGCCCGGGACGGGCTGAAGCCGGTCCACCGCCGGATCCTCTACGCCATGTACGAGATCGGCCTGCTCCCGGAGCGCGACTACAAGAAGAGCGCGACGGTGGTGGGCGACGTGCTGGGCAAGTACCACCCGCACGGCGACAGCGCCGTCTACGACACCCTGGTCCGGATGGCCCAGGACTTCTCGATGCGGTACCCGCTGGTCGACGGCCAGGGGAACTTCGGATCGGTGGACGGCGACAGCGCGGCGGCCTACCGGTACACCGAGGCGCGGCTGGCCCCCATCGCCACCGAGCTGCTGGAGGACCTGGAGCGGGAGACGGTCGACTTCCGGCCCAACTTCGACGATCGCCTGGAGGAGCCCTCCGTCCTGCCCACCCGTCTGCCGCAGCTCCTGCTGAACGGCACCGACGGGATCGCCGTCGGCATGGCCACCAAGATCCCGCCCCACAACCTGAACGAGCTGCTCTCGGCCACCGAGCACCTGGTCCGCCACCCCGACTGCGAGGTCGAGGACCTGATGGAGCACGTGGCGGGACCCGACTTCCCCACCGGCGGCTACATCTGGGGGCGGGACGACATCCGCGACGCCTACCAGACCGGCCGCGGGCTGGTGGAGATGCGGGCGCGGATGCACGTCGAGGAGGGCGACTACGGGAAGAGCTCCATCGTGGTGACCGAGCTCCCCTACCAGGTCAACAAGTCGCGCGTCATCGAGCAGATCACCCGCCAGGTGAAGCGCGGCCGGCTCAGCGAGGTCACCGACCTGCGCGACGAGTCCGACCGGGACGGCATCCGGCTCATCATCGAGCTGAAGCGCGACGTCGAGCCCCGGGACCTGCTGGAGACGCTCTTCAAGAAGACGCAGCTCCGCTACACCTTCGGCGTCATCACCCTGGCGCTGGTGGACGGCAAGCCCGAGGAGCTGGACCTGAGGGAGGCGCTGGGATGCTTCGTCGACCACCGGCTGGAGGTGATCGCGCGCCGGGCGGCCGACGAGCTGGACAGCCGGCGGGAGCGGGCCCACGTGGTCGAGGGCCTGCTGCGGGCGCTGGACGACATCGACCGCGTCATCGAGGTGATCCGGGCGTCGGAGACGCCGGCCGAGGCCGCCGACGCCCTGCAGGAGTCCTTCGACCTCTCGGAGCGCCAGGCCCGGGCGATCCTGGACATGCGCCTGGCCCGGCTGACCGGCCTCGAGCGGGTCGGCCTGGAGGAGGAGCTGGAGGAGCTGCGGGGCCGGATCCGCGAGCTGCAGGTGCTGGTGGACGAGGAGGAGGCCCGGCGCGACCACCTGGCCGAGGAGCTGGCCGACCTCCGGAGCCGCTACGGCGATCCCCGCCGCACCGAGATCCTCGACGACGACGGCGAGTTCCCGCTCCCCTCGGGCGGGGAGGCCGGGGCCACGCTGGTGCTGCTGAGCCGCCGCGGCTACGTGAAGGCCCAGGCCGTGCGGGGCGGCGCGGGCGGGCTGGCGGGCGCCGAGGCGCTGGCCGAGCGCGAGGGCGACTTCGCCCGGCGCGCCTTCCTCTGCCGCGGCGACGACGACCTCCTGGCGGTGACCCGGGACGGGAACGCCCACACGCTCCCGCTCTCCGACCTCCCCCGGGCCACCCGCAGCTCCCGGGGCAAGCCCCTGGCCGACTTCCTGGAGCTGGAGGAGAGCGACGAGCCGGCCTCGGTGGCGACGGTCGAGGACTTCGAGGCCGAGGGCCGTTACCTGGTCACGGTCAGCCGCCGGGGCCAGGTCAAGCGCACCGAGCTGTCGGAGTTCGCCAACGTGCGCACGGGCGGCATCATCGCCGCGGGCCTGGAGGAGGGGGACGAGATCCTCGAGGCGCTGGTCACCGACGGGACCGCCGAGCTGGTGCTGGCGACCCGGCACGGCCAGGCCATCCGCTTCGAGGAGGACGAGGTCCGCTCCATGGGCCGCACGGCGAAAGGGGTGAAGGGCATCGACCTGCAGGACGGTGACGAGGTCGTCTCCGCCCTGGCGCCGCGGCGCGACAGCCGCCTGCTGGCCGCCGGGGCCCGCGGCTACGCGAAGCGGGTGCCCTTCACCGAGCTCCGCCTCCAGGGGCGGGCCGGCAAGGGGACCACGGTCCTGCCGGGCCGCGAGGAGGCCGGCGACCTGGTGGGCCTGCTGGAGGTGCAGCCCGACGACCGCGTCGTCTGGGAGCTGGAGAGCGGCGAGCTCCGGCGCACCGCCGCCTCCGAGGTGAACGAGCGATCCCGGAGCGACGCGGCGCTCCGGATCATCGGCAACCTGGGCGGCGCGGACGTCCGGCGGATCCATCCCCTCCAGGCCTCGCCCGAGGCCGCCCCGTCGGCCGACGGGGCCGCGGAGGGGTCGGAAGGCGCCGGGCGAGGGGGGGACGAGGCCGCGGGCGGCGAGGACGAAGCCCCGGGGGCGGAGTCCGGCGGGTCCGACGAGGCCCAGGCCGAGCTGGAGCTGGAGGGCAGCTGACCGCCGGCCGATTGACGAGCGCCGGGGCGGGGGCGAGATTGCCGGCGGTTACCCGGAGCCGCCTCGGTCCCGGACGGACCGCCGCGGCCGCCGGATCGTCGAGGGCGGGCCGGACGCATCCCGGCCCGGACCGACCCGAACCTCGCAGCAGGGGGAGACCACCTTGGGACGCCCGAACGCCGCCGTCGCGCTCGTCGCCGCCGCGGCCCTGCTCGCCTGCGGGCCCGGCGAGGCGCCCGACGCCGCCGGGGGGGACGAGGCCGAGGCCGGCCCGGCCGCCGCCCCTTCCGACTCGGCCCAGCTCATGGCCGACCGGCTGATGGCCTGGCAGGGGGGACGCGAGGCCTGGGAGGAGACCCGGTTCCTGCGGTTCGACTGGATCGTCGAGCAGGGCGGCGAGACGCGGGTCCGCCGCTCCCACGCCTGGGACCGCTGGTCGGGCGACTACCGCCTCTCCTACGAGCAGCCCGAGGGCGGCCGCTTCCACGCCCTCTTCGACGTCCAGACCCTGGCCGACGACTCGGTCCCGCCCGAGGGGAGGGTCTGGATCGACGGCGAGGAGCTGAGCGGGGCCGAGCGCGACTCGGCGCTCCGGGACGCCTACGGCGCCTTCGTCAACGACTCGTACTGGCTGCTGATGCCGCTGAAGTGGCGTGACGAGGGCGTGCACCTGGACTGGGAGGGCTGGACCGAGCTCCCGAACGACTCCTCCTACGCCACGGTCCACCTGACCTTCGACGCCGGGCTCGGGGTCACCGACGACCAGTACTGGGGCTTCGTCGACCCGGAGAGCGGCCGGATGGCCGCCTGGCGCTATCACCTCCAGGGCCAGGAGGAGAAGGGGCCGGTGATCTGGTGGGAGGACTGGCGGACCTTCGGCCCCCAGGGGCTGGAGCTCGCGCTGAACCGGCGCTGGAGCACCGGTGACGCCCGGATCCACTTCGAGGAGGTCGCGGCCGACACCGCGGTTCCCTCCGGGGTCTTCACGCCGCCCGGCGAGTGAGCCCGGAGCACGAGGCCGGGACCGCCGGCGGCCGGGCCGAAGCCGGAGACACGGGCGGCGGGAGCCGCGCGCCGGACGGCCCCGCGGACGCCGGCGGGGCGGACGGCGACCCGGCGGACGGGGGCGACGGGGCGCACCCCGACGAGGTTCGCTGCTCGGAAGAGGAGGGGCGTCAGTTCCGCTCCGGCGTCTACCGGCCGCTCGACGAGGACGACCTGCCCGAGGCGCCCGAGGGCGAGGGCTGGCCGGCCCGGGGGCACGGCCCGCCCTTCCGGCTCCAGCAGGAGGTGCCCCGGGTGCCCCGGGTCGCCCACCTGATCGGCCCCTCGGTCATCGCGCTGGCCATGGGGCTGGGCG
Source organism: uncultured Gemmatimonadota bacterium (assembly GCA_964546375.1). GTDB lineage: Bacteria > Gemmatimonadota > Gemmatimonadetes > Palauibacterales > Palauibacteraceae > CAYVFM01. The sequence goes on from CAZJJO010000040.1 coordinate 7,135, forward strand.
CCGGGGAGTTCCTGCTCTGGCCCAACCTGATCACGGTCAACGGCTACCAGATCTGGTGGCTCTTCTGGGTCGGCGTCCTGACCCAGTTCGTCGTCATCGGCGAGATCGAGCGCTGGACCCTGGTCACCGGCGAGTCGGTCTTCGGCGGGATGGCGCGGCTGGACCGGTGGTCCTTCTGGCCCTGGTTCTTCCTGGCGGCCACCCTGATCAGCTTCTTCTGGCCGGGCTGGGCCTCCTCCTCGGCGGACTTCGCCGGCCAGATCGTCGAGGTCGCCACCGGAACGCGGGTGCCCTGGCAGCCCATCGCCCTGGTGATGCTGGCCTTCATCTGGTTCGGGCTGGCGGTCTCGAAGATCGTCTACAACGCCCTCGAGCGCTTCGAGATGGGGCTGGTGCTGGGGTTCTTCCCCCTGCTGGGCTTCGTCCTGCTCATGGTGGGCATCCTCCCGGCCGACGCGATCGCCCTGCTGGAGGGCGCCGTCCGGGTGGGCCGCGCGCCGGAGGCCCTCCTCACCGGCGAGCAGTTCCCCACCCTGCTCATCGCCGTGGCCTACGCCGGCTCCGGCGGGACGCTGCTGCTGGGCCAGTCGCTCTGGCTGCGGGACAAGGGCTTCGGGATGGCCGCCTACCAGGGGCGGATCGCCGGCATCCGGGGCGAGAACGAGCCGGTCAGCGAGACCGGATTCGTGGCCGACCTCTCGGCGGGGACCGCCCTGCGCCGGCTGCGGGCGTGGATCAGCACCGCCCACCGGGAGCTGCTGCTCACCTTCGTCGTCCTCATCCTGGCCAGCGTGATCATCACCACCATGGTGGTCACCGCCACCCTGGGCACGGGCAACGCCGAGCTGGCCGGCGAGCTGACGGCGATGGTGAGCCAGCAGGCGGAGGTGCTGGAGCAGGTCGGCGGCACCTGGCTCAAGGTGATCTTCCTGCTGGGCGGCTCCTTCGTGCTCTTCTCCACCCAGCTCGGGATCGTCGACACCGTCACCCGCATCTCCGGCAGCATCTTCTACGAGCGCTACGGCCGGGACACCGAGTTCTGGACGCTCAAGCGGACCTTCCTGCTCTTCCTCACCGTGATGGTGGCCGCCTCGATGGGGATCATCGCCCTCTCGTGGCAGCTCGGGGCGCAGGGGGTCGAGACCCTCCAGCCCAGCTTCCTGGTGATCATCGCCGGGCCCTTCACCATCGCCAGCATGTACGCGTTCGCCCTGGTGGTGGGCTACATGAACGTCCGGCGGCTGCCGGACCGGATTCGGACCCCCCGGTGGCGGCGGTGGGGAATGGTCTGGGCCGCGGTCCTCTGGGGCTGGTTCACCGCCGAGCAGATCAGCCGGACGGTCCTCGAAGGGCTGGTGGGGGCCGACGCGGCGGTGGTGGAGTCGGTGGCGGCCCTCCACCCGGTTCGGGGCCTGCTCTACGCCCTGTGGGCCGCCTCGGTGCTCTGGTTCGCGAGGGCGATCCTGGGCTCGCCCGCCGAGGGGCCGGCCTCGGGCTGAAGCCCGCCGCCCGCGGGCGCGCGAAAGCCCCGCCGTCGCCGGCGGGGCTCGCGTGCTTCGGAGCGGCCGGGGGGCCGTCCGATCCGGCCCGGCTCAGTCCTCGCCCTCCAGCGCCCGGTCGATCCGGTCCCGCAGGTCGCGGAGGTGCATCCGGGTCTCGCGGTCGCCGGCGTCGGAGAGCCGGCCCGAGATCCGCGTCGCCAGGTCCCGCAGCTCGCCCTGGGCCAGGGCGCCGATGTCGCTGTCGTTGTCCAGCTTCTCGATCATCTCCGACGTCCACTCCCGCTGCAGGTTCCGGCGGTAGACGTCGACGGTGAAGCCACCGCCCCCCTCCAGCTCCGACCAGATCCCCCGCCGCAGGTCGGCGAGCATCTCGGACGGGGGATAGGCGTCGCCGCCGCTCCGGACCGCCGCCTGCTCGACGAGCCGGTTCAGCCGGTCGTCGGTCAGGAGGTCCCGGAGCAGGTCGCCCTGCTCGTCGCGGATCCGGCGGACGGTCCCGGAGGGCTCGAACCGGCGGAGGAGGTCCGGGTCCACCAGGAAGTCGGGGGTCCGGAAGGCGTGCTCCAGCAGGAAGTCCATCGCCTCCCGCTGCCGGTCGGCCGGCACCGGGTCGTGGACGGCGCCCTCCTGGCCGAAGTGCTTGCGGGTCTGGTAGACGCCGCCCACCACGGTGACCACGTGGCCCATCTCGCGGGCCCACTGGCCCACGACGTGGCCGTACATGTCCTCCAGGTCGTCGTAGCTCTCCCCCTCGCGGGTGGTGGCGTCCATCAGCATGTCCATCACCCGCTCGAGGTTGCGGAGGCCCAGCCGGGTGGCCTCGACCGGGTCCGAGCCGAGGTCCTCGGTCTGGGCGCTGGGGTCGACGCCGTCGGCCGAGCCGAAGTGCAGCCACGGGTTGTCGTCCTGGCGGCGGGCGATCTCGTTCAGCGCCTCACGCTCCGCCTCGGGCCCGCCCTCCAGGGGCCGGTAGCCCCACTCGACGGCGAACTCGTCGTAGGGGCCGATCTTGGGCATCAGCCGCACGTCGTCGCCCGGCTGGGCGACGTAGTTGAAGCGGCCGTAGTCCATGATCGAGGCCTCGTCGCCGTGCTTCCGGGTGAACGACGGGCTGCGCAGCGAGTCGACGGGGAAGGCCGAGCTGGCCTTCATGTTGTGCGGGAAGCCCAGGGAGTGGCCGACCTCGTGGGCGGCGATGTACCGGAGCGCCTCGCCCATCACCGTGTCGGGCAGGGGAAGCTGATCGGCCCGATCGTCCAGCGGCCCCACCTGCACGAAGTACCAGTCGCGGGCGAGGCTCATCACGTTGTGGAACATGTGGATGTCCGCCTCCAGGATCTCCCCGGTCCGCGGGTCGTGCACGTGGGGGCCGAAGGCGTTCGGGATCGTCGAGGCGGTCCAGCGGACCACCGAGTAGCGCGCGTCCTCCGGATGCCACTCGGGGTCCTCCGCCTCGGAGGGCGGGTACTTCCCGACGATGGCGTTCCGGAAGCCCGCCTCGCGGAAGGCCTCGTTCCAGTCCTCGATGCCCGCCTTGATGTAGGGCTTCCACTGCTCGGGGGTGCCCGGACCCACGTAGAAGGTGATCGGCTCCACCGGCTCGCAGGGAGGCGTCTCGCCCTCCGGGCACTCCAGGCGCCAGCGGGTGATCATCCGCCGCTCGGGCGCCTCGTGCTCGTCGAGCGAGAAGTCGTACTGATCGACCGAGAAGAAGCCCACCCGGTCGTCGGCGAGCCGCGGCTGCATCCGGTCCTCGGGCAGTCGCACCATGCTGTGGTGCATGATCAGCGAGATGCTGGGCGAGTCGGTCCCCTGGATGAAGAAGCCGCCCTCCTCGGCGTTCGGCTTCGGCGTGAAGGTGAGCAGGGCCCGGACCTCGATGTTCTCCGGGAAGGCCAGCACCTCCTCCAGGAAGGAGCGGTCCCCGTCCAGGGCGGCGGCGTTGATGAGATCCTTGGGCGAGAACTCCGCCACGTCGGAGGTGAACAGGTCGGTGACGTCCACCACCAGCGAGCTGTCGGGCCCGAACGTCTTCACCTCGAAGGCCTTGATCACCGGCTCGAAGGCGGAGTTGCGGACCGACTTGTAGACCGGATCGGTGCTGTCGGCCACCATCTCGTAGCCCACGTCCCGGAGCAGCACTTTCCGGTCGCCGGAACGGTAGGTCCACCGGACCACCCGGGTGCTGGTCTTCAGCCCCCCGAAGCCGGCGCCGGTCTGGGCCCGGGCGATGCGGCTCACCCAGAGGTTCGGCCGGTCGAGCGCGGAGCGGGGGATCTCGTAGTAGAGGTCGCCGTCCACGAGGTGGGTCACGAACAGCCCCGAGTCGCTCACCGCCTCCTCGGTGACGACCTCCTCGTAGGGCGGCAGGCCCTCCTCGTCGGCCGTGTCCTGCGCGGCGGCCTGCTGCGCCGCCTCCGGCGCGCCCTCCGGCGGCCCTTCCTGGGCCTCGGCCGGAACGGGGCCCGCCGCCAGGACGGGCAGGGCGAGGAGGGCCGCCAGGGCGGCGGCGACGGTCGTGCTCGCTCGTGCTTGTCGGAGCTGCATGGACTTCCTTCCGGGTTGCTGGATTCGGGTCGTCGGGTCGGGCGGCCGGCGGCCTCCTCCCCGTCGTGGTCGGGACGAAGCCCCTCGGCGAGGCCGGCGGGGACGGGACGGCCGCCGCTGTGCAGGATACAGGCGGGGCCGGTCAGACGTTGAACCGGCCCGCCGGCCGGGCACGAAGAATGGGGACGCGCCGGGCCCCGGGCCAGCCGGGTCCCGCCCGGCCGGGGCCCGAAACGGCGCTCTCTCCGCGAAGCCTTACCAGGCGCGGGGGATCCTCCTATCCTCGGACCCCATGAGCCCCGACGACCGTCCCGGAGACCGTCCCGACCCCGAGTCCCGTCCCGACCCCGAGGCCCGCGCCGGCCGCGAGACCCGCGCCAGCCGCCGGGCCCGGACGCCCGAGCGCGATCCGCGCGACATCGTCACCGAGTACGCCTTCCAGCTCGACCCCGACCTGCTGGGCGTGCCGCTGGCCGGGCCCTTCCGGCGGCTGGGGGCCATGCTCGTGGACCTGTCCGTCCTGGCCCTCCTCTTCCCGGTCCGGGCCGCCCTGGGCGAGCTCGCCGGGGGACTGGTGGACCTGGTGGTGGCCCTGGCCGTGGCCTGGATGCTCGTCCGGCTGGCTTCGCCCAGGGCCGAGGGCCGCACGCCCTCGGGCTGGGTCCGCTTCCTGCTCCGCGGGGCCGCGCTGGTGATAGCCCTGGTGGGCCTCGGATCGCTGCCGGGCGGCGGGGACGGTCCGGAGGAGGTCGAGGCCCCTGACCGACTCCCGACCGAAGTCCGGGAGATGGCGGTGACCGGCGGCACCCTGGTCGGGCCGGGCCACGCACCGGCGGGATCGGTGAGCGGAGATGCGTCGGGCCCCAGGGGGAGCGGTGTCACCCTCGGCGATCTGGTCGGCGGCGCCCGGGGCTTCCTCTCGCTGGCGCGTGCCGACTCGCTGGAGGAGGCGCGTCCGGCGGCCGAGGACATTGCCCGTCAGCTGCACGGCGCGGGCGCCTCGCCGTCGGAGATCGAGGAGACGATCCGGCAGCTCCTGGCCCGCGACGGCACGCCGGAGCCCTGGATGGAGGAGCTCGCCGCCTCGGTCGCCGGGACGGCGGACTCGCTGGACCGCCGCGAGCGCCGCGACGCCGACTCGCTGGCCGCACGCTACGCCCGGGCGCTGACGGCGGACGACAGCGCGGCGGCGGACTCGATCCGCCCCCCGTTGATCCAGACGCTGGCCGGCGACCGCATCGACGCGCTCGAGCGCCGCAACCGCCAGCTCCGGGCGGAGCTGGACCGCACCGAGGACGAGCTGGACGAGGCCACCAGCACGCGCGGGCTGCTCGACCGCACCGTGGACGTGATCACCGACGACCTGGGCATCGGCCTCGGGTGGATGGGGCTGTACTTCACCGTCTTCCTGACCCTCTGGGACGGGCGCACGCCCGGCAAGCGCCTGCTCGGCGCCCGGGTCGTCCAGCTCCAGGGCCGGCGCCTTGGCTGGTGGGACGCCTTCGGGCGCTTCGGCGGCTACGCGGCCGGCGTCGTCACCGGCATGCTCGGCTTCCTCCAGGTCTTCTGGGACCCGAACCGGCAGGCCCTCCACGACAAGATCGCCGGCACCGTGGTGATCCGCACGCGGGGGCCGGGCAGGCGCTACGAGCCGGAGGGCTGAGCCCCCTTCGGCCCGGGACCGCCGGGAGGGAGACGGCCGGGCCGGCGTCCGCGGATCAGCCGTCCTCCCCGCCGGTCAGCACCCGGGCCACCGCCCGCCGCCAGCCGGCGTACAGCTCCTCGCGCCGGCCGGCCTCCATGGAGGGCTCCCAGCGGGCGTCCCGCTCCCAGCGGTCGGCCGGCGCGCTCGGCCCGCCGCCCGCCTCCCCGCCGTCCGTCCCGTCCCCGCCGTCGTAGAAGCCCACCGCGCTCCCGGCCAGCAGGGCCGCGCCCCGGGCGGTGGTCTCGGTCACCGTGGGGCGCTCCACCGGCAGGTCCAGCAGGTCGGCCAGGAACCCCATGGCCCACCCGTTCCGGGCCAGCCCGCCGTCCACCCGCAGCACCGTCGGGCGCTCGCCGGCGTCGGCGGCCATGGCGTCGACCAGGTCGCGGGTCTGGTAGGCCACCGAGGCCAGCGTGGCCCGGACGACCTCGGCCCGGCCCGCGTCGCGGGTGAGCCCCACCAGGGCGCCCCGTGCGTCGGTGTCCCAGTGGGGGGCGCCCAGCCCGGTGAAGGCGGGCACCAGGTACGGCCCCGGCCCCGGGTCCGCCTCGGCCGCCAGCGCCTCGGTCTCCTCGGCGGTCTCCACCAGCCCCAGCTCGTCGCGGATCCACTGCACCGCCGAGCCCGCGCTGAAGACGCTCCCCTCCAGCGCGTAGGTGACCCGCCCCCCGCGCCGCCAGGCCACCGTGGTGAGCAGGCGGTGCCCGGAGAGGGTCGCCTCGTCGCCGGTGTTCATCAGCAGGAAGGCGCCGGTCCCGAAGGTGGCCTTCACCGACCCGGGCTCGATCGCCGCCTGGCCGAAGGCGGCCGCCTGCTGGTCGCCGGCGATCCCGGCCACCGGGACCGGATCGCCGAGCACGTCGGGGTCGGTGCGGCCGAAGTCGCCCGCCGAGTCCCGCACCTCGGGCAGCAGGGAGCGCGGGACGCCGAAGAGCTCCAGCAGGTCGTCGTCCCAGGCCTGGCGGTGGATGTCGAACAGCAGGGTGCGCGAGGCGTTGGTGGCGTCGGTGGCGTGGACCCGGCCGCCCGTGAGGTGCCAGAGCAGCCAGGTGTCGACCGTGCCGAAGGCGAGCTCGCCGCGCCCGGCCGCCGCCCGCGCCCCGTCCACCTCCTCCAGCAGCCAGGACAGCTTCGTGGCCGAGAAGTAGGGATCCAGCAGGAGGCCGGTCTTCCGGCGGATCTCCTCCTCCCGGCCTTCCTCCTTCAGCCGACGGCAATGGTCGGCCGTGCGCCGGTCCTGCCACACCAGGGCCGGGTGGACCGGTCGGCCCGTGGCCCGCTCCCAGAGCACCGTGGTCTCGCGCTGGTTGGTGATCCCCAGGGCGGCCACGTCGGCGGCCGACGCGCCGGCCTCCTCCAGCGCGCCCCGCAGGACGGCCACGGCGTCGTCGCGGATGCGCTCCGGATCGTGCTCCACCCACCCGGAGGCGGGATAGCTCTGGGGCAGCTCGCGGCGGGCCTCGGCCACGGGCCGGGCGTCGCCGTCGAAGAGGATGGCGCGGGTGGAGGTGGTGCCCTGGTCCAGCGCCAGGACGTAGCGGGGCTCGATCATCGCTCTCGCCTCCGCCTCGGGTCCGGGCCCCGGGCGATCCGGACGGCGGGCCTCGGGTCAGCGCGGCCGCGGGGCGGCACGGGGGCGTCCGGTACGGGCCCTCAGACGTCCAGGTTCTGGACGTACTTGGCGTTCTTCTCGATGAACTCCCGGCGGGGCTCGACGTCGTCGCCCATCAGCCGGTCGAAGAGCATCGAGGCCTCCGTGGCGTCGTCGATCGTGACCTGGAGCAGCGTCCGCTTCTCCGGGTTCATCGTCGTCTCCCAGAGCTGGTCCGGGTTCATCTCGCCCAGCCCCTTGTAGCGCTGGACGCTGATCCCCCTCGTCCCGTTCGACGACAGCCGGTCGATGATCTCCTTCCGCTCGTCCTCGGTGAAGCAGTAGTGCTCCTGGCTCCCCTTGGAGACGCGGTAGAGGGGCGGCTGGGCGATGTAGACGTAGCCGGCCTCGATGAGCTCCTGCATCTGCCGGAAGAAGAAGGTGAGCAGGAGGGTGCGGATGTGGGCGCCGTCGACGTCGGCGTCGGTCATGATCACGATCTTGTGGTACCGGGCGTCCTCCAGGTCGAACTCCTCGCCGATGCCGGTGCCGATGGCCGTGATGATGGCGCGGATCTCGTCGTTGGAGAGGATCTTGTCGATCCGCGCCTTCTCGACGTTCAGGATCTTGCCCTTCAGCGGCAGGATGGCCTGGTAGGCGCGGTCCCGTCCCTGCTTGGCGCTGTTGTGGACGAAGACCCCGTCCGCGAGCGCGAAGTTGTGGGTGACCGGAACCTCGAGGTCATAGACGTCACGGGTCTCCTCGAGCCGCTCGACCTTCACGACCCGGTGGTTGTGATTCCCCACGGCGCAGCGGGCGCGAGTGACGTCGCCGTCGTAGTACCGCTCCACGAAGGTCGAGAAGGTCAGCAACGTCGTATCACCGGTGCTCCTGCGGAATTCGCGATAGGCGTCCAGGTCGAGCTCGCCGTCACCCCGCTCCTCGACGTCCTTGAGCGCCCGCATCGTCTTCCGATGGTACGTCCGGTTCAGCGCCGCTCGACGACGCCGTCGGAACTCGGGCGTCCACTGCTCCGACGTCTTGCGGCGCCTCCACTCCAGGAGCTCTTCGTCCTCCCACTGGGCCTTCGCCCGCTCGGAGAGAGCCTCGCGAGCCTCGGGGTGCTCCTCGAAGTAACGACGCGTCCTCTCCGCCTGGGCCTGCCGATTCTCCTCGGAGCTCCAGTGCTCCCGCTGGGCGCGCAGGAGTCGGCGTCGGTTCTGTTCCCGGTATTCCGAGTTCGAATCGTAGAAGTCGCGCCATCTGGCGGCCATGAAGGCTCGGTACTCTGCGTCCTCCCACTGGGCCTTCGCCTGCTCGGAGAGGAGCTCGCGGGTCTCCGGCTGACGCATCCGGCGACTCATCCGAGCCCGGAAGTCATCGCTCCGTCGAACCTTCCGGCTCTTCTCGACGACATCCGATCGGTGGAGCGTCCGCGCCGCGTGGCGACGGTGGAGCGCCAGGTGCTCCTCCTTCGGGAGGCGCCGGATGTTCGTCGGGTTGTTGTTGCGCTTGTCGAAATCGACGTGGTGGCAATGATCGCCGGCGTCCTTCTCGTAGACGCCCATCCAGCGGTTGTACCAGTCCGCCAGCACGTGCGTGAAGAGCCAGCTCTCCGACCGGGGGCTCCAGACCATCTCGTAGCCGTCGATGGTGATGCCCGGCTCGGAGCTGTCGGACTCCTTCCGATACAGAGGCATCAGCGAGTCGTCGGCGGTGAGGTCCTGCGCTTCCCTGTAACTCCCGTCCCGGAGCATGAACCGGTGGTCCGGGGTGCAGGTGATCTCTTCCCCGTTGTCGAGAGTGACCCGCACGACCTCGGCGTTCTTCTTCGTCACCCGGACGTGCCGGATCTTCTCGAGGCCGACGGTTCCGTCCCGCCGGATCGTGTAGCAGAAGTGCTCGCGGCCGGCCTCCTGCTCCTCGAGCAACTTCTCGAAGCTCAGATCGCGGCCGTCGGCCAGGGCCACCTCGGTGTCCCCGGAAAAGCAACCGCCCGCGCTGTCGCCCTCCACGAGATACAGCTCGGACATCGACGGGTCCTTCACCGAGCAGTCCGAGAGCTTCCCGGGGAGGATGCCCGTCTCCAGGGCCGAGCGCTTCCGGGTGAGGTCCCGCGCCTTCCGGGCCGCCTCCCGGGCCCGGGCCGCCTGGACCGCCTTGTCGATGATCGACCGGCCCGCCGACGGGTTCTCGTCCAGCCAGGTGGCCAGCTTCTCGTTCACCAGGCTCTCGACGATCCCCCGGACCTCGCTGTTGCCCAGCTTGGTCTTGGTCTGCCCCTCGAACTGGGGCTCCATGACCTTCACCGAGAGCACCGCGGTGAGCCCCTCGCGCACGTCGTCGCCCGAGAGGCTCGGGTCGTTCTTCTTCAGCAGGTTGTTCCGGTCGGCGTACGCGTTGATGGTCCGGGTGAGGGCGGCCTTGAAGCCGGTGAGGTGGGTGCCGCCCTCGTGGGTGTTGATGTTGTTGACGAAGGTGAAGATGTCCTGGTTGTAGCCGTCGGTGTACTGCATCGCCAGCTCGACCTCCACCTCCTCCTGGAGCCCCTCCACGTAGATCACGTCCTCGTGCAGGGCCTCCTTGTTCCCGCGGAGGTACTCGACGAACTCGCGGATGCCGCCCTCGTAGTGGTACTCCTCCTCGAAGGGCTCCTCCTCGCGCTCGTCGCGGAGGGTGATGACGGTGCCGCGGTTGAGGTAGGCCAGCTCGCGGAGCCGGCTGGAGAGGGTGTCCCGGTTGAAGCGGGTGACGGTGAAGATCTCCGTGTCCGGCTTGAAGGTGATCCGGGTGCCCGTCTCCTCGGTGGCCTCGCCCTGCTGGAGGTCGTTCACCTTCAGGCCCCGCTCGAAGCGCTGGGTCCAGACGTGGCCGTCGCGCCGGACCTCCACCTCCAGCCACTCGGCCAGGGCGTTCACCACGCTGACGCCCACCCCGTGCAGGCCGCCGGAGACCTTGTAGCTCTCCTTGTCGAACTTCCCGCCGGCGTGGAGGGTGGTCAGCGCCACCTCGACGCCCGGGACGCCCTCGGTGGGATGGTCGTCGACGGGGATGCCCCGGCCGTCGTCGATCACGGTCACCGAGTCGTCCTCGTGGACGGTGACCCGGATCTCCGAGCAGTAGTCGGCCATCGCCTCGTCGATGGAGTTGTCCACCACCTCG
>CAZJJO010000041.1:0-17040 GCA_964546375.1 uncultured Gemmatimonadota bacterium
GTGCCCGAGGCGCTGCTCTCCCTGGCCTTCGCGGCCGTGGTCCTCTCCGCGGCCGCGGCCCTGATCGACCTGGGGCCGCGCCGGCGGGCGGAGCCGGCGCCGGAGCCGGCCGGGGTGCGGCGCGTGGGCGTCGGGGCGGCGGCCTCGGGCGGCGCCGGGGTGGCCTCGGCCCTGCTCGGGATCGGCGGCGGCGTGGCCAAGGTCCCCATCATGCACCTGGTGATGGGGGTGCCGCTGCAGGTGGCCACCGGCACCAGCGCCTTCATGGTGGGGATGACCGCCGCGGCCGGGGGCTGGATCTACTGGCTCCGCGGCGACCTGGCGGTGACGGCCGCCGCGCCGGTGGCGCTCGGCGTGCTCGCCGGCAGCTACCTGGGCTCCCGGACCAGCGGGCGGATCCCCGACCGGGCCCTCCGGTGGATCCTGGCGGCGGTGCTCCTCTACGTGGCGGGCCGGATGGGCTGGAGCGGCCTCGAGGGCCTGGGGGCGGCGCCGTGAGGGACCGGGGCTGGTTCCGGCGGGCGCCGGGCGACCGCGGGCTGGCGTCGCTCCTGCGGGTGGCCGTCGGCCTGGCGGCGGCGGGCTTCCTGGTGTCGATGGCCCCCGGACCCGCCGGCCCCGCGGCGGCCTCGGCGGGGGTGGCCGCCTTGCTCTCGGCCCCCTTCCTGGCGACCCTGTCGGCGGCCGTCACGCACGCCCGCCGGGGCCGGACCGCGGACGCGGCGCTGGCGGCGCTCCTGCTGGCGGCGCTGCTGGCCGGCGTGGGGCTGGGGGCCCTCTGAGGGGGGCTCCCGGCACGCGGGCCGGGTCTCGCGGGGCGGGGCGAGCGGGCGTCGCCGCCGGGCCCGGCCCGGACCCCGGGGTCGCCCGCCCGTCGGCCGACCGTCCGTCGACGAGACCGACCAGCACCGAGCGAGGAGACGACGTGGCCGAAGCCGAGACCCGACCCCGACACTTCCTCTCGCTGGCCGACTGGAGCCGTGAGGACCTGCACGCCGTGCTGGACCGGGCACGGGATCTCAAGGACCGGGGCCGCGACCCCGGGCGCCGTCCCCTGGACGGGCGCACCCTGGGGATGATCTTCATGAAGAGCTCCACGCGGACCCGGGTCTCCTTCGAGGCCGGGACCTTCCAGCTCGGGGGGCACGCGCTCTTCCTCTCGGCCCGCGACATCCAGCTCGGCCGGGGCGAGCCGGTATCGGACACCGCCAGGGTGCTGTCGCGGTACGTGGACGGGGTGATGATCCGCACCTTCGAGCAGGCGGACGTGGAGGAGCTGGCCCGCCACGCCGACGTCCCCGTGATCAACGGGCTCACCGACCTCCTGCATCCCTGCCAGGTGCTGGCCGACGCCTTCACCGTCCAGGAGAGCTTCGGCCGGGAGCTGGACGGCATCCGCGTTGCGTGGATCGGGGACGGCAACAACATGGCCAACTCCTGGCTCAACGCCGCCCGCCGCCTCGGGCTGCGCCTCCGCCTCGCCTGTCCCGAGGGCTACGAGCCGGACGACGGGGTGCTGGAGGCCGCCCGTCGGGAGGCCGACGTCGAGGTGGTCCGGGACCCGGCCGAGGCCGCCGAGGGCGCCCGGGTCGTGACCACCGACGTGTGGGCGTCCATGGGCCAGGAGGAGGAGGCCGAGCGGCGGCGGCGCGACCTGGCCGGCTACCGGGTCGACGCGGCGCTGATGGAGCGGGCCGCCGACGACGCCGTCTTCCTCCACTGTCTGCCGGCCCACCGGGGCGAGGAGGTCACGGCGGAGGTGATCGACGGCCCGGACTCGCGGGTCTGGGACGAGGCCGAGAACCGGCTGCACGTCCAGAAGGCCCTGATGATCCGCCTGATGGCGGAGGGCTGACCCGCCCCGACCGGGTCGCCCCGCCCCGCGCGGGGCGGGGGCCCGGGAGCCGGAGCGGGCCCCGGGGACGCCCCCCGCCCGGCCGCGGCAGCCGCCCGGGCCGGCCGATCCACCCGAGGATCCGAGGAGGACCGCGATGAGCGACCAGCCGGAGCAGGACCTCCGCAGGACCCCCCTCCACGAGGAGCACGCGCGCCTGGGGGCGAAGCTCGTCCCCTTCGGCGGCTTCGCGATGCCCGTCCAGTATTCCGACGGCATCCAGGCCGAGCACCGGAGGGTGCGCTCGTCCGTCGGCGTCTTCGACGTCTCCCACATGGGCGAGTTCCGGGTCCGCGGGCGGGAGGCCGAGGAGCTGGTCGCCCGTGCCACCACCAACGACCCGACGTCGCTCACCCCCGGCGAGCAGGCGCAGTACAGCACGATGTGCCGCCAGGACGGGGGGATCGTGGACGACCTGGTGGTCTACCGGCTGGGGCCGGAGGACTTCCGGCTGGTGGTGAACGCGGCGAACGTCGACAAGGACTTCGAGCACCTCGAGCGGCTGGCCGGCGACTTCGACGCGGAGCTGGAGGACGAGAGCGGGGAGGTCGCCCTGATCGCCGTCCAGGGCCCCCGGGCCCAGGAGGTCGTCCAGCGGCTCACCGACGAGGAGCTCGACTCCGTGGGCTTCTACCGCTTCACCGAGGGCGAGGTGGCCGGCGTCCGCGGGGTGATCAGCCGCACCGGCTACACCGGCGAGGACGGCTTCGAGCTGTACGTGCCCGCCGGGGAGGCGCCGGGCGTCTGGCGCGCCGTCCTGGACGCGGGCGAGCCGGCCGGGGCGGGTCCGGCCGGCCTGGGGGCGCGCGACACCCTGCGCCTGGAGATGGGCTACGCCCTCTACGGCCACGACATCGACGAGGAGACCACCCCGCTGGAGGCCGGCCTCTCCTGGCTGGTGAAGTTCGACCGGGGGGACTTCGTCGGCCGCGAGGCCCTGCTGGAGCAGAAGGAGGAGGGCGTCGAGCGCCGGCTCCGCGGCTTCCGGCTCACCGAGCGGGGCTTTCCCCGCGAGGGCTATCCGGTGCGGTACCGGGGCCGGGAGGTCGGGCCGGTGCGGAGCGGGACCGTCAGCCCCACGCTGGAGGAGGGGATCGGCACGGTCTACCTGCCCCCGGAGGCCGGGGCCGGCGACCCGCTTTCGGTGGTGATCCGCGACCGGAAGGTCGACGGCGAGGTGGCGGAGACGCCCTTCTACCGGGACGGCTCGCTCCGGCGCTGACCGGCCCGACCCGGCCGCCCGGCCGGCCCGGACGGGCCCGGCCCCGGAGACGGGGCCGGCGGCCGCCCCCCGCAGCCGGGAGACGGGGCGGCGGGGGCACCGGGTGCGGACCCCATCGGCCCCGCCGCCGTACCTGATGGACGCGGCGGCCCGGCCGCCCGATCGCCCGACCTCGAACCCATCCTCGACACGACGGAGCCGACGTGGCGCGCGTCTTCATCGACACGGCCGAGCTGGAGGACGCCGTGGCGGTCCGCGAGGCCGTCCGGGCGGACGACCACGAGGTCGAGATGGTCGAGGACGCCGGGGAGGTGCGGCGTCGGCTCCGCGACGGGGAGGACGCGATCGCCCTGGTCCTGACGGGCGATCCCGACCGCGAGGCCGCCGTGAAGATGCGGGACGTCTTCGAGGCCCGCATCCCGCGGCCCCCCGTCCTGGCGGTGGCCGACGGGGCGGGCGCGCGCCGGCCGGACGAGCCCGGGGGCGAGCTGTCGATCGACGAGGTCTTCGCCTCCCCGGTGGACGAGGACGAGGTCCGCGTGGTCCTCGAGCAGCAGCTCGACCGCTACGAGGTCCAGGTGGAGACCGGCATCATCGGCCGCACCCGGGCCATCCGCGACATCCTCGAGCGGCTCCACCTGGTGGCGCCGGTCAAGTCCACCGTCCTCCTGACCGGCGAGAGCGGCACGGGCAAGGAGCTGGTGGCCCAGGCGATCCACCGCTACTCGCCGCGGCGGGGCCAGTCGTTCATCGCCGTCAACTGCGCCGCCCTCCCCGAGTCCCTGCTCGAGTCGGAGCTCTTCGGCCACGAGAAGGGGGCCTTCACCGGCGCCACCTCGCGGCGGAAGGGGATGTTCGAGCTGGCCGACGGCGGGACGATCTTCCTGGACGAGATCGCCGAGATGCCCTCCCCGCTCCAGACCCGCCTCCTGCGCGTCCTGGAGCAGCGGAAGTTCATGCGGGTGGGGGGCGACAGCGAGATCGAGGTGAACGTCCGGGTGGTGGCCGCCACCAACCAGGACCTCCGCCGGGCCGTCGAGACCGGGAGCTTCAGGCGGGACCTGTTCTACCGCCTCAACGTCCTCCACCTGGAGCTGCCCCCGCTCCGGGAGCGCCGGGCCGACATCCCGGTCCTGGTGCGCCGCTTCGTCCAGCAGTTCACCGAGGACCACGGCCGCGAGTTCAAGGGCCTCACCTCCGAGGCCATGGACCTTCTGCTCGACTACCCGTGGCCCGGCAACGTCCGGGAGCTCCGCAACCTGGTGGAGTCCATGGTGGTGCTGGCCCCGGGCTCGGTGATCCGGGCCGAGGACATCCCCGACGAGATCCGGGAGAGCGAGGGCCGCTCCTCCCTGCCGGTCCGGTCCCGCTCCGAGGACGGACCGAGCGAGGCCGAGGCCCTGGCCGCCCGGCGGGAGGACGACGAGCCCCCGGAGATGGAGTTCATCTTCCGGACGCTCATCGAGCTGAAGATGGACGTCGAGGACCTGCGCCGGGAGTTCCGACGCTACCGCGAGCGCCATCCCGAGCTGCTGGAGGGGGACGGCGAGCGCCGGGGCGAGGAGATCGAGGTGTCGGCCGTCCCCGACGACGAACCCTCCGACCTGGCCGTCGGGGCCGGCGGCTCCGTCCCCGGCGACGACGACCGGGCGGCCCCCGAGGACCGGCCCGACGCCGAGGAGGAGGGCGAGGACGGATCGGTCATCGAGTTCCGCCCGGGCATGTCCATGTCCGAGCTGGAGCGGGAGGCCATCGTGGCCACCCTGAAGGAGGTGGACGGCAACCGCCGGGAGGCGGCCGAGAAGCTGGGCATCGGCGAGCGGACGTTGTACCGAAAGCTCAGCGAATACGACATCGACCTGTAGCCGGCTTCGCGAGACGCCGGATCTCGGCGTCTCGCTGTGCCGGCTGCTCCGGTCGCGCGCCCGACGCCAGCGGCGGACGGGGCCGGGCGGGGAGGTGCCGGGGGGCGGCGAGCGAGGCGTTCGAGCGCTCGCGCTCGCGGCCGAGACGAGCGGGCCCCGGCGCCTCCCCGCCCCTCGAAGCCGGCTAGCCCCCCGGCCGGATCGCGCCCGGGCTCTCCTTGCGGCCGCCCCCGTCGTCGGCCCCGGCCGCCTCGAGCAGGTGGCCGAGGCTCTCGCGCAGGTCGTCCACGCCCTCGCCGGTGAGGCCCGAGGTGGCCAGCAGCTGGTCCTCGGGGACGCCCAGGTCCTCCCGTGCCCCCTCCAGCGCCTCCCGGCGCTCCGAGCGGTTCAGCTTGTCGATCTTGGTGAGCACGAAGAGGGCGGGGATCTCCAGCCGGGCCAGGTAGTCCACCATCCGGGCGTCGTCGTCGGAGGGGCCGTGGCGGCAGTCCACCAGGACCACCACGCCCAGCAGGTCGTCGGCGGTCCCCAGGTAGGAGGAGATGAGCGGGCCCCACTTCTGGCGCACCTCCGAGGGGGCCTTCGCGAAGCCGTAGCCCGGCAGGTCCACCAGGAAGAAGCGGCGGTTCACCTCGTAGAAGTTGATCTCCTGGGTCTTGCCGGGGCGCTTGGAGACCCGCGCCAGCTTCTTCCGGCCCAGCAGGGCGTTGATGAGGGTGGACTTGCCGACGTTGGAGCGGCCGGCGACGGCGATCTGCGGGAGCGAGGCCGGGGGCTGCTGCCCGGGCTCGGCGACGGCGCCGGCGAACTCGACCTGCCGGATCTTCATCGGGGGCTCCTTCCGGCGCGGGTTCCCGGTCCGGACGCCGGACCGGCGGGGATCGGGGCGGGGCGGACGGCGGTGTCGGCGCCCGGGCGGGCGCCGGGAGCGCTCACGCCTCCTTGCGGCGCCGGGCCTCGGGGCCGAGCAGCAGCATCGGGTCGGCGTCCTCCTCGACGCACTCCCGGGTGATGACGACCTCGTCGACGTCCTGGCGCTCGGGGAGGTCGTACATCACGTCCAGCATCACGTCCTCGAGCACCGACCGCAGACCCCGGGCGCCCGTCCCCCGGTCGATGGTCCGGTCGGCGATGACCTCCAGCGCCCCGGCGTCGAAGGTGAGCCCGACGTCCTCCAGCTCGAACATCTTCTTGTACTGCTTCACCAGCGCGTTCTTCGGACGCTGGAGGATCTCGATCAGGGCTTCCTCGTCCAGGTCGTGCAGGGAGCAGATCACCGGCAGCCGGCCCACCAGCTCCGGGATCAGCCCGTAGCGCAGCAGGTCCTCGGGCTCGACGTAGGCCAGGGGGTTGGTGTCGTCGTCGTAGGCGGTCCGGGCGTCGTCCGGCTTGTTGAAGCCGATCTGCCGCTTGCCGATCCGGCTCTCGACGATGTCCTCGAGGCCGTCGAAGGCGCCGCCGCAGATGAAGAGGATGTTGCTCGTGTCGAGCTGGATGTACTCCTGCTGGGGGTGCTTGCGGCCGCCCTGCGGGGGGACCGAGGCCACCGTGCCCTCCAGGATCTTCAGCAGGGCCTGCTGGACCCCCTCGCCCGAGACGTCGCGGGTGATCGAGGGGTTCTCGCTCTTGCGGGCCACCTTGTCGATCTCGTCGATGTAGATGATCCCCCGCTCGCACTCGGCCACGTTGTAGTCGCCGGCCTGGAGCAGGCGGACGAGGATGTTCTCCACGTCCTCGCCCACGTAGCCGGCCTCGGTGAGGGTGGTGGCGTCGGCGATGGTGAAGGGGACCTGGAGCATCCGGGCCAGCGTCTGGGCCAGCAGGGTCTTCCCGACGCCGGTGGGGCCCACCAGGAGGATGTTCGACTTCTCGATCTCGACGTCGTCGATCTTCCCCTGGTTGTTGACCCGCTTGTAGTGGTTGTAGACGGCCACCGAGAGGGTACGCTTGGCGGCCTCCTGGCCGATGACGTACTCGTCGAGCCCTTCCTTGATCTCCCGGGGCGTGGGTACCTCGGTGAAGGCGGTCGTCGAGTCGCGCTCCTCCTCCTCGGCCAGGATCTCGTTGCAGAGCGCGATGCACTCGTTGCAGATGTAGACGTTGGGGCCGGAGATGAACTTCTGGACGCTCTCCTTCGACTTTCCGCAGAAGGAGCAGCGCAGGTGCTTGTCGTCGCCCGACATCGACTACCTCCGTGCGTTCGTGCCGGTCCGGGGCCGCGTCGCGTCGCCGTGGGGGGGGCGGACGGGCTTCACGAATCCACCTCGACGACCTCGCCCTTCTGCTGGATCACCCGGTCGATGAGGCCGTACTCCTCGGCCTCCTGGGGGGACATGAACCGGTCGCGGTCCACGTCCTCGGCGATCTTGTCCACCGGCTGGCCGGTGTGTTCGGCCAACAGCTTGTTGAGCCGCTCCCGGGCGTAGAGGATCTCCTTCGCCTGGATCTCGATGTCGGCGGCGCTCCCCTGCGAGCCCCCGGAGGGCTGGTGGATCATGATGCGGGAGTTGGGCAGCGCCGACCGCTTGCCCGGCTCGCCCGCCGCCAGGAGGAACGCGCCCATCGAGGCGGCCATCCCCATGCAGATGGTGGCGACCGGGGCGTTCAGGAACTGGATCGTGTCGTAGATGGCCAGGCCGGAGTAGACGCTGCCGCCCGGGCAGTTGATGTAGACGTGGATGTCCTTCTCGGGGTTCTCGGCCTCGAGGAAGAGGAGCTGGGCGATGACCACGTTGGCCACCTGGTCGTTGATCGGGGTGCCCAGGAAGACGATCCGGTCCATGAGCAGCCGGGAGAAGATGTCGTAGCTGCGCTCTCCCCGGTTCGAGCGCTCGATGACGTAGGGCGCGTAGGTGCTCATGGAATCGGCGTCTCCGTCCTTTGCGTGGTCGCTCTCGCTCGTCGTCCTCGTCCCGCCGGTCCGGCGGACCCGACCTCGAGCCGGGCCGACCTTCTACCCGCCCCTCCCCTCTCGGGTTTCCGGGCGGGGTCACCGGCCCGGAGCCGTCCTTCGTCGCGCCGCCCGTCCCTCCACCCCGACCGCCGGAGCGGGGGCCCCGGGGGGTGCGGCGAGCGAACCCTTCGATCGCATGCGATCGGGCGTGAGCGACCCGCGCCCCCCGGTGCCCCCGCTCAGCTCAGGTCCGATTTCTCCTTCAGGTCGTCGAAGAGCTTCTCGGTCGCCACGTGATGCCGGACCCCCTCCAGGTTCCCCTGGCGGGAGAGCTGACGGCGGACCTCGTCGGGCTCCTGGTCGCGCCGGTCGGCGATCTCCCGGATCCGGGCCTCCAGCTCGTCGTCGGTGGCCTCGTAGCCGCCCCGCTCCATCAGCCGGTCCAGCACCACCTGGCGCTTCACCTCCTGCTCCGCCCGGGGCCGGAACCGCTGGCGGGCCTGCTGGACCTGCTCGGGGTCGGCCTCCTCGGGGGCGTCGATGACCCGGTCCAGGTACCGGTCCACCATGGCCCCGGGGACGTCGAAGGTGTTGGCCTCGACGATGGCGTCCAGCAGCGACCGCCGCACGGTCTCCTCGGCCTCCTCCTCGCGGTGGCGCCGGAGGTCCTCGACCACGGCGCCTCGCAGCTCCTCCAGCGACTCGAAGTCGCCCACCCGCGCGGCGAACCGGTCGTCGAGCGCCGGCAGGTCGCGGGCCTTCACCTCCAGCAGCTCCACCCGCAGGGTCCGGGTCGTGCCGGCCAGCTCGTCGCTCGAGAAGTCCTCGGGGAAGGCCACCTCGAACTCGCCGGCCTCGCCGGGCGACAGGGTGGTGATGGCCTCCTCGACGTCGGGGATCGCGTAGCCCTCGCCCAGGTTGAAGCGGTAGGGGTCGCCGGGCTCCTCCTCGGGCTCCCCCGCCTCGTCCACCGGGACGATCTGCACCGAGACCTCGTCGCCCTCCTCCGGGGGGCGGTCCACCGGCTCGTACACGGCGTGGTCGTCGCGCAGGCGGTCCAGCACCTCGCCCACGTCCTCCTCGGTGACCTCGGTGGAGGGCCGGTCGATCTGGAAGCCGCCGATCCGGGCCAGCTCGACGGTGGGCGCCACCTCGACCTCGGCCTCGAAGGTCAGCGCCTCGCCCTTCTCGTAGTGGAGGCTCGCCAGCTCCGGGCTGTCCACCGGCTGGAGGTCGGTCTCCTGCAGGGCCTCGCGCACCAGGTCGTCCAGGGCCGATCGGACCACCAGCTCGTCGAGCTGGTCGCCGAAGCGCTTCTCGACGATGCGCGGCGGCACCTTGCCCTTCCGGAAGCCCTCCAGGTCGAGCGTGCCGCCCAGCCGCGAGCGCTGCTCGTCCCGGATCTCGTCCATCCGCTCCGGCGGGACCCGCACCTCCAGGGTCCGGGTCCATCCCGGCTCCTCGCGGACGGAGACCTCGATCCTCCCGGGGGCGTCGGTGCCGGCGGCTTCTGCGCTGCTCATGGTGGGTCCTCGAGCTCTGGGGTTCGGGGCTCCTGGCTGGCTCGGTCGCGAGGAGGATCGGTCCGGGCGGGCCCGGTCCGGGGCGGACGGACCCGGGACGAAGTCGTCTCCGTTCCCGCCGATCGGATGCGAAAGGGGGGATTCGAACCCCCACGGCCCGGAGGGCCACCAGCCCCTAAAGCTGGCGCGTCTGCCGATTCCGCCACTTTCGCACGGGATGCCGTCGCCGGCCGCTTCTCTCATACCGCACCGCCCGCTCGGGCGTTCCCGCAGCGCCCGTCGGCGGCCCCGTCCGGGCGCTTGCGTCCGCGACGGGGGGCGGGCCAACGTGCGGGGACCTTCGCTCCCCGCGCCGGAGATCCGCCGTGGATTTTCTCGAATTCACCGGACGCCAGTGGGACGAGGACCTCCGGCGCCTGCGAACCCGCCTGGCGTACGCCACGGCGTTCCTGGCCGCCGTCTTCCTCGTCGGCACGGTGGGCTTCCGGGTGGTCGCTCCGGACACCTCCTGGGTGGACGCCTTCTACATGACGGCGATCACCCTCACCACGGTCGGCTTCGCCGAGGTGGTGCCGCTGGAGGGCGACCCCGCCGGGCGGCTCTTCACGGCGGGCCTGGCGCTGTTCGGGATGGGCGGGGTCCTCTACTTCCTCTCCACCGCGACGGCCTTCGTCCTGGAGGGACAGCTCGGTCACGTCTTCTGGAGGCGACGCATGGAGAAGCGCATCGCCGACCTCGCCGACCACCTCGTCGTCTGCGGCTCGGGGCCCACCGCGGCCTACGCCGTCGAGGAGCTGACCGCCGTCGACCGGGACGTCGTCCTGGTCGGCCCCGACGCCGGCCGGATCGAGGAGATCCGTCCCGGGCTGGGCGAGGACCTCCCCCGGGTCGAGGGCGATCCCGCCTCGGACGACGTCCTGCGGAAGGCGGGCGTCGAACGCGCCGCCGGGCTCGTGGCCTGCGCCGAGGACGACCGGGAGAACCTGGTCATCACCCTCTCGGCCCGTCAGCTCAACCCGGACCTCCGGATCGTCTCCCGGATCGGCGACGTCGAGGCCGCCGAGAAGGTGCGGAGGACCGGCGCGGACTCGGTGGTCTCGCCCGACCACATCGGCGCCCTCCGGCTCGCCTCGGAGCTGATCCGGCCCACCGTGGTGAGCTTTCTCGACGAGATGCTGCGGGACCGCGAGCTCAACCTGCGCGTCGACGAGGTGCGCGTCCCCGAGGGGTCGGAGGCGGTGGGCGGGACGCTGGAGGAGGCGGGGGTCCAGGAGGGCTCGGACGCCCTCCTCCTGGCGGTCCGGACCTCGGAGGACGAGTGGGTCTACAACCCGCCTCCGACGCGTGAGATACGGGCCGGGGAGCGGCTGGTGTTCCTCGGCACGCCCGCCGACGCCCGCGCGGTGTGTGAGCGGGTGGAGGGCGAGATGGTCGCCCGTCCCTCGGCCTGAGGGAGCTGACCGTGGAGGGAGGGGCGGCCCACGGCGTCGTCGAGGTGGTCGTCGGCGTCGTCGGGCTCCTGGTCGTGGCCGCGGTGGTCCGCGCGGCGGCCCGGCGGCTCCGCCTCCCCTTCACCGTGGCGCTGGTCCTGGCCGGGATCCTCGTGGCCTGGCTGGCGGGTCAGGGCGTCCAGGCCCTCCAGCCCGTCGCGAGGCTCGAGATCGGCCCGGAGGTCATCCTCTTCGTTTTCCTCCCGACGCTGATCTTCGAGTCGGCCTTCGAGCTGGACGCCCGGGACCTGCGGGAGAACCTGGGGCCCGTGCTCACGCTCGCCGTCCCGGGGCTGCTCTTCTCGATGGTGGTCATCGGCCTCGTCGCGAGGCTGTCCACCCCGCTGGTCGGCGTCCAGGTGACCTGGCCCCAGGCGCTCCTCCTCGGCGCGATCCTGAGCGCCACCGATCCGGTGGCGGTGATCGCCCTCTTCCGCCAGCTCGGCGCCCCCCGGCGGCTCACGGTGCTGGTGGAGGGCGAGAGCCTCTTCAACGACGCGACCGCCATCGTGGTCTCGAAGATCCTGGTGGGGATCGCCGCCGCCAACGCGGCCGCGGCCGGCGCCGGCTCGGAGATCCTGGCCACCCTGGCGGACGGGGCCGTCGAGTTCCTGGTGGTCTTCTTCGGGGGGCTGGCGGTGGGCTGGGCCCTCTCCACGCTGGTGGGGACCCTGCTGGGCCGGGTCCGGGCCGACGCCTTCCTGGAGATCAGCCTCACCACCATCCTGGCCTACGCCGCCTTCCTGGTGGCCGAGCACTACCTGCACGTCTCCGGCGTCATGGCGGTGGTGGCGGCGGGGGTGCTCATCGGCGGCTGGGGCAGGACGAAGATCTCCCCCTCGGTGGCGGATTCCCTGGAGCACTTCTGGGAGTACCTGGCCGGCGTGGCCAACGCGCTGGTCTTCCTCATGGTCGGCCTCCGGGTGGACCTGGGGGCCCTCCAGGCCTCCCTGCCGGTCATCGCCTGCGTGGTGGGGGCGATGCTCGCCTCCCGCGCGGTGGTCGTCTACGGGACCGTCCCCCTGATCGAGAAGCTCCCCGGCACGGAGCCCATCGACCGGGGCTACCGGACGGTCATGTTCTGGGGCGGGCTGCGCGGCGCGGTGGCGCTGGCCATCGTCCTCTCCCTGCCCGAGGCCGTCGGGCCGGAGGTGCTCGAGCTCTTCGTCGCGGTCAGCATCGGCGCGGTGCTCTTCACCCTCCTGGTCCAGGGGCTCACGATCCGGGGCGTGGTCCGGCACTTCGGGCTCGACGAGCCGCCCCTCGCCGACCGGGTGGCCCGGCTCGAGGGGCTGATGTCGGCCGAGAGCCGGGCGCTGGAGGAGATCCCCCGTCTCGAGGAGGAGGGGCTGCTCGACCGACGGGTGGCGGCGTCGGCGGCGGAGCAGGGCGAGCGGGACCTGGCCGAGCTCCGGGCGGAGCTCGAGCGGCTGCGGGAGGAGGAGCTGGACCGGGAGCAGGAGCGCCGGATCCTCCACCTGCGGTGCTTCGGCGAGGAGAGGACCCTCTACTACCGGATGTTCGCCCGGGGCCACGTCTCGGAGCGGAGCTACCGGGACCTGAAGCGCTCCGTCGAGCTCCAGATCGACGCCATGCGCCACGAGGGGGAGCTCCGCGACTGGACGCTCTACCCGCCCTCGGGTCGGACGGAGACCGTCCTGCTCCGCCTGCTGGACCGGATCCCGGGGCTGGGGGGGCTCGTCGAGGAGCTGCGGGCCCGGCGCACCGCGCGGGACTACGAGATCTCCTGGGCCCGGGCCCGGGGGAGCGAGCGGATCCTGGAGAAGCTGGACGAGCTGGCCGAGGAGGAGCGGGCGCGGCGCGGGGTGGTCGAGGAGGTCCGGGAGACCTACGAGGCGTGGCGGGAGGCGGCCCGCCGACGGCTGGACGAGACGGCCGAGCAGTTCCCGGAGTTCGTCTCGGCCACCCAGGAACGGCTCGCCGACCGCCTGGTGCTCCACGCCGAGAAGGCCGCCATCGAGGAGAGAGCCGAGGCCGGCATCGTCCCCGACGGGGTCGCCGAGACGGTCCTGGAGGAGAAGGACGAGGAGCTGCGCGAGCTCCGGTCGACCCCGGCCCGCTCGCTGCAGGTCTCGCCGGAGGAGCTGCTGCGGAAGGTGCCCTTCTTCCGGGACCTTCCGGCGGACGAGGTGGAGCGGGTCGTCGGCCGCCTCCGTCGGCGGACCACGCCGGCCGGCGAGGCCGTCGTCCGGCAGGGGGCGCGCGGCTCCTCCCTCTACCTGGTCGCCCGCGGCGTGGTGCGCGTGGTGCGCGAGGGGGCGGGAGAGGACGGGCCCCGCGAGCTGGCGACCCTCACGGCCGGGGACTTCTTCGGCGAGATGGCGCTCCTGCACGGGGACGAGCGATCGGCCACCTGCCGGGCGGCGACCCCGTGCGCCCTGTACGAGCTGCGCCGGGAGGACGTGCTGGCCGTCCAGGACGCCTGCCCCGCCATGCGGGAGGCGCTCGTCGAGGCGGACCGCCGCCGCCGGGACGAGCTCGACCCCCCCGACGGGGAGGACGGCTGATCGGCCCGGGCCGCGGCCTCCTCCGGGTCGCCGGACCGCGCCGGCCCGGGCCGAGGTGGATCAGCCCTCGGGAATCTCCATCGTGACGTAGCTGTACTGGCCCTGCCCGTCCGGGTTGGCGACGTAGAGCTGGATCCGGTGGACGCCGCCGGGCTCGAGGCCGGCCACCGCCTCGCGGTAGCTCTCGACGCCGGTGATCGGCTCGCCGTCGACCTCGGTGATCAGGATGGCGGTCTGCCGCCAGGCGGCCTCCGACAGGCCCGCGGCCGAGCGGAGCGGGCTGCCCGGGGGCGCGTCGGTGATCACCACGCCCCGGATCCCGTCGGGCAGCTCCAGCTCACTCCGCAGCTCGGAGGGGATCGGCTCCACCTCGACCCCCAGCGGGTTCCCGGCGTCCTCCGCCCCGTCCCGGGCCCGGGCCTGGCGCTGGCCGGTGTCGGCGGCCCCCAGCTCGACGTCGACCTCCAGCCGCCGGACCTGATCGCCGGAGCGGCGGGCGATCCGGAGGGTCACGGTCTCGCCCGGCTCGTAGCCCCGGATCTTGGACTGGAGGTCGGGCACCGAGACGATCCGGTCGCCGTCGACCGCCAGCACCACGTCCCCCCGCTCGACGCCGGCCTCCCGGGCCGGGCTGCGGCCGCTGGCCAGGGGCGAGAAGTCCTGGATCTGGACGCCGCGGACCTCCGACAGCTCGAGGTACTCGGACAGCGTGGCGTCCACGGGCGAGATGGTGACCCCCAGCACGGCCCGGCGGACCTCGCCGTAGCGCATGAGGTCCTCCACCACCTGGCGGATCAGCTTCGTGGGCACCGCGAATCCGTAGCCCTGGTAGGCCCCGGTCTCGCTCAGGATGGCCGTGCTCATCCCCACCACCTCGCCCCGGGTGTTGACCAGGGGTCCGCCGGAGTTGCCGCGGTTGATGACCGCGTCGGTCTGGATGAAGTCCTCGATGGCCAGGTTCGGCCGGCCCTGCTCGATCATCTCCTGGCCGAGGATGTTGATGCTGCGTCCCTTGGCGCTGACGATGCCCGCCGTGACGGTGGAGCGGAGCACCTGCGGGTCGCCGCCCATGCTCTCGAAGCCCGGGCTGCCCACGGCGAGCACCCACTCGCCCACGCTCAGCTCGCCGCTGTCGCCCAGGGGCACGCTGGAGAGGTTCGGGGCGTCGATCTTCAGCAGGGCCACGTCGGTCTGGGGGTCGCGGCCGACCACCTCGACGTCGTCGATCTCCCGCCGATCGGCCAGCACGACCGTGATGTCCCGGGCCTCGCGGACCACGTGGTTGTTGGTGACGATGTAGCCCTCGGCGTCGACGATGTAGCCCGAGCCGGTCCCCGGCCGCGTGGGCGGCTCCTCCTGCTCCTCGCGCTCCGGCCGGCGGGGGAACGGGAACGGGCGGGCCCGCCGCCGCTGCACCGGCTTCTCGACCTCGATGGTCACCACCGCGCCGGAGACCTCCTCGACCACGGGGGCGAAGCCCTTCTCGAAGCTCAGCTCCTCCAGCCGCTGGAGCTGGTCGTCGCCGGCGCCCATGGTCAGGTCGGCCTCCTGGACCGCCGCCATCGAGCGGGGCGTCAGGTCGAGCTCGGCGGCCAGGAACAGGCCGCCCGCGAAGGCCAGGGCGGCGGTGAGGGCGATCTCGATCTTGGAGCGGAGGGCGTCGTTCATCGGGGTCCGTTCGGGCTGCGGTGACGCGGGGCCGGAGCCCCGCCGGCCAGGGCGCGGTCCTTCGACGTGCGGGACGGGCGATGCGTTGCCCGGGCGGCAGAGCCGCAAGGACGGTTCCGCCCGTCCGGCCCGGGGGCGCCGGATCGTTCCCCGGTCCGGCCCCGCGAGGCGTCGCGGCTCTGCGGGAGGGAGGCCCGGGGGGAGGGCGGGCGGACGGACGCGGAGGGAGCCGCAACGAGAACAGGGGCGGCGCCCCGGAGGACGCCGCCCCTGTCGGCCCGGTCCCGGGGGCGACCCGGGGCGGCCCGGCTCAGTTCTGCTCCTCGTCCACGATCTCGTAGTCGGCCTCGACCACGTCCTCGTCGTCCTCCTCGGTCTCGGCCTCGGCCCCGGCCTCGCCGGCCTGCGGCCCGCCGGCGCCCATGCCGCCCGGGCCGCCGGGTCCGCCCATGCCGCCGGGGCCGCCCATGCCGCCCGGACCGCCGGCCGCGCCCTGCGCCTGCGGACCGGCCTCGTCGTACATCTCCTGGGCGGCCGACTGGGCGGCCTCCTGGATGGCCCCGGTGGCCGCCACGATCTCGTCGTGGTCGCCCTCCTTCAGGGCCTCGCGGCCGCGCTCCAGGGCCTCCTCGATCTCCTGGCGGTCGGCCTCGTCCAGCGCGTCCTCCCAGTCCTCCAGGTTCTTCTCGGTCTGGTAGACCAGGGAGTCGAGCTTGTTGCGGGCCTCGATCCGCTCACGCCGCTCCTCGTCCTCCTCGGCGTGCTCCTCGGCCTCCTCGACCATCTGCTCGATCTCGTCCTCGGAGAGGCCGGAGGAGGCCTCGATGCGGATCGACTGCTCCTTGCCCGTGGCCTTGTCCTTGGCGCTCACGTTGAGGATCCCGTCGGCGTCGATGTCGAACTCCACCTCGATCTGCGGGACCCCGCGCGGCGCCGGCGGGATGCCGGTGAGCTGGAAGCGGCCGATGGTCTTGTTGTCCTGGGCCATCTCCCGCTCGCCCTGGAGGACGTGGATGTCCACCGTGGACTGGTTGTCCTCGGCGGTGGAGAAGATCTCGCTCTTGGAGGTCGGGATCGTGGTGTTGCGCTCGATCAGCGAGGTCATCACGCCGCCCAGCGTCTCGATCCCGAGGCTCAGCGGGGTCACGTCCAGCAGGAGGACGTCCTCGACCTCGCCGGCCAGCACGCCGCCCTGGACGGCCGCGCCGATGGCCACGACCTCGTCGGGGTTGACGCTCTTGTTGGGCTCCTGGCCGAAGAAGTCCTCGACGACCTCCTGGATCTTCGGGGTCCGGGTCGAGCCGCCCACCAGGATGACCTCGTCGATGTCGGAGGCCTGGTAGCCGGCGTCGTCCAGGGCCTTCTGCATCGGCTGCTTCGTCTTCTCGACCAGGTCGTCCACGAGCTGCTCGAACTTCGCCCGGGTGAGGCTCGTGTTCAGGTGCTTCGGCCCGGACTGGTCGGCCGTGATGAAGGGCAGGTTGATGTCGGTCTTCTTGGTGGACGACAGCTCGCACTTGGCCTTCTCGGCGGCCTCGCGGAGCCGCTGCCGGGCCATCGGGTCCTCCGAGAGGTCGATGCCCTGGTCCTTCTTGAACTCGTCCACCAGCCAGTCGATGACCCGCTGGTCGAAGTCGTCGCCGCCCAGGTGGGTGTCGCCGTGGGTGGCCTTCACCTCGAAGACGCCGTCGCCCAGCTCGAGGATCGAGACGTCGTAGGTGCCGCCGCCCAGGTCGAAGACGGCCACGGTCTGTTCCGACTCGTCGTCCAGCCCGTAGGCCAGCGAGGCGGCGGTGGGCTCGTTGATGATCCGCTTCACCTCGAGCCCGGCGATCTTGCCGGCGTCCTTGGTGGCCTGGCGCTGGGCGTCGTTGAAGTAGGCGGGCACGGTGATGACCGCCCCGGTGACCTCCTGGCCCAGGTAGTCCTCGGCGGTCTGCTTCATCTTCTGGAGCAC
>CAZJJO010000042.1:0-15942 GCA_964546375.1 uncultured Gemmatimonadota bacterium
GGCGGCGGGCCTGCCGGCCTTCCTGGGCGAGGTGGCGGGCCAGTGGGCCCACGGGCTCCCCACGGCGGTGGCGGGCCTGCTGGCGCTGGGGGTCCTGGCCGGGGCGGCCGCGGAGCTGGCGCGGCTGCGCTCCCCGGCCGGCGACCGCCGCCCGCCCGCCCTCTTCCCCGTGGCGCTGGCCGCGTCGGCGGCGCTCCTCGTCGTCCACGGCCGGGTGCCCTTCGCCCGGGTCTGGCTCTTCCTGCTGCCGGCCCTGGCCGTCTTCGCCGGTCGGGGCGTGTCGGCGGCGGCCGACCGGGCGGCGGCGGCCGCGGGGCGGTCGATCCGCCCGAAGGTGCGGGGCGCCGTGGTGGGCGGGTTCCTCCTGGCGGTGGCGGGCGGCGGGGCCGCGGGGCTGCTGGCCGCCGATCCGGTGCGGGGATGGGGCCTCACGGGGGCCCTCCCGGCCGGCGACCGCGTGGCCCGGTTCCTGGCCGAGCGGCTGGAGCCCGGCGACGCCGTCCGGGCGCCGCTCCCGTCGGACGCGCCGCTCGTCTACTACTTTCGGCGGCTGGGCGTGGAGGGGGATCCGGTGAACGCCGCCCCGGAGCCGGACGGCTGCGTCTACGTGGTGGTCAACCGCCGGCGGGGACAGTCGCCGGCCCGGCTCGCGGCGCCGGGCCCGTCGCCGACCGAGCCGCGCCTGCTCCGACGCTTCGGGGACACCGAGGTCCACGCGGCCCCGGCGGCCGGCGGGGAGGGGGCGGCCGGGGAGGCGTGCGCCGGGGTCGGGGGGGCGGCCCCGGCCGGAACCCCACGCGGCCGCCGGGGTGGCAGGCCGGGTGAGGACGGACTCCCACCGAACTTCCTCCCCGCGAGGCCGTGAGCGAAGTCGCCGAGAGAGTACGCAGCCTCCTCCCGGTGACCGAGTGGCTGCCGGAGTACGGCGCTCCGGACCTGAGGGGCGACGTGCGGGCCGGGCTGACGGTGGGGGTCATGCTCATCCCCCAGGGGATGGCCTACGCCGTCCTGGCCGGCGTGCCGCCCATCTACGGCCTCTACGCCAGCCTGGCGCCGCTGGCGGCCTATCCCTTCCTGGGGACCTCCCGCCACCTGGCGGTGGGCGTGAACGCGCCGATCATGGTCATCGTGGCCGCCGGGCTCACGCCCCTGGCGGCCACCGGGAGCCCCGAGTACGTGGCGCTCGCCGTGCTCCTCACCGCGCTGAGCGGGCTCCTCCTGCTCGGCATGGGGGCGGCCCAGCTCGGCTTCGTGGCCAACCTGCTGTCGCGTCCGGTGATCGCCGGCTTCACCGCCGCCGCGGCCCTGATCATCCTCTTCAGCCAGCTGGGCAACCTCCTGGGGGTGGAGCTCTCCCGGACCCAGTTCATCCACGTGATGGTGATGGACGCGTGGCACGGGCTCGACGAGACGAGCTGGGCGTCGGTGGCGATGAGCACGGCCTGCATCGCGGCCCTCTTCGCGTTCCGGCGCTGGACGCGGATCTTCCCGGGCGAGCTGACCGTGCTGGCCGCCGCCACGCTGGCCACCTGGCTGCTGGGCCTCGGCGACCGGGGCGTGCTGCTGGTGGGGGAGGTGCCGTCGGGGCTCCCGTCGCTGGCGGTGCCCGACCTGGGCCTCGAGGAGGCCGGCCGGCTGGGAACCACGGTGGTGGCCCTGGCCCTGGTGCAGTTCATGAGCGCGGTCTCGCTGGGGCGGGTCTTCTCGGCCCGCTACCGCTACACCATCGACCCCAACCAGGAGCTGCTGGCCGTGGGCTCGGCCAACTTCTTCGGAAGCCTCTTCCAGAGCATCCCCGTCTCGGGCAGCTTCTCGCGGACGGCGGTGAACGAGCAGGCCGGGGCGCGGACGCCCGTCTCCAACGTGGTGGCCGCGGGCCTGATCGGCGTCACGCTCCTCTTCCTGACCCCGCTCTTCCGCTTCCTGCCGATGCCGGCGCTGGGGGCGGTGATCGTGGTGGCGGCGGTGGGGCTCATCGACGTGCGCGAGCTGCGGAACCTCTTTCGGACCAAGCCCTCCGACGGATGGGTCGCGCTGCTCACCTTCGCGTCCACGCTGGTGCTCGGGATCCAGGAGGGGATCCTCATCGGCGTGGTCGGGGCCGTGCTCAAGATCCTCTACCGCATCAGCCGGCCCTACGTGGCGGAGCTGGGCCACCTGCCGGCCACCCGCTCCTTTCGCAGCGTGGACCGGTTCGAGGAGGCCGAGCCCCTGGACCGGATCCTGATCCTCCGGGTGGAGGCCGGCTTCTCCTTCTTCAACGCCAAGTTCTTCCGGGAGTACGTGCTGGAGAAGAGCAGGGAGGACACCCGGATCCGTGCGGTGATCCTGGACGGCCTCTCGATCAACTACCTGGACACGACGGCCGTCGAGGCCCTGGAGGAGGTCGTGGGGACGCTGCGGGAGTGGGGCATCGAGATCCACTTCACCGGCCTCACCGGCCCGGTCCGGGACGTGGTGGAGCGCTCGGGGCTGGGCGACTTCGTGGGGGCGGACCGCTTCCACATCGACCCCCATTACGCGGTGGTGGACATCCTGGAGCGGTGGGACGAGGAGGACGGCGGCAACCGGATCCAGCGCTACTGGGAGTCGACGCAGAAGAAGATCGAGGAGGTCGACCCGACCTCCGAGTCGCGCTTCATCTGAGCCCCCCGGACCCGGCGGCCCCGCGTCGGCCGGCCCGCCTCCCGACCGTCCGAAACGAAAAGCCCGGCCGCGGCGGCGCGGGGCCGCCGGGCCGGGCGCGATTGCTCCCGAGGGGACGGGTCAGCCCACGTCCACCTCGATCTTCTTCGTCCGGGCCTCCTCGGCCTTGGGCAGGTCGATCCGGAGCACGCCGTTCTCGTAGCGCGCCTTCACGTCCTGCGTCCGGACCGAGGCCGGCAGCGAGAAGCTGCGACGGAACTGGCCCGTGGCGCGCTCGCGATGGTGGAAGTCCGCGTCCTCGGCCGCGTCGACGTCCCGCCGACCGGTGACGGTGAGGTTGCCCTGGTCGATCGCGACGTCGATGTCGTCGCGGTGGAAGCCGGGCAGCTCCATCTCGACCGCGAACGCGTCCTCGGTCTCCCAGAGGTCCGCGGGCGGGGTGAGCCGGCCGGCTCCCGCGCCCGGCCGATCGAGGAAGTCCTCGAACAGGCGGTCCAGCTCGTTGCGCAGGCCCGGGATCGAGCGGGGCGTCCGGGCCGCGCGGCGTCCGGTGGTGCTCGGCAGCATGGTGACCTCCCGTGTCTGGGGTTCGTGCTCCTCCCGCTTCACGGCTCGACCGCGCCGACGGCCGCCGCGGCCGTCGGCCTCGGGGAGGGTCCCTCCCGGCGGCGCGGGGCCGGGAGCGACCGCTCCGTGGGCCTCGTGGGTGCAAGCCGCGTGCACGTCAGGAGGGGGGAGATCACCGGCCTCGCTTGTCGTTCTGGCAGCCGGGGGACGGCCGGGCGTGCAATCTTTGCAAGGAGAGGTCGGACCCGAGATGTTGGAGGCCCCGTCCCGGGCACCGCCCGGGAGGCGACCCTCGTCCCGGACGGAGTGCCATGAGCGACCTCCTCCAGCGCCCCCTCCTGCTGCTCGGCCTGGCGACCCTGGCGGGATGGATGGTCCTGGGGGTGCGGCTGGCCGCGGGCAACCGCCGGATCGACTTCCTTCGCGACGCCGAGCCGGTCGGGGACGCGGAGGCGCCGAGCCTGTCGGTCGTGGTGCCGGCCCGCAACGAGGAGCGGAAGATCCGTCCGGCCCTGCGCTCGGTCCTCGAGCAGGACTATCCCCGCCTCCAGGTGGTGGCGGTGGACGACCGCTCCTCCGACGACACCGGGCGGATCCTGGACGAGATGGCCGGGACGTACCCGAGCCTGGAGGTCGTGCACCTGGAGGAGCTGCCCGACGGCTGGCTGGGGAAGAACCACGCCCTGCACCGGGGCGCCGATCGGGCCGGGGGCGAGCTGCTGCTCTTCACCGACGCCGACGTCGTCATGGCGCCCGGGGCCCTGCGGCGGGCGGCGGGCTACCTGGAGCGTGAGGGGCTGGACCACATCACGGCCATCCCCGACCTCACGCTGCCCGGCCGCCTGCTCGAGGCGGTGACGGGGACCTTCAAGATGCTGTTCGGCATCTACTTCCGGCCCTGGCGGGCCCGGGACCCCGACAGCGGCCGCTACGTGGGCACCGGGGCCTTCAACCTGGTGCGGGCCGCGGCCTACCACGAGGTGGGCGGCCACGACCCCATCGCGCTCCGTCCGGCCGACGACCTGAAGCTGGGGCGCCTGCTCAAGCAGCACGGGCACCGGCAGGCCCCGGTGTTCGGCCACCGGGTCCTCTCGGTCGAGTGGTACGCCAGCCTGGGCGAGCTGGTGCGGGGGCTGGAGAAGAACGCCTTCTCGGTGGCGGGCTACAGCCTGCTGCGGGTGGCGGTGGGGACGGCGGGGCTGCTGCTCTTCCTCACCTGGCCGGCGGCGGCGGTGGTCGTGGCCGAGGGGGCGGTCCGCTGGGTGAACGCCGGGATCCTGGCCGTGCTCTTCGTGCTCTACGCCGACAACGCGCGCTTCTACGGCCACTCGCCCTGGCACGGGCTCGCCGTCCCCTTCACCGCGCTGATCCTCGGCTACATCGGGTGGCGGTCGGCCCTCAAGGCGCTGGTGACCGGCCGCATCGAGTGGCGCGACACCGCCTACGACCTGGAGGAGCTCCGGGACGCCTGACCCGGGGCGACCCGAACGGGCCGCGCCGGACTCGCCGAACGACGGCGCCCGCGGGTCCGGGAGCTCAGCCCTTCCCCCGGGCCTCCCGCCTCAGTCGCCCCACCAGGCGGTCGGCCCGACGGACCGGCTCGGGGATCCGGTACCGGGGGCTGACCGAGAGGACGACCTCCAGCGCCGTCGCCAGGTCGATCCGGTGGCCGGGGGAGACGAGGACCGGGCGGACGTCGTCGCGGGTCCGGAGGGCGGCGCCCACCCGCTCGCCCTCGTGGACCAGGTCGGCCGTCGATCCCCGGTCCCGTCCCGGCGCCTCGTGGTCGCCGACCAGCACGGACTTGGCACAGCCCGTGGCCGGCACGTCCAGCCGGAGGCCGGCGTGGCAGGCAAGGCCGAAGCGGCGGGGGTGGGCCCGGCCGTGGCCGTCGAAGACGACGACGTCGGGCCGGACCTCCAGGTCGGCCCAGGCGGCCTCCAGGGCGGGCAGCTCCCGGAAGGAGAGCAGGCCGGGGACGTAGGGGAACTCCACCCGGACCTCGGCCGAGGACGAGGCCACCGTCTCCATGGTGCCGCGGTCGACCACGACCACGGCGGCGTGGCCCACCGACTCTCCGCGGCCGATGGACATGTCGGCCCCGCCCACCAGGGTCGGATCGAAGTCCGCCGGGGGCTCGACCTCGACCCGATCCCGGAGGCGGCGCTGGAGGGCCCGCGCCTCGTCGGGCGACAGGTCCCAGGCGTGGTCGAGGTCGCCGCCGTCGGCCGGAGGCACGCCCCGCCGGCCCGTCAGCCACTCCCGTCCGCCCCGTCGGCCCCGTCCTCCCCGGCGGCGAGGGAGGCGAACTCGGGGTGCTTCTCGGTCATGACGCTCCGGACGTACGGACAGGTGGGCGTCACCTCGAGCCCCTCGTCCCGCGCCCAGCGGAGGGCGGCGAGGACGATCCGGCCCGCCAGCCCCTCGCCCCGGTGCTCGGGGGTGACGAAGGTCGAGCGGAAGTCCACGACGCCCGCCTCGGGCCCCTCGTAGTCCAGGTAGGCCTCCCCGTCGTCGACCGGGATCTCGAAGCGGCCCTCCTCGGGCACGTGCCGCACGTCCGGCTCCATGGCCTCTCCCTTCATCCGGCGGTCTCCGGCTGGCAGTCGGGACAGAGGTAGCAGCCCCGCCCCGAGATCTCGATCCGCGTGATCGCCCCGCCGCAGCGGGGGCAGTCGGCTCCCTCCCGTCGGTCCGGCAGCAGCCAGTCCCCGGGCAGGGCGTCGGGCTCCATCCCCCGGTCCACGGCCGTCCGGAGCGTCTCCTCCAGGATCGCGTAGAGCTCCCGGCGATCGTCCGGGTCCAGGTCGGCCATCTTCGCGCGCGGGTAGAGCCGGGCCCGATGGAGGACCTCGTCGGAGAACTCGTTCCCGACGCCGGCCATCCGGGACTGGTCCATCAGCGCCGTCTTGACCATGCCCCGCTTCCCCTCCATCGCCTCGACGAAGCCGTCGGCGCCCAGCGCCAGCGCGTCGGGCCCCAGGCCGTGCTCCTCGGCCCAGGCGTCGGGGTCGTCGACGAGCTCGATCTCGCCCAGCTTGCGGCGGCAGTCGAAGGCGAGGCGGCGTCCCCCCTCCAGGCCGAAGGTCACGTAGGGGTAGTCGGAGGGAGCCCCGTCCCCGTCGGTCCAGGCCAGGAAACCGCTCATGCCGAAGTGGAAGCGGAGCCAGGGACCGCCCTCGAGGCCGCCGAAGAGCTGCTTCCCGTGCCGGCGCCCGCCGGCCAGCCCGGCGCCGGCCACGGCCTCGTCCAGGGCCTCCGCCGTCAGACCCTCGGCCAGCAGGCCGGGCTCCTCGACCGCCGCGCCCGTGAACCGGCGGCCGGCCGCGGCCTCCTCCAGCGTGCGGCGGGCGAGCTCGACGTCGGGCAGCTCGGGCATGGCGCCTCCGGATCGGGTGGTCGTGCGGCTCGTCGGGCCATCCCTGCAGGATCGCTACCAGCGGGGCCGGCCGGCGGGTAGCTTTCCCTCCGTGGTCGTCCCGCCCGAGGCGCCGACGGCGACGTCGCAGCAGGCGAGGAGGTCCCCGTGACCGGCCGGACCCGACAGCCACACCCCCCCGCCGTCCGTCGACGGGGCGGACCCCGTTCCCGCTCCCCGGCCCGGGGGACGGCCGCGGCGGCGCTGGCCGCCGCGGTGCTCCTCCCGGCCGCTCCCGCGCCAGGGGCGGCCCAGGCGGTCGACTCGGCGGAGGTCGTCGACGAGGTCCGGGACCGGCAGCGCGACTTCGAGCGACGCCGGCGGCTCCGCCTCCCGCCCACCGGCTCCGGGACCGGCGACCGCTGCGACGAGCGGGTCGGCCGCTACTGCCTCTTCCACGGGGACGGTCCCGGCTGGGAGCCGCGGGCCGAGCATCCGGACGTCCGCAGGGGCCGGTGGGCGCTGATCCGGCGGCTGGATCGGGCCGCCCGGGCGCTCCCCGGCGACGGGTGGATCGCGGGCCAGCGGGTCCGCTACCTGGTCGGGGCCGGTCGACCGGCGGCGGCCGCGGCGGCGGCCCGGGCCTGCCGGGCGGAGGCCTGGTGGTGCCGCGCCCTCGAGGCGTTCGCCCTCCACCGGGCCGGCGAGCCCCGGGCGGCCGACGACGTCTTCGCCGACGCCCTGGCGGCGATGCCGGACGCCACCCGGCGCCGCTGGACCGACCCGGCGGCCCTGCTGGAGGACGAGGCGGCCGACCGGCTGGAGGCCCGGGAGGGCGTGGCGCGGGACGCCTGGCTGGAGCGGCTCTGGTGGCTGGCCGATCCGCTCTGGTCGGTGCCCGGGAGCGGCCGCCGGGCCGGCCACCTGGCCCGGCGGGTCCGCTGTCGGCTCCAGCGCGACGCCGACGGGCCCTTCGGGACCGCCTGGGGCGACGACCTGGCCGAGCTGACGATCCGCTACGGCTGGCCCATCGGCTTCGAGCGCGTCCGTCCCGGCCACTACGGCCTGGAGGCCGAGCCCACGGTGGTGGCCCACCACGACCCCTCGGCCCGGCGGATGGTCCCGCCCGCTCCCGTGCTGGAGGAGCCGTCGAGGGCGGGGCCGGAGAGCTGGCCGCTCGACCCGGACGAGCCCCGGAGCGAGTACGCGCCGCCGGCCCTGGACACGCTGGTCCGGCCGGCGGCTCGGATCTACCGCTTCCCCCGCCCCGACAGCCTGCGGCTGGTGGCGGCCTGGCGGTGGGAGGAGGGGGACGGGGCCGAGGCGAGCCTCCGGGTGGAGGCGGGACCGGACGGCCCCGCGGCGGCCGCCGGGGGGCGGCAGCGGGGACCCGACGGCCGGCTGTCGGTGGCCGCCCCGCCCCGGCCGGCGGTGGCCTCGCTGGAGGTGGTGCATCGAAAGGGCCGGCGCGCGGCCCGGCACCGGACGGGGCTCCGCCCGCCGGAGCGTCCCGAGGGCGTTCCCGGGCTCTCCGACCTGATGCTCACGGCACCGTCCGGGGCAGGGGGGAGGGGCCGGACCGAGCCCGACACCGCGGACGGGGTCCTGCGGCGGGCCGGGGACCGGCCGACGTTGGCGGAGGCGGCGGCCCGGGCCCGTCCGCCCGGCCCGGCCCGGCCGGGCGAGCGGGTGGGGCTGTACTGGGAGGCCTACGGACGGTCGGGCGCGCTGCGGGGCGGACGGACCGAGGTGCGGCTGGTCGGCGACGACGGGGGCTTCCTGGAAGGGATGGCCCGGGGGCTGGGCCTGGCCGACGATCCCCGGGAGGTGACCGTCGGCTGGCCCACGGCGCCGGTTCGGGAGGGGCGGATCCATCCGGGGGGCCTCGTCCTGGCGCTCCCGGCCACGCTGGAGCCCGGCCGGTACGAGGTGGAGGTCACCCTGCGGCCGCCGGGGCGGGAGCCGGTGACCGCGCGGACGTCGCTGCGGGTGGACGGGCCGGAGGACTGAGGCGGCGGCCGCCCGGGGCGACGCCGGTCCCGCCGCCGCCGGTCGACGGGCGGGAGCCGGGCGCCGGCCCGGACCGCCGGCGGACGCCTCAGGCGGTCCCCACGGCCCGCTCGCTGGCCTCCCACAGGCGGCGGGCCAGGTCGGGGTCCCGGGCCTGGGGGGAGGGATCGACGGGCTCGGTCCGGTCGAAGTAGCGGCCCTCGCCCAGCTCGTCGGCCGGGGCCAGCGCCAGGCGGGCCACCGCCCGGCCGCCCGCGGCGGGCGATCCCATGAAGGGCTTGGCGACCCGGGCGAGGAGGCTCAGGAGGTCCCGGTTCCGGTTCCAGATCCGGGTCGCCAGCATGCCCGGATGGACGGCGGCCGCGGCGACGCCGCGGTCGGGCTCGCGCCGGGCCAGCTCCCGGGCCCAGAGCACGTTGGCCAGCTTGGCGTCGCAGTACGCCTGCACCCCGTCGAAATCCTCCGTCCCCCGGAGGACCGCCTCCAGGGGCCGGCCGCGCAGGTCCCCGCGCCGGTGGGCCTCGGAGCTCACCGCCAGCACCCGGCCGTCGGCCCGGCGGAGCGGCCCGGACAGCTCCCGGGCGAGCAGGAAGTGGCCCAGGTGGTTCACCGCCATCGTCTCCTCGAAGCCCGCCCCGGTCCGCCGGAGCCGGGCCCGGTAGACGCCGGCGTTGGCCACCAGGACGTCGAGCCGCCCGTGGTCCTCGCGGAAGGCCGCGGCGGCGTCGCGGACCGACGAGAGGTCGGCCAGGTCGAGCTCCAGGATCGTCAGCCGCGCCGAGGGCACCTCCTCCCGGATCGCGTCCCGGGCCTCCCGGGCCCGTCGCCGGCTGCGGCATCCCATCACCACCGGGTGGCCGCGCCGGACGAGGCGCAGGGTCGTCGCCCGGCCGATCCCCGCGTTGGCGCCAGTGACCAGGCACAGCCGCCGCCCGGCCGGGGCCTCCGGTTCAGCCACCGCCCGCCCCGGCGCCGTTCCCGCCGTCCGGCGCCTCGCCGTCGGAGGCCTCGTCCTCCTCCCCGGAGGCCCGTTCGGCGGTGAAGACGCCGTTGGGCTGGATCATCAGCATCTCGACGGCGCGGCCGTCCTCCATCCGGAAGCGGACGCTGTAGCCGGCCTGGTCGGCCAGGTCGAACTCGGTGCCCCGGTAGGGCTCGAGGCGGTAGGTGGGCTGGCCGGGCACGGTCAGCGTCAGGGTCCCGTCCCGCCGCTCCACCCGGGCGGTGAGGCCCATCAGCCGGTAGCGGCCGGTCAGCTTCCGCAGGAAGTCCGGATCGGACATCGAGGCCGGCGGGCGCTTCTCGAACCGGATCGGCTCCACCTGGCCCTCCAGCGGCACGGTGAGGGCGGCCACGTCGCCCCGACGGTTGGTCTCGAACTGCAGGAGCAGGTCCAGGTCGAAGGGCTCCCCCAGCGACGCCTGCCACGCGTCGTGGTGCCAGTGCTCGAGCGCGATCTCCTCGCCGTGGAAGACGGCCGTCAGGCCGCTCTCGCCCCGCCGGATCCGGAGGTCGCCGTAGCCGGCGTCGCGGTAGGTCCCGGCGTAGTCCTCGAGCGGATGCGTGGGGGAGGTGCCCTCCTTGCGGTGGACCTCCCGCAGGTCCCCGCCGGCCCGCCGGGCGGACTCGACCTGCTGCTGGAGGCCCTGGTAGCGGGCGGTCCAGTCGACGGGCTCCAGGCCCAGCAGGCGGTCGAACGCGCGGAGCGTCACGACCGTCGGGAGCGTCGTGGCGTTCCGGTTCGACAGGACGACCACGCCCGCGCCCTCGTCGGGCAGGAAGCTGACCCGGGCGGAGAAGCCGTCGATGTTGCCGCCGTGGTGGATCATCCGGTGCCCCCGGTAGGGCTGGACGAACCAGCCCAGGCCGTACATCACGTAGGGCATCTCCGGCTGCTCGAGCAGGGCCGAGAAGACCCCGCCCTCGACGACCATCTCCGGACGATGGGTCCGCCGCACCGTCGCCTCGTCGGCCACCCGGGTCCCGTCGACGGCTCCGCCGTTCAGCTGGAGGCGGATCCACCGGGCCATGTCCAGGACGGTGGAGTTGATCGATCCGGCCGGCCCCATGGCGTCGATCTCGCGGTAGTCCATGGCCACCGGCGGGGCGTCGGCGCCCTCGCCCTCCCCGGCGGCCTCGGAGGAGGCCTCGCGGTAGCCGGTGGCCGCGTCGTCGGCGCCCCCCAGCCCCGCCATCGTCACCGAAGTCCGGTCCATCCCCAGCGGCTCGAGGATCCGGCTCCGGACCAGCTCCTCCCAGGAGGCGTCGGCCACCCGACCGGCCAGGAGGCCGGCGGTCATGTACATCAGGTTGTTGTACTGGAAGGTGGAGCGGAACTCGGCGCTGGGCTCCAGGTGACGGAGCCGGCGGAAGAGCTCTTCCCGCTCGAAGGGGGAGCCGTACCAGAGCAGGTCGTGCCGGGGCAGGCCGGTCCGGTGGGTCAGCAGGTCCACGGGGGTGGCCTGCTCGGTGGCCACGTCGTCCTGCAGGCGGAACTCCGGCAGCCAGCTCCGGACCGGCTCGTCCCAGGCCAGCTCGCCGTCCTCCACGAGGGTGCCCACGAGCAGGGAGGTGAACGCCTTGGTGGAGCTGCCGATGGGCATCACGGTGCGGGGGGTGACGGGGGCCCCGCTGTCCCGGTCGCGGACGCCGTAGCCCCGAGCCAGCAGGACCGAGTCGCCGCGCACCACGGCCACCGCCGCGCCCGGGACGCCGAAGTCCTCCAGCGCCCCCTCGACGAAGTCGTCGAAGCCGGCCAGGGGATCGGCGGCGGACCCGGCCGCCGCCCCCGCCCCCTCGTCCCCGGCGTCGCCGTCCGAGAGCTCCGCCGGCCCGGTCCGCGCCAGGGAGAACGGGAACGTCTGGCCGGACTGGCGGAAGTCGCCGGTCATCCGCGCGGTGTCGCCGTCGGCCACCGTCCCGCGGAACGTCGGCTCGCCGGGGACGCCGGCCATCGAGAAGGTCACCGAGTCGCCCCGGACCCGGACGTCGCTCAGCGCCACGTCCCGGGCGCCCTGGGCCGGCACGTCGACCTCGCCCCGCCAGCCGTCCCCGGACCGCGCCAGGTCGACCCGGACGGCCAGCTCGTTGCCGGGCAGCTCGATCGCGCCCTCCCAGTGGCCGGCGGCAGCCGATCGAGCGTCGGCCTGCTGGGCGGAAGCGGGAGCCGGACCGGCCAGGGCGAGCGACGCGGCCAGCGCCAGGACGGCGGCCATCGCCGCCCGGGCGGGGGCGGGGAGGCCGGCCCGGCGGGGGGGAGCCCCCTCCCGGGCGAATCGGTGCTCGCGGCGGGGGCGGATCGTCGTCTTCGGCATGGCGTCTCCTCGGCTCTCGTCGTTCGCGGCTCGTCTTGTGCTCGACCTCGCCCGGGCCGGATACCGGCCTCCGCTTCCGGGACGGGCCCGCCCGACCGTACGGAATCGCCGGCCGGTTGCTTCAGCTCCGTCGCCCGGGGCCCGGACCCCGGCGGGCACGCTAGCGGGGCGGCGGGTGCCGGCGGCGGTGGGGAAGGGGCCGGAAGCCCCGGCGGAGCGGGAGGGAGGGCACCAGGTCGAAGGACCATCGCACCCGGTGCGGGTGGGGCAGGACGTCGCGGAGGAGGGCGTTCACCATGGTGCCCACCGACGGGAAGACCCGCCGCGGCTGGAAGAGCCGTCCGTGGCGGTGGTTCGAGAGCCAGAGCGGACGGCGGGAGGCCACGACCAGCAGGTGGGGTCGGAAGAGGTGCCCCACCCGCCGGTGGTCGGGGAAGCCCGGGAGGGGAAGGGTCCGGTCGTCGGGGAAGCCGAACCGTCCCTCCCCGAGCGGCAGGTCGTGGCGGCCGGCCGACAGCCGGCCGGAGGCGCCCTCGGAGGGCCACCGCATCACCGCCCCGTGGCCGGGCCGGATCTCGAAGACCGCCACGTGGGCGGGCTCGGAGAGCCGCACCCGGGCGGTGCCCGGCGCGCCGGGGGCCTCCGGGTCCGCCGCCAGCCGCACGTCGAGCGCCCCCGCCGGCTGTCCGTGCGCCGGCCCGGCAGCCAGCAGACCCAGGGCCCCGGCGGCCGCCAGGAGGGCGCGTCCCGCCCCGCTCACCGGGCCGCCCCCGCCGGCGCTCGGCCGGCCAGGTGCCGGACGATGCGCGGGCCGTGGTGCTTGCCGTTCTCGATGAAGATGCGGTTGGCGTCGTCGCCCGCCGCCAGCACCCCGGCGATGTAGACGCCCTCCACGTTGGTCTCCATGGTCCCGGGGTCGTGGGCGGGGACGCCGCTCTCCGGGTCCACCTCCACGCCCAGCGAGCGGAGCAGGGCCGGGTCGGCGTGCCAGCCCGTCATGGCCAGCACCCAGTCGTTGGCGATCTCGTCGGTCTCGCCCGTCTCCAGGTCGCGGAGGACGACCGAGGTCGGCGTGATCTCCTCCACACGCGTCCGCCAGCGGACCGGGATGCTCCCCTCCGCGAAGCGGTTCTCGATGTCCGGGCGGATCCACGGCTTCACGCCGGGGTCCAGCTCCTCCTCGAAGTGGACGAAGGTCACCCGGGCGCCGGCCCGCCAGGTCTCCAGCGCCGCCTCGACGGCCGAGTTGCCGCCGCCCACCACCAGCACGTCCTGGTCCCAGTACGGGTGGGGCTCGTCGTAGCGGTGCCGGACCTTGTCCAGCTCCTCGCCCGGCACGTCCAGGCGGTTCGGCTCGTGGAAGGAGCCGGTGGCCACCACCACCGCCCGGGCCCGCCAGCGCCGCTCCCGGCCGGCGCGGGGGCGGGTCCGGAGCCGGAAGTCGCCGGCCTCCCCCTCCACCGAGAGCACCGGCTCGTGCTGGTGGACCTCCAGCTCGAAGTGGTCGGCGACCCGCCGGTAGTAGGCCAGCGCGTCCTCCCGGTCCGGCTTGCCGCGGGGCATCACGAAGGGCACCCCGGCGATCTCCAGGTTGTCGGCGGTGCTGAAGAAGGTCATGTAGGGCGGGTAGTCCACCAGGGAGGCGGTCAGCGGACCCTCGTCGAAGAGGACGCAGCTCAGCTCCGTCCGCGCCGCCGCGGCGCCGACGGCGATGCCGCAGGGGCCGGCGCCGACCACGGCCAGGTCCAGGAGACGGTCGTCGGCGGCGGGAGCGTCCTCGGGACGGGTCATGAGCGGCGCGGGATCGGGGGAGAGCTCGGTGACAGGCTCGGTCGCTCGGTGAGCCGGGGCCGGCGTCCGGCCCTCCGTGCGACGATACCAGAACCGTGCCTCGGGCGGGCCGGCGCCGGCCCGCGTGCGATCGGGCGGACAGGCCCCTGGAGCCCGTCCCGCCCGGGTCCGGGCTCAGCGCCCGCCTCCGACGACGCCGCGGAGGTAGCGCTCGGCCTCCCCGTCCAGCCCGTACAGCTCCAGCTCCCGCTCCAGCAGGCCGGTCCCGTGGCCCGCCACCAGGCCGTTCAGCCGGGCCGCCACGGTGCTGTCCACCAGGCCCCGGCCGGTGGGGCGTCGCCGGCGCACCGCGTCCAGCAGGGGCGGGTGCTGTCGCAGGCGGTATTTCTGGTGGTACGCCTCGGCCGGCCAGAACCGCTCCAGCTCGATCAGCTCGGTGGCCGCCTCCCGCCCCGAGCGGGCCTCCCACCGGGAGCGCGACGCCTCGGCCTCCCGTCGCCGCTCCGGCCCGTCCACGAAGATCGCCGAGGCGTACTGGCGCTTCGGCGCCTCGCGGGCCGGGTCGTGGGCGGCCCAGAAGAGGCGCAGCAGCTCGCGGTAGGCGATCCGCTCCGGGTCGTACTCCACCCGGACCGTCTCGATGTGGTCCCCGAGGGCCCGGTAGCTCGGACGGGGCCGCTCGCCGCCGGCGTAGCCCACGCGGGTCCGGACGACGCCCGGGACGGTGCCGAAGCGGGCGTCGGGCCCCCAGAAGCAGCCCAGGGCCAGCGTGGCCGTCTCCAGCTCCTCCGCCGGCGGGGCCCGCCGGTCCAGCGGCGCCGGCTGGCGTGGTGGTTGCTCCGGCATCTCTCCCCCATGACTCCACGACGCGTGCTGCTCCGGATCAAGAAGCTGCGACGGTTCCTGGACGAGCGCATCCGCGACGCCGTCCGGGCCCGGCGGGAGGCCGACGAGGACGAGGCGCGGGCCGAGGCCGCCGGCCGGCTCGAGGCGCTCCAGGAGGTCCGCGGCGAGATGGTGGGCGAACGCCTCGCCGACGAGGACCTCGAGGCGGACGACGGCCCGGACCGGTCCTCCGGGGAGCCGGAGGAGGCCCCCGAGACCGAGCCCGCCTCCGGCTGAACGCCTCCCGCCGACGCCGCGC
The DNA here is from genome assembly GCA_964546375.1 of uncultured Gemmatimonadota bacterium. GTDB lineage: Bacteria > Gemmatimonadota > Gemmatimonadetes > Palauibacterales > Palauibacteraceae > CAYVFM01. The sequence continues at coordinate 14,831 of CAZJJO010000042.1, forward strand.
CGTCCCCCCGCCCCCCGACCGGCGACGTCCGAGATGAGCCAGCCCCCGTCCGACCAGCCCCTCCTGACCCCCGTCCGCCTGGGCGACCTCGAGCTGCCCAACCGGACGGTCATGGCCCCCATGACCCGCTGCCGGGCGGGGGAGGGCGGGGCGCCCACCGACCTGGTGGCCGCCTACTACGCCCAGCGGGCCTCGGCCGGCCTCATCGTCACCGAGGCGACGCCGGTGGAGCCCCGGGGCCACGGCTATCCCGGCATCCCCGGCCTCCACACCGACCGCCAGGAGGAAAAGTGGGGCGACGTCGTCGACGCCGTCCACCGCGAGGGCGGGCGGATCTTCTCCCAGCTCTGGCACTGCGGCCGCATCTCCCATCCCCGGACCCAGCCGGAGGGGCGACGTCCGGTGGCGCCGTCGGCGGTCCGCCCCGAGGGATCGATCCGGACCGGGGAGGGCGAGAAGCCCTTCGTCCCGCCGCGTGCGCTGGAGACCGAAGAGGTCGAGGAGGCGGTCGGGCACTTCCGGCGGGCGGCCGACCGGGCCCGACGGGCGGGCTTCGACGGGGTGGAGCTGCACGGCGCCAACGGCTACCTGGTCGACCAGTTCCTGAGGGACGGCACCAACCGGCGCGAGGACCGGTGGGGCGGATCGGTGGAGGGCCGGGTCCGCTTCCTGGCCGAGGTCACCGACGCGCTGGTGGAGGTCTGGGGGACCGGGCGGGTGGGCGTCCGGCTCTCCCCCCTCAACCCCTACAACGACATGGAGGACTCCGACCCGGCGGCGACCTTCGGGGCCGCGGCCGAGGCGCTGGCCGAGCGGGGGATCGCCTGCCTGCACGTGGTCGAGCCCGACCCGGCGAGCCACGAGGGCGAGGAGCACCCGGTGGTCACCCGGATGCGGGAGGCCTTCGGGGGCACGGTGATCCTGAACGGAGGCTACGGCCGCGAGGGCGCCAACGAGGCCATCGCCTCGGGCCGGGCGGAGCTGGTCAGCTTCGGCAAGCCCTTCCTGGCCAACCCCGACCTGCCCGAGCGCTTCGCCCGGGATCTGCCGCTCAACGAGCCCGACCCCGAGACCTTCTACCAGGGCGGGGCGGCCGGCTACATCGATTACCC
>CAZJJO010000043.1:0-15906 GCA_964546375.1 uncultured Gemmatimonadota bacterium
GCCGGGGCGCCCGGACGGCGGCCCGGTCGGCCCCGCGCCGGCCCGGGCCTCAGCCGAAGACGTGCAGCAGGTCGTTGCCGATGGCCCAGATCATGAGCGCGGCGACCAGCACCACCCCCACCTGGGTCCACCGGACCCGCGTCTCCGGGCTCACCGCCTTCCCGCGCACCGCCTCGATGCCCAGGAAGACGAGCTGGCCGCCGTCCAGCACCGGGATCGGCAGCAGGTTCAGGATGGCCAGGTTCACCGACAGGATCGCCATGAAGCTGAGGAAGGCCACCGCCCCCATCCGGGCCACGTCGCCGCTCATCTCGGCGATCCGGACCGGGCCGGCCAGGGTGTCGGCGGAGATCGCCCCGCTGACCATCCCGCCGACGATCTCCAGGGTGCGGACCGTCCAGCTCCAGGTCTGGGAGAACCCGTAGCCGGCCGCCTCCAGGGGGCCCAGCCGGCGGCCGGCGCCGGCCAGCGCGGCCTCCAGGGCGTCGCGCTCGGCGGCGGCCCCGACCCGTCCGTAGCGGAGGGTGTCCCCGGCCGAGGCCAGGACGTTCTCGGACGGTCGGATCTCCAGGCGGACCCGGCCGGAGTCGCGCATCACCTCCAGCGGGAGCGCCTCGCCGGGCCGCCCCTCCACCCGTGCCGCGAAGGCCTGCCAGCTCTCCACCGGGCGGCCGGCCAGCGTCAGCACCCGGTCGCCCGGACGGAGGCCGGCCGAGTCGGCCGGGCTGCCCTCGACCACCCGGCCGATCACCGGCTCCACGTCGACGCCCGCGGCGGAGCCCAGCGCCCGGGCGGCCGCCTGGCGGTCCTCCTCGCCCTCGGGCATGCGGAACGCCAGGGTCCCGCCGTCGGCCAGCCGGAGCCTCGTCGAGCCGGGCGGCGCGGTGGCCAGGGCCACCTGCAGGTCCTGGAAGGTCTCCACCGTCTCGCCGTTCACCGCCTCCACCCGCGCCCCGGGCGGCAGCCGCGCCAGGCCCATCGCCTCGGCGGGGAGGCTCGTCTCGTCCACCGATCCCACCCGCGCCTCCCGCTCGGGCTCGACGCCCCACACCGCCGCGATGAGCGCGAAGGCCACCACCGCGAAGAGGAAGTTCATCCCCACGCCCGCCGAGAGCACCAGCCCCCGCGCCCAGATCGGCTTGGCGTCGAAGTCCCGGTCCGAGGGCTCCCGGTCCTCCGGGCTCCCCTCGCCCTCGATCCCCTCGAACGCCTCCTCCTCGCCCATGCCGGCCATCTTCACGTAGCCGCCCAGCGGGAGCCAGGAGATGACGTACTCGGTCTCGCCGCGCCGGAAGCCCACCATCTTCGGGCCCAGCCCGATGGAGAAGCGGGGCACCTCGATGTCCACCGCCTTGGCGGCCCAGAAGTGGCCCAGCTCGTGGACGAAGATCAGGCCGCCCAGGATGACGGCCACGGCGACGAGGGTGGTCAGCACGGGTGACTCGCGGTCTCGGGGGGTTCGCGTTCGGGGCGTCGGCGACCGGGCGGCCGGCTCCGGGTCGTCGGGGCCGGACGCGGACCTTCCCGGCCGTCCCTTGACACCCTCACGACCCCGCGCCGTTCCCGGCCCGTCGCCGATCGACGGCGCGGGCGGCCGCCTCCCGCGCCTCGGCGTCGGCGGCCCGGACGGCCTCGAGGCTCTCCAGGGGGCCCGCCCCCACCCGCTCCAGGCACCCCTCCACCACCGCGGGGATGCCCGGGAAGTCCAGCTCGCCGGCGAGGAACGCCTCCACGGCCACCTCGTTGGCGGCGTTGAAGACCGCCGGCGCCGTGCCGCCCCGGCGGCCGGCCGCCTCCCCCAGCTCCAGCATGGGGAAGTCCGCCCGGCGGGGCTCCTCGAAGGTGAGGGGGCCCGCCGCCACCGGATCGAAGTCGGCGCCGCCGTCGTCCGGCCGGTCCGGATGGGCCAGCGCGTGGAGGATCGGAAGCTCCATGTCGGGCTCGCCCACCTGGGCCAGCACCGACCCGTCCCGCAGCTCCACCAGGGCGTGGACCACCGACTGGGGATGGACGACGACGTCGATGCGGTCGTAGCCCAGGCCGAACAGGTGGTGGGCCTCGACGACCTCCAGCGCCTTGTTGGCCAGGGTGGCCGAGTCCACCGTGATCTTCGGGCCCATCTCCCAGGTGGGGTGGTCCAGGGCGTCCTCCGGCCCCAGCCCCGGGAACCGGGAGGCCGGGACCTCCCGGAAGGGCCCGCCCGAGGCGGTGAGCACGATCCTCCGGACGTCCCGCCGGCGCCGGCCCTCGAGGCACTGGTGGACGGCGCTGTGCTCGCTGTCGACCGGCACCAGCTCGCCGTCCCCCTCCCGCCGGGCGTCCAGCACCAGCTCGCCCCCGGCCACCAGCGACTCCTTGTTGGCCAGCGCCACCCGCCGGCCCGCCCGGAGCGCCCGCACCGTGGGCTCGAGACCCGCCACCCCGACCAGGGCGTTCACCGCGATCTCCACCCCCGGCGCCGCGGCGGCCTCGACCACCGCCTCGCGGCCGAAGCGCCACTCGCCCTCCCAGGCGGGCTCGAAATCCGCGGGCGGCTCGTCGGCCAGCGCCACGAAATCGGGCTCCAGCTCGCGGGCCAGGCGGTCCAGCTCGCGGGCGCTGCTGCGTGCGGTCAGCACCGCCGCCCGGAAACGGTCCGGATGGCGTCGGAGGACCGCCGCCGTCGAGCGGCCGATCGAGCCGGTGGCGCCGAGCACCGCCACCCCCCGGGGCGTCATCCGGCCGCCCCCGTCCAGGCCAGGAAGAGGTGGGCCACCGGGATCGTCCACAGCAGCGAGTCCATCCGGTCCATGAGGCCGCCGTGTCCCGGCAGGAGGTCGGAGGCGTCCTTGGCCCCGCACTCCCGCTTGACGGCCGACTCGGCCAGGTCGCCCATCACCGCCGCCGCGGCCAGCAGCAGCCCCAGCGCCGCCGCCGGCAGGAGGCCCAGGCCCGGGAGCGGGCCGCCCGCGCCCCCCGCCAGCGGGAGCACCGCCGCGGCGTAGGCCGCCGTCGCCGCGGGGCCCGCCGCCAGGGCGGCCACCGCGCCGGCCACGGTCTTGTTGGGGCTCACCGACGGCGCCAGCGGCCGCCGCCCCCAGGCCCGCCCCCCGAAGTAGGCGGCGGTGTCCACGATCCAGGTGACCACCACCGGCAGGAAGAACACCAGGGTCCCGGGGATCCGCGCCGACGCGTGGTCGGCCCGAAGGGGCACGGCGAACGAGAGGAGCCCGCCCACGTAGAGGACCGAGAACGCCGCCAGCGCCGCCGCCGTGGCGGGACCCTCCCCGGGCTCGTACCGGACCAGCGCCAGGGCGAGCGCCGCCGGGGCCACGGCGGCCGCCGCCGTCCAGGCCGGCCCGACGCCCAGCGCCGCCGCGGCCACCGGCAGGGCCGCCGAGGCCGCCACGGTCGGCACAGGCAGGACGGGCCGCCCCGCCCCGCGGAGCATCCCCACCATCTCGGCGGCGCCGACCGCGGCCAGCAGGGCGACGCCCGCCACGAAGAACCATCCGCCGACCCACGTGACGGCCGCGCACAGGGGGATGCCCACCCCGGCCACGGCCAGGCGACGCCGCAGCTCCCGGCTCACCGTCTCCGGCCCCCGCCCTCCGGCGGCCGCCCCCCCGGGCCCGCGCCCACGCCGGCCCTCAGGTCCCGATGCCGCCGAAGCGGCGATCGCGGCCCTGGAAGTCGCGGATCGCCCGGTAGAAGGCGCCCCGGTCGAAGTCGGGCCACAGCACGTCGTCGACCCGGAGCTCGGCGTAGGCGATCTGCCAGAGCAGGAAGTTGGAGATCCGCTCCTCGCCCGAGGTCCGGATCAGCAGGTCGGGATCCGGCCAGCCGGCCGTGTACAGCTCCTCCGCGAAGCGGCCCTCGTCGATGTCCTCGGCCCGCAGGGTGTCCAGCACGGCCTTGCGGGCGAGCTTCCGCGCCGCGTGGACGATCTCGGCCCGCCCCCCGTAGCTGATGGCCAGGTTGAGCTGGAGCCGGTCGCCCTCCCGCGTGGCCCGCTGCAGCTCCTCGACCGCCTGCAGGGCGCTGTCGGGCAGGTCGTCGAGCTCGCCGAAGACCTGGACCCGGACGCCGTGATCGGCCAGCTCGTCCTTCTCCCGGTCGACGAACTCGCGGAGCAGCTCCATCAGCGCCTCCACCTCCTCATCCGGCCGGGCCCAGTTCTCGCGCGAGAAGGCGTAGAGCGTGAGGTGGTCGACGCCGACGGCCAGGGCGGCCTCCACCGTCTCCCGGACCGCCTCCATCCCCCGCCGGTGCCCCTCCCAGCGCGGCAGGTCCCGCCGCCGGGCCCAGCGCCCGTTGCCGTCCATGATGACGGCGACGTGGTCCGGCGCCTCCCCGGCCTCTCGGATCTCCTCCAGCAGGCGCTCGGCCGTCGTCCCCCCTTCCCCGCTCACCCGTCGTCCCCTCCGGCGGGGTCGGCCTCCCGGCGCAGGCGCCGGACCCCGCCCCGCAGGCTGTAGGCCTCGTAGCCCGCCGCCTGCATCCGCTCGGCCAGGTGGGCGGTGCGGGTCCCCCGCTCGCAGCAGAGGACGTAGGTCCGCTCCGGATCCAGCTCGTCGAAGCTGGCCGACAGCTCCGAGAACTCGCGCCGCTCGGCCCCGTCGGGGTGCCAGCGCCGGTAGCTCTCGCGGTCCCGCGTGTCCAGGACCACCGCGTCCTCGTCGATGTCGTCGACGAAGAGGCCCGGGGTCACCAGCTCCGCGGGCTCCACCCCCCGGAGGTCCACCGTCTCCCGCGTCTCCAGCGCCCGTTCGACCGCCGCCGGATCCACGGCCTCCTCCTGCTCCCGGGCCCGCTCGGGCGTGGAGGCCGTGACCGGGTAGTCGGCGGTCAGCGCGCAGTACTCACGGACCCGGGCGGAGAGGTCGTGGGTCCCGATCCGGCGGGCCCGGGCCATGATCTCCTCCTTGTCGAAGCCCGCCAGCGGACGGAGGACCGGCAGGTCGGCGGCGTCGTCGATGGCGTGGAGGTTGGACAGCGTCTGCGAGGAGACCTGGCCGATGGACTCGCCGGTGACCAGCGCCTCCGCCCCGACCTCCCGGGCCACCTCCGCGCCGGCGCGGTACATCAGCCGCTTCAGGACCACCTGGAGGTAGGAGCCGTCGACGCTCTCCTCCATCTCCCGCACCACCGGGTTGAAGTCCAGCACGTGGGCCCGGGGACGGAGGCCGTGGCTCCAGTCGTCGGCCAGGACCTTGGCGACCTCGAGGGTCAGCCGGCGGTAGGCCGCCCCTCCCAGGTTGCAGAAGAGGTAGTCCACCTCCACGCCCCGCCGCAGGGCCATCCAGGCGGCCACCGCCGAGTCGTAGCCGCCCGAGACCAGGGCCAGGGCCTTCCCCTGCACCCCGGCCGGCAGGCCGCCGGCCCCCTCCATCCGGCGGGAGAACAGGTAGGCGCGGTCCTCCCGCACCTCCACCCGGACCTCCACGCCCGGGTCGTCCAGGTCGACCTCGGCGCCGGGGTTGAGGGCGGCGCCCAGCTCCTCCATCACGTCGCGCGAGTCGAAGGGATGCTCGCCGCTTCGCCGGGAGCGGACGGCGTAGGTCCGCCCGCGGACCCGGTCGTGGAACAGCCGCTCGCCGGTCTCGACGATGGCGTCCAGCCGGGGCTCGCAGGTCCCCTCCACCGGCGAGTAGGAGCTGAGCCCGAACACCCGTCCCAGCACCTCGAAGGCCCGCTCGTCCTCGGCCTCGACGAACATCCGGCTCCACTGGCGGTCCACCTCGGCCTCGACGCCGGTGGCGTCCAGGGCGTCCCGGAGGTTGTCGGCCAGCCGCCGCTGGAACCGGCTCCGGGTGCGCCGGGACTTGGTGGCCAGCTCGCCGGACAGCCGCAGCAGGGCCCGGGCCCTCTCCGGCTGCGTCGGAGCCGAGCCGGCGCCGGCGTCGACCGGGTCGGTGGGCGGCGCGTCGGTGGTCATGGCTGCGCTCGGAAGCGGGGGTCGTGGGGACGGACGGGGCCGCGGCCGGGCCCGCCCGCGGCGGACGGGGATCCTACCGCCCGCCGCGGGCCGCGTTCCGATCCCGATATCGGACCTCCCGGCCACGGGTCCGGCAAGATAGGGCGAGCCCCCCGGACGGTCCACGCGGCCCCCACGCGCAGTGCCCGGCACCCCCCGACCGCAACGCGCTCGTCCCCCGGCGTGTGCCGGTCCCGCCCGGCCCCACGGGAACGTCGGGGCTTGAGTCTGGCCGTACAACGGCTGTATATTGGAGGCTGACATTCGGGCCGCGGGCGAATCAGGCTCGAAAACGAGAATCATTCAGAGGAGGGGGTTGCAGCATGTTCGACCGCTTCAGCAAGCAGTTCCTGGGAATCCTGACCGCGGCCGCGATCGCCGGGGCGTTCAGCCTCGCGGCGCCGGCCACGGCCGACGCGCAGGTCAGCTTCGGCGTCCAGGGCAACTACGGCACCGAGGTCGAGGCCATCGGCGTCGGGCCGCGGGTCAACTTCGACATCCCGGGCGCCCAGGGCTTCGGCCTGGCCGGGAGCTTCGACTACTTCTTCCCGGACGGCTTCGACTACTGGGAGATCAACGCGAACGCCACTTACGGCTTCGCGGGCCAGAGCAACCTCGGGCCCTATGTCGGTGCGGGCTTCAACCACGCCAACAGCGAGGCTGGCGGCGTCTCGGTCAGCAACACGGGGCTGAATCTCCTCGGCGGCGTCGAGTTCGGCGGCGGGGGCATCACGCCCTTCGTCGAGGGACGCTACGCCACGACGGGGACCGGCCAGCTCGTGCTCACCGGGGGCATCCTGTTCTGACGGACGGGACGGCCTGAAGGACGCGCGGCGTCGGCTCCGGCCGGCGTCGAGCGGAGGACTGGAAAAGGGGCGGCCGATCGGCCGCCCCTTTTCTTTTGCGTCTCCGTGGGGTCCCCTCCGTCGGATCCCCGCGACGGAAGGGGAAAGCCCCCGCAGCACGGTCCCGGAGCGGCCGTCAGCCGCCGGCGGCCCCTTCGTCTTCGGACGGCCGGCCGAGCGGGCCGGGCCGCTCGAACAGGTAGCCCTGCCCCAGCTCGCACCCCAGCGACCGCAGCTCCCGGAGCTGGGCCTCGGTCTCGACGCCCTCGGCCACCACGTCCAGCCCCAGCCGCCGGCCCAGGGTGAGCATCGTCTCCACCAGCGCGGCGTCCGAGGGGCTCTCGGCGATGCCCTGGACGAAGGTCATGTCGACCTTCAGCTCGTCCACCTCCAGGTCCCGGAGGTAGACAAAGGTCGAGTAGCCGGTGCCGAAGTCGTCGATGGAGATCCGGAACCCGGCCCGGCGCAGCTCGTCGACGGTCGCCGGGACCTGCATCAACGAGGTCTCGGTGACCTCGAGGACCACCCGGTCCGGGCGGCAGCCCGTCTCCTCCACCGCATCCCGTAGGTTCCGCACCAGGTTCGGCTCGCGGAACTGCCGCCCCGAGACGTTGAACCGGACCTGCGCCGGGCCGGAGGCCCCGTCGCTCGAGGCCGCGTCCGTCAGCTCGCGGCAGGCCCGCCGGATCACGACCTCCTGCAGGCGGCCGATCAGCCCCAGCTCCTCGGCCAGCGGGACGAACTCGGCCGGCCCCAGCAGGCCGCGCTCCGGGTGCTCCCAGCGCGCCAGCACCTCCACCCCCACCGGGGTCCGGTCGTCCAGGCGGACGACCGACTGGTAGTGGGGGACGATCCTCCCCTCCTCCAGGGCGTCGCGCAGGTCGCGCTCCCGGCGGATCCGGGCCGTGCCCTCCACCTCCTCGGTGGGATCGAAGAGGCTGAAGCCGCCCGGCGCCTCCTCCTTGGCCCAGTGCAGGGCCAGGCTCCCGAACCGGATCAGCTCCTCGGGGTCCCGGGTCTGCACCGCCCAGCGGTGGTCCTCGTCGCTGTGCACCACCGCGCCGACCGTCAGGTCCACGTAGACCGGCTCCCCGTCGACCTCGACCGGCGGACGGATCGCCTCCCGGATGCGGTCCCGCACCTCCTCCACCTCCTCGGGGCCGGCCAGACCGGCGAGCAGGACCACGAACTCGTCGCCGCCCCACCGGGCCACCGTGTCCTGCTCGCGGGTGACGCGGTCGAGGCGCCGGGCCAGCTCGGTGAGCACCCGGTCCCCGGCCACGTGCCCGAGCCGGTCGTTGACGCGCTTGAAGTGGTCGACGTCGAGCATGAGCAGGCCGAGCGGCTCGCCGTGGCGTCGGGCCCGCGCCAGCCCGTGCTCCAGGCGGTCCTGGAGCAGCGCCCGGTTCGCCAGCCCGGTGAGCGGGTCGTGGAGGGCGTCGTACCGCAGCTGCTCCTCGAGCCGCTTCCGGTCGGTGACGTCGCGGGCCACCCCCGCGACGCGGTCGGAATCCTCCTCCGGCTGCTCGACCGGGAAGCCCTGGTCGTGGATCCAGCGGACCTCGCCGTCCGGCCGGACGATCCGGTACTCCACCTCGAAGACCCGCTCGGCGCCCCGGAAGACCGCCTCCCGGACCCGGGGCTGGTCGTCCGGATGGACCGCCTCCAGCCAGGCCTCGGGGCGCTCGTGGAGCCCCTCCACCGGGCGGCCCCAGATCTCCTCGTAGGCGGGGCTGACGTACAGCAGCTCCTCGCCCTCCGCCCGGCGGAGCCAGAAGACCTCCTCGATGCTCTCCGCCATCTGCCGGAACTGCTCCTCGCTCTCCCGCAGCCGCCGCTCGGTGCGCCGCTGGTCGGTGACGTCCTCCTGGACGGAGACGAAGTGCGTGATCTCGCCCGCCTCGTCCCGGAGCGGGGTCACCCGCCAGCGGAGATGATAGGGCGTGCCGTCCTTCCGGTAGTTCACGGTCTCGCCCTCGAACGCCTCGCCCGCGCCCAGCCGATCCCGCAGCCGGTCCAGCTCCGCCCGGTCGGTCGCCGGACCCTGGAAGATCCGCGGGGTCTCGCCGATCAGCTCCTCCCGCCCGTAGCCCGTGATCTCGGTGATGGCGTCGTTCACGTACCGGATCTCCGGGCCCGGCGGGTCGAGGTTCGGGCCCGTGATCAGGACGCCGGTGGTCATGGTCTCCACCGCCGTGGAAAGGAGCCGGCGCTCCCGCTCGGCCCGCCGGCGCTGGGTGATGTCGACGAGGGTCCCCTCGTTCACGGTCCGGCCCGTCTCCGGGTCCTCGGTGAGAGCGGAGTTCTCGAGCACCCAGATCTCGGTCCCGTCCCGGCGCTCCAGCCGGAGCTCCTCGTTGACCAGCCGGCCCCGCTCCCGGAGGCGCTCCAGGTAGGCCTCCCGGTCGCCCCCGGCCGGGTAGAGGCGACGCACGTCGTGGCCCACGAGATCCGCCGGCTCGTCGTAGCCGAGGATCTGCGCGAAGGCCGGGTTGCACGCCAGCAGCGTCCCGTCGAGCGTCGACCGGAAGACCCCGGCCACGTTGTGCTCGAACAGGTGGCGGTAGCGCCGCTCGCTGCGCCGGAGCGACGCTTCCCGGTCGCGGATCAGGCGGTAGACCCGGCGGGTGAGGAAGGCCCCGGCGACCAGCAGCAGGACCACCAGCGCCGCGATGATCCGCTCGCTCCACCGCTGGGCGACGTCCGCGGCCCGGTCGAGAGAGACCGAGAACCGGCGCTCCCGCTCCGCCAGCGCCCGGTCGAGGGAGCGGACCCGGGCGAGCGACCGTTCCAGGGCGGCGCTGTCGGGCGGCGGGCTCCGCCAGGCGTCCCGGATCCGGCGGGCCTCCGCCTCCAGCTCCGCGACCAGCGAGTCGCCGGCGGTCCAGTGCTCGATCGTCCGGGCCATGGGCTCCCGGTGGCCGAACCAGCGGAAGAGCCGGATCATGCCGTCGATCTCGCCCGGCTCGAGTCCGCCCTGCCGGAAGCCCCGGCGGGCCGCCTCGAGGTCGGGGGGGTCGGCCTGGAGCGCCTCCCGGGCCCGCCGGTCGCCGAGCGGGATCCGCAGGGCCTCCCGGTAGGCGTCCCAGGCGGCCCGTTCGCCCGTCCGCGCGTAGTCCTCCAGCGCCATGACGGCCTCTTTCTGGGCCTTGCTCCAGAGGCTCTCGCCCCTGACGTAGGAGACGACGGCGTCCTCGAGCTGAATGGCCGCCAGGCCCAGCCCGGCCACGAGCAGGATCGCCAGGGCCACGACCAGATAGGTCGTCACCGACCACCGGCGCAGCCGTCCGGCGGCGTCCGGGGCGGAGGCCTCGGGGGCGCGGTCCGAACGCATCTTCACCTCCCTCTGAAGACCCGGGCGTCGGGAGGCCCGATCGGGACAGGGTGGCGGGAACCCTCGCCGTCAAGCAAGGCGGCCGGAGCCGCCGGGCGCCCGCGCCGGCCGGACCGGCCGATCCCGTCCGGGCGAGGCCGCCCTGCTCCGGTCAACAGGAAACGCCCGCCTCGCGGCGGGCGCTCCCTTCCTCGTCTCGGGCCCTCGGTCAGCCCACGATCCGCACGTAGCGGAGGCGGGGACGACGTCGGGTCCACTTTCGGTTCAGGGACATGATCTATCTCACATCTCGGAGTCTCGGCACGGCCGTTTTCGGCGCTGCCTTTCAGTCGCGTGCGGATGCCCGCACGCCGCACCCGGATCTGTGGTGCACGATCCGCGCCGCGGCTCCTCGTCCCGCCGGAACCCCGGCCGGGCGGGCCCCGCCACCCGATCAGGCGGACAGCAGGTCCCGTCCGAACGCCTTGACCGTGAGTACCGGGCACGGGGCGCGGCGGACCACGCCCTCGGCCACGCTGCCCAGCAGCATCCGCTCGAGGCCCGTCCGGCCGTGGCTGGAGATCACCACCTGGTCGACCCCCTGCTCGGCGGCCACCCGGACGATGGTCGAGGCCGGCGGCCCGACCTCCAGGTGGGTGCGCGCCTCGACCTCCCCGCCCAGCACCTCCCGGAGGTTGCGCCGCAGGGCGTCCGGCACGCCCTCCCGGGCGGACTTCTCCACCGCCCGGTCCCGCGCCGCCTCGGCGAAGTAGGGGTCCGGGAACGCCATCTCCGGCACCACGTGGAGCGCGTGCAGCTCGGCCCCGGTGCGCTCGGCCAGCGCGCCGGCGTGGGCCACCGCCCGGTCCGAGTGCTCGGAGAAGTCCACCGGGACGAGGATGCTGCGCGGCGGCTCGCCGTGCTCCTCCGGCCCGTCCGGCCGCACCGTCAGCACCGGACGGGCGGCGCGTCGGACCACCTCCTCGGCCACGCTGCCCAGCAGCATCCGGCGGACGCCCCGCCGGCCGTGGGTGGCCAGGACGATCAGGTCCACCTCCTCCTCCCGGGCGTACTCCAGGATTACGGGGGCCGCCGACATCCCCCGCTCCTCGACCCGCCGCACCGTGATCCCGGCCTCCTCGGCCCGGCCGGCCGACGCCTCCAGCCGCTCGGAGGCCCAGCGGCGCACCTCCCGGTACGCCCCGTCCAGGTCCGGGAACTCGAGCTCGGGGTTGCCCGGATCGGACGCGTGCAGCACCACGGCGTGCAGCATGTGCAGCTCGGCCCCGAACGTCCGCGCGTACCACAGCGCGTGGGGGAGCGCCGCCTCGGCGCGCTCCGAGAAGTCCGTGCAGAACAGCACCTTGCGGATGTTCATCTCGGGCTCCCTTCCCTGTCCCTCGAAGAAGACGGCACGGTCGGCGCGCCGCGGCACGATCCGGCCGGGACGCGGCGGGCGACGGTCGCCCGGTCCCTTCGACGCGGCCGAGCCGCCGGGGGGCGATCTCCGCCGGCCGTCGCTGGCCGACCGTGGCTGATGATAGCCCCGGGAGGCGGCCGTGTCTGTCGGGAGATCTCCGACCGGGCGCGCGGGGAATCTCCCCTGCCGGGCGGCTACGTCACCGTCCGTCCGACCGGCCGGACGCCTCCAGGCGGTAGGCCGCGTGGCAGGACAAGCACTTCGCCGTCAGCGCGGCGAGCCGGGCGAGGACCGTGTCGCGCGGCGCACCCGCCGCCGCGGCCTCGGCCAGGGCGAGCATCAGGACGCCGATCTTTCGCGGGACGGCGGCGCCCGGAAGAGGAAGTGGCAGGGGCGGGATTCGAACCCGCGACTGGAGGCTTATGAGTCCTCTGCTCTACCAGGCTGAGCTACCCTGCCGTGGGCCCCGAAAGAAAGTGGCCGGAGCGGGGCTCCGGCCGGGGCGTCGAGAGCAGTAGCGGGGGCGGGATTCGAACCCGCGACCTTCGGGTTATGAGCCCGATGAGCTACCAGACTGCTCCACCCCGCATCGTGTCGGCCACGCTACTGCCTGTTACCGCCCCGGTCAACCCCTGTTCCGCCCCCGTCTTCCCCCGGTTCGCCGGCGGTCTCGACGAACCGGAAGAGCAGCTCGCCGTCCCGGATGAACCCGTAGCGCTCGCGGGCCACCTGCTCCACGGCGAAGTCGCTCTCCCGGAGCCGCTCGGCCCGGCGCTCCAGCGAGTCGGCCACCCCCTGCAGCGAGTCGACGCGGGCGGCTAGCGAGTCGCGCTCCTCCTCCAGGCTCCGCAGCTCGATCAGGCTGTACTCGCCGCCGAAGAGGAAGAACCAGCAGGCGCCGAGCCAGAGGGCGGCCAGGCCGCCGCGCCACAGCCACCGGGAGGCGCGCTCACCCATCGCCTCCCTCCCCCGCCGACCCGGCGAAGCGGGCGTCGGCGCCCAGCTCCTCCTCGATCCGGAGCAGGCGGTTGTACTTGGCCACCCGCTCCGAGCGGCACGCCGAGCCCGTCTTGATGCGGCCGGCGCCGGCGGCCACGGCCAGGTCGGCGATGAAGGTGTCCTCGGTCTCGCCCGAGCGGTGCGAGACCACCGAGGTCCAGCCGGCCGCGCCGGCGGCGGCCATCGCCTCGCAGGTCTCGGACACGGTGCCCACCTGGTTCGGCTTGATCAGCACCGCGTTGGCAGCCTCCTCCTCGATCCCGCGGCGGATCCGCTCGACGTGGGTGACGAAGAGGTCGTCGCCCACCAGCCGCAGGCGGTCGCCCAGCCGGCGGCGCATCTCCGCCCAGCCCGCCCAGTCGTCCTCGGCCAGCCCGTCCTCCACCGAGACCAGCGGGAAGCGGTCGGCCCAGTCGGCGTAGAGGTCGACCAGCCCCCCGGCGTCCAGGCTCCGCCCCTCGCCCTCCAGCCGGTAGCGGTCCTCTTCCTCGTCGTACAGCTCGGCGGCGGCACAGTCCAGGGCCAGCGCCACCTCGTCGCCGGGCCGGTAGCCGGCGTCTTCGACGGCCCGGACCAGCAGGGCCAGCGCCTCCTCGTTCGCCTCCAGGTCGGGGGCCACGCCGCCCTCGTCGCCCACCGCCGTCGGCCGGCCCGCGGCCTCCAGCCGGCGCACCAGGGCGTGGAAGACCTCCGCGCCGGCCCGGAGCGCCTCGGAGAAGACGTCGAAGCCGACGGGGACGACCATGAACTCCTGGACGTCGACGTTGTTGTGGGCGTGGGCGCCGCCGTTGACCAGGTTCATCATCGGCACGGGCAGGCGGCCGGCGTCCTCGCCGCCCAGGTAGCGGTAGAGCGGCTCGCCGGCGGCCTCGGCGGCGGCGCGGGCGGTCGCCATGGAGACGGCCAGCAGGGCGTTGGCGCCCAGTCGCCCCTTGTTGGGGGTGCCGTCCAGCTCGATGAGCCGCCGGTCGACGGTGCCCTGCTCGGCGGCGTCCAGCCCCTCCAGGGCCTCGGCGATCTCGCCCCGCACGTGGCCCACCGCCCGCCGGACGCCGCGGCCGCCGTAGCGGGGGCCGGCGTCGCGCAGCTCCAGCGCCTCGTGGACGCCGGTGGAGGCGCCGCTGGGCACGGCGGCCCGTCCCCGGGCGCCGGACGCCAGCGTCACGTCCGCCTCGACGGTGGGCCAGCCGCGGGAGTCCAGCACCTCCCGGGCGGTGACCTCGCGGATCGCCGTCATCGCTCCTCCGTCGGGTGCAAGGGCGCTCGCCGCCGGGCGGCGGGCGGGCCGGGCGCGTCTCCGCGGAAGCGTCCCCGCCGCGGCCGCGGGACCGGTGGCGCCGCGGCCCGGCGCCGACAAGCGCTCAGCCCCGGGCGCTCCCGGCGTCCGTCCCCCCGCCGGCCTCGCCCTCCGGGCGGGCCCCGGACCCGTCGTCCCCGCCTTCGCCGCCCTCGCGCATCCCCTCCAGCATGGTCGCGATGGCCTCGCGGGTCCGGCGCAGCACCCGGTCGCGGTCCTCGCGGTCCCGGCCCGCCAGGGACACCGGCTCGGCGCAGCGGATCCGGATCGTCCCCGGCCGCAGCCGCCGGCCGCCGCGGGGCAGCAGCTCGGCGCCGCCCTCGACGGCCACCGGCACCAGCTCGGCCCCGGTCTCGATGGCCAGCGAGAAGGCGCCCCGGCGGAAGCGGCGCAGGCGGCCGTCCTCCGAGCGGGTGCCCTCGGGGAAGACGGCCAGGGCCAGCCCCTCGTCACGCATCCGCTCGCCCGCCCGGCGGACGGCCTCCACCGCCTGCCGCCGGTCGGTCCGGTCGATGAAGACGTGGCCCGCCCGCCGCATGGCGCCGGCGAAGACCGGGAAGCGGCTCAGCTCGGCCTTGGCCACGAAGCGCAGCGACACGGGCAGGGCGGCGAAGAGCGCCAGGATGTCCAGCAGGGACTGGTGGTTGGCGGCCACCACCTGGGGCGCGTCGGGCCGGAGGTGCTCCAGGCCGCCGGTCTCCACCCGGACGCCGGCCACCGCCAGCAGGATCCGCGACCAGGTCCGGTGGATCGCGTCGAACCAGCCCCGGGGCGCCCCGACCAGGCCGCCGGCCACCGCCGCCAGCGAGAAGAGGGCGGTCACGGGCAGGCCCAGCCCGTAGAAGGCCGCCCACCGGATCACCGCTCCCCTCCGGCCGTCCCGCCCCCGAAGTGGTCGAACCCGCCGCCGGGGGGCTCGACCTCGCGGCCGTCGGCGTCGCGCCAGCTCACCCCCCGGCCCTCCTCCAGCCGCCCCACCCGGGTCAGCTCCAGCTCGAAGCGGTCGGCGAAGGCGTCGGCCGCCTCCGCCAGCTCGCCCGGCGCGGCGGCCACGAGCAGCTCGAAGTCCTCGCCGCCGCCCGCGGCGTAGCGCAGGGCGCGGCTCCGGTCGGACCACCCCTCCAGCGGCCCGGCCAGCGGCACCCGGTCGGCCCTGAGCACCGCCGCCGTCCCCGAGGCCGCCGCCAGGTGGCCGGCGTCGCCGGCCAGGCCGTCCGAGAGGTCGATCATCGCCCGGAGCCCGGCCCGCTCGGCCAGCCAGCGGGCCTCCGCCACCCGGGGCCGGGGCCGGTCGAAGGCCCGCGCCAGCTCGGCCTCGGGCTCCAGGTTGCGGCTTCGGGCGGCCACGGCGGCGACCGCGCCGCCCAGCCGGCCGGTGACCCAGAGCTCGTCGCCGGCCCGGCCGCCGCCCCGCCCCACGGGCCGGGCCGCGGCGCCCAGCCCCACGGCGTCCAGCACCACGGGCCCGGGCGAGCGGGAGAGGTCGCCGCCGATCAGCTCGCCGCCGTGGTCCTGCAGGCAGCGGCCGAGCCCGTCGCCGATCTCCTCCAGCACGCCCCGGTCGAGCTCGGGCGGCAGGGCGGCCGAGAGGAGGACCCCCAGCGGACGGGCCGCCATGGCCGCCAGGTCGCTCAGCGCCGCGGTGGCCGCCCGCCAGCCCACCGTCTCCCAGCCCACCCAGGCCCGGCGGAAGTGGACGTCCTCGACCTGGAGGTCGGTGCCGGCCACCACCCGCTCGCCCTCCGGGACGTCGAGGACGGCGGCGTCGTCGCCGGCCCCTCCGCTCCCGGCGTCCCCGGGGCGGCCGGCGCCGGCGGCCCGCAGCAGCGAGCGGATGCGGTCGAACTCGGCGCCCGGGCCCAGCCGGCCCCCGTCCACGGGCGCCTCAGCCGGCGGCCAGGGCGAAGAGGACGGCGTCGTCGCCGGCCGGCGGCTCCAGCCCCTCCACCTCCGCCCGGACGGCCGGCAGGCGGTCGGGCACGTCCGAGGCCAGGTGGCCCTCGGCCGCCAGCCGGCGGCGGGCGGCCATCGCGGTGAGCAGCAGCTCGCACTCGGCCGCCTCCGCGCCGTCCAGGC
>CAZJJO010000044.1:0-15417 GCA_964546375.1 uncultured Gemmatimonadota bacterium
TCACCGAGATGAAGCGGCGCGGCGAGCGGATCGCCGTGCTCACCTGCTACGACCATCTCTTCGCCCGCCTGCTGGACGGCGCCGGCCTGGACGTGGTCCTGGTGGGCGACTCGCTGGGCGAGGTGATGCTGGGCTACGAGTCCACCCTCCCGGTGACCGTGGACGAGATGATCCATCACGCCTCGGCCGTCCGGCGGGGCCTGGAGGGGCCTCTGCTGGTGGTGGACATGCCCTTCCTCTCCTTCCAGGCCGACGACGCCGACGCGGTCCGTCGGGGCGGCCGCATCCTGAAGGAGAGCGGAGCCGAGGCGGTGAAGGTGGAGGGCGGCAACGAGCAGGCGCTGAGCCGGGTCCGGGCGCTGGTGGCCGCCGGAATCCCGGTGATGGGCCACCTGGGGCTCACCCCCCAGTCGGTGCACCGCTGGGGCGGCTACGGCGTCCGGGGCCGGTCGCCGGAGGAGGCCGACCGGATTCGCGAGCAGGCCCGGGCGCTGGAGGAGGCGGGCTGCTTCTCGCTGGTGCTGGAGATGGTGCCGACGGCGCTGGCCGAGGAGGTGACGGGGGAGCTGGAGATCCCCACCGTCGGCATCGGCGCCGGCCCCGCCTGCGACGGGCAGGTGCTGGTGCTGCCGGACATGCTGGGGCTGAACGAGGGCTTCGAGCCCCGCTTCCTGAGGAAGTTCGCCGACCTGGCGGGCGAGGTGCGCTCGGCGGTGGAGGATTACGTCGGCGCGGTCAGGGACGGCGACTACCCGTCGGAGGAGGAGAGCTACGGCGGATGACGGCGACGGCGAAACAGGGCGGCCCGCGACGGAGCGGTCGGCGGCCCGGGCGGCGGAGCGGCGGGCCCGGCGCGCCGCCGGGGCGACGCGGTGGCTGAGCCCGACGCGGCCGGCCCGGACCGGCCGGGGCTGGAGCGGACCGTGGACGGGGTCCGGGGAGCCGTCGACGAGCTCCGGGCCCGGGGCACGGTGGGCTTCGTGCCCACGATGGGCGCCCTCCACGAGGGCCACCTGAGCCTGCTGGACCGGGCGGTGGAGGCGGCGGACTCGGTGGTGGTGTCGGTCTTCGTGAACCCCACCCAGTTCGGGCCCGACGAGGACTACGACGAGTATCCCCGGGACCTGGAGGGCGACCTCGAGAAGGCCGGCCGCCGCGGCGCCGACCTGCTCTTCGCCCCGCCGGCCAGCGAGATGTACCCCCGGGAGCAGACCGTCTGGGTGGAGCCCGGCCCGCTGGCCGACCGGCTCTGCGGCGCGAGCCGGCCGGGCCACTTCCGGGGCGTGCTGACGGTGGTGCTGAAGCTCTTCCACGTGATCGGGCCCGACGTCGCCGTCTTCGGCCGCAAGGACTTCCAGCAGGCGGTGCTGATCCGGCGGATGGTGGAGGAGCTGAACCTGGACGTGGCGATCGAGACGGCGCCGGTGGTCCGGGAGGAGGACGGGCTGGCCCTCAGCTCCCGCAACCAGTACCTGTCGGACGACCAGCGGCCGGCGGCCCGGTCGCTGTCGGAGGCGCTCCGGACCGTCCGCGAGCGCTTCGACGCCGGGGAGGAGGACCCGGCGCGGCTCGCGGAGGAGGCCCGGGAGCTGATGGAGGGGGCCGGCGCCGAGGTCGAGTACGTGGAGATCGTCGAGCCCGAGGGCCTCGAGCCCGTGGAACAAGCGGGGCCGGACGCTGTTTGTGCCATCGCGGCCCACGTGGGCGAGACCCGGCTCATCGACAACGCGCCGCTGGCCGGCCCGTGCAGCCTGTGAGCCGGGCCGCGGGACGGCGGCCGGCCGGCGCTCCGCGGCCGGCACGACGAGCGCGATCCAGCGGGGAGAGGTCCTGACGATGCGACGCACGCTCTTCAAGTCGAAGATCCACGGCGCCACCCTCACGGGCACGGACCTGCACTACGAGGGCTCGATCGGCCTGGACCGCGAGCTGATGGACGCCGCCGACCTGCTGCCCGCCGAGAAGGTCCAGGTGCTGAACGTGGCCACCGGCGACCGGCTGGAGACCTACGTCATCGAGGCGCCCGCCGGCAGCGGCGAGGTGCGGCTCAACGGGCCGGCGGCCCGCCGCGGCCGGCCCGGGGACCGGGTGATCGTGGTGAGCTACGCCGACTACGCGGAGGAGGAGGCGGCCGACCACCGCCCGGTGGTGGTGCGCGTGGACGAGGAGAACCGGCCCGTGGGCGGCCGCCTCCGCAGCGAGGACGCCGGCTGATCCGGGCCGGCCGGTCGTGAGCGGGGGGGCGGAGGCCGCGGACGACGAGGCCCGGGAGGCCCCGGGGCGGGACGCCGCCACCCCGGACGCGGCCGACCGCCGCTCCCCCGGCGGGGAGCGGGCTCCCGGCGGCCCGGAGCGGGGGGACCTGGTCTCCGGGCTCGCCGTCGACGACCTGCACGAGCGCGTCCGGGAGGCCGGCTCGGAGGAGGGCCGCCTGCCCCCCTGGGCGCGGATGTCCGGGGAGCGCCGCGCCCACGTCGAGCGGGTCACCGACCTGCTGGACGCCTGGGCCGACCACCGGGAGCTGCCCGAGGCCGACCGGATCCGCTGGCGGGCCGCCGGCCGGCTCCACGACGCCCTGCGGGAGGCCGACCCCGACGAGCTGACCTTCTGGTCCGACCTGGACTGGCCGCCGCCCGTGCTCCACGGCCCCGCCTGCGCCGCCCGCCTCCGCGAGGAGGGCGTCGAGGACGGGGAGCTGCTGGACGCGGTGGCCTGGCACACCGTCGGCGACCCGGAGATGGGATGGCTCGGCCGCCACCTCTACCTGGCCGACTTCCTGGAGCCGGGCCGGGCGTTCCTGCCCGACGTCCGCGAGCGGCTGCGCTGGCTGATGCCCGAGGAGCCGACGGAGGCCCTGCTGTCGACCGTCGCCCTGCGCATCGCCCACCGGCTGGAGGTCCGTGGCGCGATCCGGCCGCGGACCGTCGCCTTCTGGAACCGGCTGCTGGAGGCGTCGGGCGAGGGCCGGCCGTGAAGGACGCGATCCGCGACCGTGCGGTCACCGTCCTGGCGGCCACGACCCTGCTGGCGGCCGGCTTCCTGCTGGGCTCCTTCTGGCTCGAGTGGCGGGGGAGCACCCTCGAGGACGCCGGCCGGGAGGGGGCGCGGGCCCTGCCGGCCACCGTCCCCGACGACTGGGGGTCGAGGGTCCGGGTGGAGGTGCTCAACGGGATGGGCGAGCCCGGCGCCGCCCGACGGGCCGCCGGGCGGCTTCGGGAGATGGGCTTCGACGTGGTGTACTTCGGCAACGCCGACCGCTTCGACCACGACAGCACCCGGATCCTCCGCCGATCGGACGACCCCGCGGCCGCCCGCCGCCTGGCCGACTCGATGGGCGTGGCCCGGGTGATCGACCGCCCCGACCCCGAGCTCTACCTCGACGGCACGGTGATCCTGGGCGAGGACTGGCGCGAGCGGATGCGGAGCCGCGGCGAGGGCGCCGACGACGGCGACGGCGGGGACGGCTCGCTGATGGAGGAGGTCCGGGAGCGGCTGGGCATGTAGGCGGAGCCGGGGCCCGGGGGCGGACGGATCGCTCACGCCCGATGCGAGCATCGAAGGGTTCGCTCACCGCCCGTCCCCGGCCCCCGGCTCGACCACGCGTCGGACCCGCCCCCCCAGCGCGTTCCCGCGGAAGCGTCTCCGCGGAGACGCCGTCAGCCCTCCTCCTCGCCCTCCTCCAGCCGGAGCTGGCCGCAGGCGGCGGCGATGTCCCGGCCCCGGGGCTCGCGGACGGCGTTGCTGACGCCCGCCCGGTGGAGGGCCCGGGCGAAGCCGGCGATCCGCTCGCGCGGGCTGGGGCTCCAGTCCCGGTCGGGGATCGGGTTCCAGGGGATCAGGTTCACGAAGCAGTCCAGCCCCTCCAGCAGGTCGGCCAGCTTCCGCGCCATCTCGTCGCTGTCGTTGATCCCGTCGATCAGCGTGTACTCGATGCTCACCCGCCGGCCCTTCTCCCGCTGGTAGGTCCGGATGGCGTCCATCAGCTCGGGCAGGGGGAAGCGCTTCTCCACCGGCATCAGCTCGGCCCGGACCTCGGAGACGGGGGCGTGGAGCGAGACCGCCAGCTCGAACTGCTCGGGCCGCCCGGCCAGGGCCAGGATCCCCGGCACCAGCCCCACCGTGGAGACCGTGATCCGCCGGGCGCCGATGCCGAAGCCCTCGTGCAGCACCTCCAGCGAGCGGAAGACGGCGTCCCGGTTGGCCATGGGCTCGCCCTGGCCCATGTAGACCACGTTGGTCACCTCGCGGCCCATCTCGGCCTCGGCGAAGCGGGCGGCGTCGCGGAACTGGGCGACGATCTGGGCCGGCGTGAGCTGGCCGTGGAAGCCCATCGATCCGGTGGCGCAGAAGCGGCAGGCCAGGGCGCAGCCGGCCTGCGAGGAGAGGCAGAGGGTGAGCCGGTCGGCGGTGGGGATGAGCACCGACTCCACCCGCTCGCCGCCCTCCAGGGCCCAGAGGTGCTTGACGGTGCCGTCCTCGGAGCGGGCGGTCCAGGCGGCCTCCAGCGGGGTGAGCGAGAAGCGGCGGGCCATCCGCTCCCGGAGCCCCTCGGGCAGGGTGGTCATCTCGTCGAAGCTCCGGGCCTTCTGCTCGAAGACCCAGTTCTCCACCTGCTCGGTCCGGAAGGAGGGCTCGCCCGCCTCCTCCATCCAGCTCCCCACCGTCTCGCGCAGGGCCTCCGGGGGGAGGGAGAGGAGGTCGACGGCCTCGGTGGGCGCGCTCTCCTCGGCCAGCGTCTCGGGCGTCATGGCTCTCCCGGATGGCGGATCGCGTCGTCCGCGGCGTCCCGCGGCCGGCGTCGGTGGTCCCGCGGACGCCGGCGGCCCGCGGTTGTCGGGGCCGTCGGCGACGGGGTACCTTGCGGGGCTTTGGTACGCGAGACCTGGCACCTCCGTTCCCGCCCGCCGCGCCGAGGGAGAGCGACGACATCGTCCCGTTCCCGCGAACGTCCAGCCGGGAGCCCCCCGACCCGGTGATCCCGACGTGATCCCGACCGGACGGCTCCGGCCCTGGACGCCCGTGGCCCTCTGGTGCGCGCTCATCCTGACGGCCACCACCGTCCCGATCCCGTCGGACGGGCTGCCCGCGTCCGGGCTCCGCCTCGACCTGGTCGTGCACCTGGCCCTGTACACGGGGCTGGGCTGGCACGTCGGGGAGGCGCTCGTGCGGACGGGCCGGGCCGGGCCCGTCCCGATGGCCGCGGGCTGGCTGGCCGGGCTGGCCTTCGCGGCCCTGGACGAGTGGCACCAGACCCTGCTGGCGGGGCGCACTGCGGCGGCGGACGACTGGATCGCCGACGCCCTGGGGCTGGCCGTGGGCCTGGTCGCCCTGGCGGCCGAGCGGCGGGCGGGCTCGGGAACGGCCCGGCGCGGCGGGCGTACGGGGTCCACGCGGAGCGGCACGGTCGACGGGAGCGATCACGGCACGGACGCGAAGGGACGGAAAGGGTCGGGACGGCGATGAGCGAGCGGGACGAGACGGAGCCGGATCGGGGCGCCACGGCGCTCCGCGACGCCCTGTGCGCCCGGGTGGACGCCGGGTGGACCGGGGAGACCGTCGAGCTGGCCGGCTGGGTCCACCGGCGCCGGGACCTGGGCGGGGTGTTCTTCGTCGACCTCCGGGACCGCTCCGGCCTGATCCAGCTCGCCTTCCGGCCCGAAGCCGGCGGCGAGGAGCTGGTCGAGCGGGCGGGCGAGCTGTCGCCCGAGGACGTGGTGCGG
Organism: uncultured Gemmatimonadota bacterium; assembly: GCA_964546375.1. GTDB lineage: Bacteria > Gemmatimonadota > Gemmatimonadetes > Palauibacterales > Palauibacteraceae > CAYVFM01. The sequence continues at coordinate 5,721 of CAZJJO010000044.1, forward strand.
GTGCGGGGCGAGGTGGCGCGCCGGCCCGAGGAGGCGGTGAACCCGGAGATGGCCACCGGCGAGGTGGAGGTCCGGGTGGAGGCCCTGGAGCGGATCAGCGGGGCCGACGACCTGCCGATCCTGGTGGCCGTCCCCCCCGAGGAGACCCTCCCCTCCGAGGAGCTCCGCCTGCGCCACCGGCACCTGGACCTCCGGCGCCCGGAGATGACGCGGAACCTGGTCGTCCGACACCGGGCCACGGCGGCGGCCCGGGCGGCGCTGGACGCGGAGGGGTTCACCGAGGTGGAGACGCCCCTGCTCACCCGCCGCACCCCCGAGGGGGCGCGGGACTTCCTGGTGCCGAGCCGCGTCCATCCCGGCGAGTTCTACGCGCTCCCGCAGTCCCCCCAGCTCTACAAGCAGCTCCTGATGGTCTCGGGGCTCGACCGCTACTACCAGGTGGCCCGGTGCCTCCGGGACGAGGACCTGAGGGCCGACCGCCAGCCCGAGTTCACCCAGGTCGACGTGGAGATGGCCTTCGTCGAGGAGGCCGACGTCCGGGGCGTCTGCGAGCGGATGCTGGACCGGATGTGGGAGGCCGGGACGGGGGAGGGCCTGGAGACGCCCTTCCCGCGGATGACCCACGCCGAGGCGCTGGAGCGGTTCGGCACCGACAAGCCGGACCTGAGGATCCCCTGGGAGATCCGGGACTTCTCGGACGCGCTCACCGGGCTCGGCTTCAACATCTTCGACGGCGCCGTCGAGGGCGGCGGGCGGGTCCGGGGCGTGGTGGCCCGGGGCGGGGGCGAGCTGTCGCGCTCGGCCCGGGACGCGCTGAACGACCTGGCCCGCGAGCACGGGGCGAAGGGGGTCCTGTGGCTGGAGGCGGCGGCGGACGCGGAGGACTGGTCCGGCCCGCCGGCGCGCTTCGTCGACGGGGCCACGGCCGACCGCCTCCGCGACGAGCACGGCGTCGAGCCGGGCGACCTGGTGCTGCTGGTGGCCGGGCCCGACGCCGAGTCCTCGCCGGCGCTGGACGCGGTGCGCAGGGACGCGGCCCGCCGGCTGGACGCCGTCGAGGAGGGCGCCGACCGCTGGCTGTGGGTCACCGACTTCCCCTTCTTCGAGGAGGACCCGGAGACGGGGCGGCCGGTCCCGACCCACCATCCCTTCACCATGCCCGCGGCCGAGGACCCGGACCGGATCCGGGCGGCCCCCCTGGAGGTGCGTTCCCGCGCCTACGACGTGGTGTACAACGGCCACGAGCTGTGCAGCGGGAGCATCCGCTGCCACGACGCCGAGCTCCAGGGGGCGGTCTTCGGGGCCATGGGCATCGAGCGGGAGGAGGCCCGGGAACGCTTCGGCTTCCTGCTGGAGTCGTTCCGCCACGGGGTGCCGCCCCACGGCGGCTTCGCTCTGGGCCTGGACCGGACGGTGGCCCTGATGGTGGGCAGCGACTCGATCCGCGACGTCATCGCCTTCCCCAAGACCACCGCCGCCCGGGGCCTGATGGAGGGCGCGCCCTCCCCGGTCGGCGCCGACGAGCTGGAGGAGCTGGGCCTGGAGATCCTCGCTGACGCCGACGAAGGAGACGCCACCGCGTGACCCAGACATCCGAGGAGACGTCCGGGGAGACATCCGAGGAGGTGGTCGAGCACCGCCTCTCCGCCGAGGGCGCCGACCAGCTGCTGCTGGCCGGGGTCAACGACGCCCACCTGGAGACGGTGACGCGGCTGTTCGACTGCGAGGTGGTCCTGCGCAGCGACGAGCTGATCCTCACCGGCCCCCGGGAGGCCGTGGAGGACTGCCTGCCGGTGGTGGAGCGGATGCTGGAGATGGCGCGGATGCGCCGGTCGTTCACCGAGGACGACGTCGAGCAGATGGCCGACGAATCGGCGGCGGGCGAGCTGGAGGCCCGCGACCCCGAGGAGGCCGAGGACGAGCTGGTCCTGCCGGCCGCCCAGAAGGTGATCCGGCCCAAGTCGGCCGGCCAGCGGCGCTACGTGCGGGCCATGCGGGAGCACGACATCACCGTGGGGATCGGGCCCGCCGGCACGGGCAAGACCTACCTGGCGGTGGCCCGCGGCGTGGCCGACCTGCACCGCAACCGGGTGCGGCGGATCATCCTCACGCGGCCGGCCGTGGAGGCTGAGGAGGCCCTGGGCTTCCTGCCGGGCGACATCCGGGAGAAGATGGACCCCTACCTGCGGCCGCTCTACGACGCCCTCCACGACATGATGCCGCCGGAGCGGGTCCGGGGGGCGCTGGAGGAGGGCACCATCGAGATCGCGCCGCTGGCCTACATGCGGGGTCGGACGCTCTCGGACGCCTTCATCATCCTGGACGAGGCGCAGAACGCCACCACGGCCCAGATGAAGATGTTCCTCACCCGGCTGGGCCTGGACTCGCGCACCGTGATCACCGGCGACAAGACCCAGATCGACCTGAGCCACCCCGGCGACTCCGGCCTGCTGGAGATCGAGCGCATCCTCCGGGACATCGGGGGCATCGCCTTCGTCTACCTGAACAAGCGCGACGTCGTCCGCCATCCGCTGGTCCGGGAGATCATCCGGGCCTACGCGGAGGAGGGCGGCGACGCCGGCGGCGCCTGACGTGACCCCTCCCTCCGGCGGCGGGACCGGCGACGCCCCCGACCGCCCGGGCGGGGGCCCGGAGGCCGGGCGGGCCGACGACGACGGCTCCGCGGACGACGGCTGGCGCGACCGCCTGCTCCGCCACGGCGGCCGCGCGCTGCTCCTCCTGCTGGCCGCCGCGTCGCTGCCGATGCTCTTCCCGCGCTCCCCCCTGCCGCGCTTCTCCCATCTGGAGGAGGGGATGGTGGCCGAGGAGGACGTGATCGCCGAGGTGAGCTTCCCGGTCCGGAAGTCCGAGGAGCGGCTGCGCCAGGAGCGCCGGGAGGCGGAGCAGGGGGTCACGCCGATCTTCCGGCTGGAGCCCTCGGCGGCGGATTCGTCGGTCGATCGGGCGCTCCGGCTCTTCGAGGCCCTCGACAGCGTCGCCCGCGAGGCCGGGCCCGACACCGCGGGCATGCGCCGGGTGATGTCGCGCTTCGGCGTGCCGCCCTCGCCCGAGCAGCTCTCGTGGCTGGCCGACGACGACCGCCGGCGGGTGCTGCGCGGGAACCTGGTCGAGGCCTTCCGGACGCTCCTGCCGCGAGGCGTGGCGCCCTCCTCCGAGCTGGACGAGGTCGCCTCCGACCGGATCCTGGTCCGGGGGCCCCGGCGCGACCGGCGGGCCGTGCGCGACTCGGTGACCACCATGGGCGACTTCTACGAGGCCGCCGCCGGGCGGGCCCCGGACGAGCTCGCCACGCCGGGCCTCCAGCTCCACCAGGCGCTGTCGGTGCGCTTCGCCCGACCCACGCTGCGCTTCGACCGGGCCGCCACCCGGGCGGCCCGACAGCAGGCGCGCGAGGCCGTCGAGACCACGGCCGGGCACGTCCTGGAGGGCGAGCGCATCGTGGCGGCCCACGAGCGCGTGGGCGCCGCCCAGATGGAGCGGCTGCGCTCCTACCGCGAGGAGCTGCGCCGACGCGGGGTGGGGGATCGGGAGGGACGGCTGGCCCGGAGCCTGGGCGCCGGCCTCTACGGGCTCGGCCTGCTGGCGCTGCTGGCCCTGGTGACGGCCTTCTTCCGGCCGGAGGTGTACCGCGATCCGGTGGACTTCGGGGTGGTGGTGGGCCTGACGTTCCTCGTGGTGGGGGCCTCGAGCCTGGTGGTCGAGGCGGGCACCCCGGAGGCGCTGGTGCCGGTGGCGTTCTCCGCGCTGCTGATCGCCGCCCTCTACGACGGGCTGCTGGCGGTGGTCACCGTGGGGGTGATGGCCGGCCTGCTGGCGGGCCAGCCGCCGTTCGCCGGGGCCGCCGCGCCCTTCCTGGCGGTGATGGGCGGCGGGGCGGCCGCCCTGGGCGTCCGCTGGGTGCGGCGCCGATCGGACGCCTGGATGCTCATCGCCGCCGTGGGGGGCGCCTACGCGGTGGGCGCGGCGGCGCTGGGGCTGATGCGGAGCCTCCCGCTGGAGCAGCTCGCGGCGATGGCCGGGTGGGGGACGGTCAACGCCGCCGCCTCGACCCTGTTCGCGGTGGGGGCCGCCCTGCCGGCGCTGGAGAAGCTGACCGGCATCACCACCGAGCAGACCCTGCTCGAGCTGTGCGACCTCAACCGCCCCCTGCTGCAGCGGCTCTCCCGGGAGGCGCCGGGCACCTACGCCCACTCGATCAACGTGGCCAACCTGGCCGAGGCGGCCTGCTCGGCCATCGGGGCCGACGCCCTGCTGGCCCGGGCGGGGACCTACTACCACGACATCGGCAAGATGGCGCGTCCGCAGTTCTTCGCCGAGAACCAGCCGGCCGGCCGAAACCCGCACGACCGGCTGCCGCCCGAGAAGAGCGCCGAGATCATCCGCTCCCACGTCAGCGAGGGCCTCCGCATGGCGCGCGAGGCCCGCCTGCCCGAGGACATCCGGGCGTTCATCCGCGAGCACCACGGGACGATGACGGTGGTCTACTTCCTGGAGCGGGCCCGGGAGCGGTGCGACGACGGGGACCCGCCCCCCGACCCCGGGGCCTTCACCTATCCGGGGCCCCGGCCGCGCTCGCGGGAGACCGCGGTGGTCATGCTGGCCGACGGGGTCGAGTCGGCCGCCCGCACCCTGGACGACCCCGTGCCCGAGCGGATCCGCGAGCTGGTGGAGGAGATCGTCCGTCAGCGGCTGGCGTCGGGCCAGCTCGAGGAGAGCCCGCTGACGCTCCGGGACCTCTCGCGGATCCGGCGGGCCTTCACCCGGGTCCTCTCCGGCGTCTACCACAGCCGGGTCGAGTACCCCGAGGCGACCGCCCCGGACGCGGCGGAGGATGAGGGGGGAGAGGAGCGGCCGGCGGGGGCGGAGGCGGCCGAGGGGGTCGGGGCGGCGGGCCCCGGGCGGGCCGGCGGCGTCTCCGGGGACGAGCGCGAGGGGGACGGGGCCGGGGACGACGGGACCGGGGACGGGCCCGACGAGGGGCCGGACGCCCGGGACCCCGTCCGCTCGCGGGGCGGATGAGGCCGGCGGAGGCCGTCCGCGCCCCCCTCTCTCCTCCCCCTCTTCAAATCGATTTGAAGAGGGGGCCGCGAGGACCCGTCGCCGCGGCCGGTCGGGGGCCGACCGCCCCGGCGGTTCGGGCCGCCGACCCGTGAGCGGCGCCGGCCGAGGGGGCGCGGAGGGAGTCGAGCTCCACCTGAACCTGCTCCCCGACGCGGATCCGCCCGGCGACGGGAGCCTGGAGGAGCTCGTCCGGCGGGCCGTGCGGCTGGCGCTGGAAGCGGGGACGGCGCCCCCGGGCGAGCTCTCCGTCACCTGCCTGGACGAGCCCGCGATGGCCGAGCTGAACCGCCGCTGGCTGGACCGGGAGGGCCCCACCGACGTGATCGCCTTCGACCTGGGGGCGGACGACCGGCTGACCGGCGATGTCTACCTCTGCCCGGCGGTGGCGCGGCGCCAGGCCGAGGAGGCCGGCGTGTCCTTCCACGAGGAGATGGCGAGGCTGGCCGTCCACGGCACCCTCCACGTGCTCGGGCACGAGCATCCGGAGGGCGAGGAGCGGTGGTCGTCGCCCATGTTCGAGCTCCAGGAGCGGGTGCTGGCGCGAGCCCTCGACAGGGCATAGCCTGCGGGGCCGGCCCGGCCCGGTGCGTCGGCGCCGGGCCGCGGTCGGCTCCTCGCCACGCCACCCGGAGGTTCCCGTGCTCGGTCGCCTGCTGGCACGCCTGCGCCGCTACCTGGTGACGGGGCTGGTCGTCGTGGCGCCGCTGGGTGCGACGGCGTGGATCCTCCTGTGGCTCTTCCGCCGCGTCGACTCCATCCTGGGCCGCCACCTGGGCGCGCTGGGGCTGTCGCGCTTCCCCGGCATGGGCATCCTGGTGCTGGTGCTGCTGCTGATCTTCGTGGGCTGGATGCTGCGCTGGGCGGTGGGCCGGAAGCTGGTGGGGTGGTGGAACCAGCTGCTGAGCCGGCTGCCCCTGACCCGGACGATCTACAACGCCACCTCCCAGATCTCCCAGACGGTGCTGGCCCGCAAGGAGAAGTTCTTCCAGCACACCGTGCTCATCGAGTATCCCTCGCCCGGCACCTGGAGCCTAGCCTTCCTGACCGCGCGTTCGCCCGACGAGATCGAGGACCGGATCGGCGGGCGGGGCCTCACCGTGTTCCTCCCCACCTCGCCGAACCCGGCCTCCGGGTACCTGCTGATGCTGCCGGCCGAGAAGGTGCACCTGCTGGAGATGGGCGTGGAGGAGGGGATGAAGATGATCCTGTCGGCCGGGGCGGTGGTGCCCGGCCGCGAGGAGCGACGCTTCGGCGGCCTGGACCTCGAGCGTCTGCTGGGGGAGGTCGGCGAGGCGGAGCTCCCGGACGCCGTGCGGGAGGCTGCCGGGGGATCGGATCCCCGGGACGGATCGGAGGAAGGGCCGGGGGGCGCCGCCGGGGATCCGGGGGCCGACGCCGCGGATCCGGGGGAGGGGCGCGGCCGGGCCGACGGGGCGTCGGGCTCGGAGGAGGGGCGTCCGCGTCCGGACGGCGGCGACGGCGGGACCGGGAAGGGCGACGACGGGGACGATCGATGACCGAGGAGAGCCGTGCCCTGCCCGAGGGCCTGCGGGAGGCGGAGCAGGAGGCGCTGCGGGAGCACGCCGAGACGCTGCACCCCAGCGACGTCGCGGACCTGCTCGAGCAGCTCGACGAGGAGACCCGGCTCCGGCTGCTCCGTCACCTCCCGGCCGAGGTGGCCTCCGAGGCGCTGGCCGAGATGGAGGAGGTGGAGGACCCGGGCGAGCTGCTGGCCCTGCTCGAGCCGGACCGGATCTCCGAGCTGGTGTCGGAGCTGCACGACGACGACGCCGCCGACCTGATCGGCGAGCTGGGGGCGGAGGACCGGGCCCGGGTGCTCTCGGCGGTGGACGAGGCCGCCGACATCCAGGAGCTTCTCCACTATCCGGAGGAGAGCGCGGGCGGGATCATGACCCGCGAGCTGGTGGCGGTCTCCTCCGAGGCCACGGCCCGGGAGGCGCTGGACGACATCCGCCGGCAGGCCGACGAGCTGGACGACTTCTTCACCGTCTTCGTCGTCGACCCGGACCGTCGGCTCCGGGGCGTGGTGACGCTCCAGCGGCTGGTGGTCAGCGACCCGGACCGTCCGATCCTCGAGATCACCGGGGAGCCGCCGGCCGTGGTCACGGTGGACGTGGACCAGGAGCAGGTCGGCCGCATCCTCAAGCGCTACAACCTGGTCTCCATCGGCGTGGTGGACCCTCTGGACCGGCTGGTGGGCCGGGTGACCTTCGACGACGTCATCGACGTCATCGAGGCCGAGACCACGGAGGACATCCTCCGGTTCGCGTCGGTCTCCGAGGAGGAGGAGGTGCGGGGCGGCGCGCGGGACGCGGTCCGCAGCCGCCTGCCGTGGCTCGTGGTGAACCTGGCCACGGCGGCCCTGGCGGCCAGCGTGGTCTGGCTGTACGAGGACAGCATCGCCGTGATGCCGATGCTGGCGGTGGTGATGCCCGTCATCGCCGGGATGGGCGGCAACGCGGGCACCCAGGCCCTGGCGGTCACCGTCCGACGGATCGCCATCGCCGACGAGTCCCTCTCCCGCCGATGGCAGGTGGTGGGCAAGGAGGTCCTGGTCGGGCTGGTCAACGGGCTCGTGCTGGGTCTGCTCGTCGCCGGCGCGGGGTTCCTGCTGGACGACCGGCCGCAGTTCGGCCTGGTGGTCATGCTGGCCATGTGGGGAAACCTGGTGGTGGCCTCGTCGATGGGCGCCTTCATCCCGATCCTGCTGGAGAGCCTGGGCGTGGACCCGGCCGTGGCCTCCTCGATCTTCGTCACGACCCTCACCGACCTGTGTGGCTTCTTCCTGCTGCTCGGGCTGGCCACGGCGGTGCTGATGTGAGGGGGCCGGAGAGGGGGCGCCGCGCGGCGGACGGGGGACCGGGGAGACGGACGGCGAGGGGGTCCGCGTGACGGGGCGCGGCGACGACCTGCCGCCGGAGCTGGAGCGGGTGGTCGAGCGGTTCCGCGCGGGCGAGGAGCTGGGGCTCGCGCGGGCCATCTCGGCGGTGGAGGACGGACGCCCGGGCTTCGAGGCCCTGCTGGACGTCTTCCACGAGGGCGTGGGCCGGGCCCGCCGGGTGGGGATCACGGGGCCGCCCGGAGCGGGCAAGTCGACGCTGACCGCGGCGCTGGCCCGCCGATGGCTGGAGGCCGGCCACCGGGTCGGGGTGCTGGCCGCCGACCCCACCAGCCCCTTCACCGGCGGCGCCCTGCTGGGCGACCGGATCCGGATGTCGGACCTGGCCACCGAGGAGGGGATCTTCATCCGGTCGATGGCCAGCCGGGGCTCGCTGGGCGGGCTGGCGGCGGCCACCCGGGAGGCGGCCGACCTGATGGACGCCTTCGGCTTCGACCGCATCCTCCTGGAGACCATCGGGGTGGGCCAGAGCGAGCTGGAGATCGCCGGCTCGGCCGACACCACCGTGGTGGTGCTGGTGCCGGAGTCGGGCGACGGCGTGCAGGCCATGAAGGCGGGCCTGATGGAGGTGGCCGACCTCTTCGTGGTGAACAAGTCGGACCGCGCCGGCGCCGACCGCCTGGTGAAGGAGCTGGAGGTGATGAAGAAGCTCCGCAGCGGCGAGGCCGAGCGCCTGGGGGCGGGCCACCACGGCTTCCGTCCGACCGACGCCTCGGGACCCGAGGGGGACGCGGCCGCCGACGAGGAGGGCTGGGAGGTGCCGGTGCTCCAGACGGTGGCCTCCCGCGAGGAGGGGGTGGAGGCGCTGGACGAGGCGCTGGACGCCCACCGCGAGCACCTGGAGGACGGCGGCCTGCTGGAGCGGCGCCGCCGCGAGCACCAGCTGGAGCAGGTCCGGGCCGTGCTGGTGCGCCGGGCGGCCCGACGGGCCGAGGCGATGTGGGAGGAGGCCGCCGACGAGGCGGCCCGGGCGCTGGCGGCGGGCGAGGCGAGCCCCTACGAGCTGGCCGATCGTCTCGAGGCCGAGGCGGCCTCCCGCGGGGGCGACGGATGAGCGACCGGTCCCCGGCGCCGCCCGCGGCCGGGCGCTCCGCCGCCGGAGGACGTGCGCCGCGCCGGCCGGGGGCGCCCGCCCGGCGCCCGCCGGCGCGACGGACGTCCCCGGAACGCGGCCCCTCGCGGCGCGGTATCTTAGGGAGACGGCGACCAACCACCACCGGAGAGGCGGGCCAGCCATGAGCACCGTGCCGAGCGGCGTCGAGAGCCCCGAGGAGCTGCAGCGCGAGATCGAGCGCCGCCGCCGCGAGCTGGAGCGGCTCGAGGACGAGCTGGAGCGGTGGCGCTCCTCCTACGACGAGGTGCCCAAGCGGGACGACGCCGCCGGCTTCACCACCGTCTCCGGCCGCGAGGTCGATCCTCTCTACACGCCGCTGGACCGGGCCGGGTCCGACTACCTGGAGGAACTGGGCTTCCCGGGCGAGTACCCCTTCACCCGGGGCCCCTACCACAGCATGTACCGGACGAAGCTGTGGACCATGCGCCAGTTCTCCGGCTTCGCCACGGCCGAGGAGACGAACGAGCGCTACAAGTACCTGCTCGAGCAGGGCCAGACCGGGCTGTCGGTGGCCTTCGACTTCCCGACGCTGATGGGCTTCGACTCGGACGACCCGATGTCCGAGGGCGAGGTGGGCAAGT
>CAZJJO010000045.1:0-15375 GCA_964546375.1 uncultured Gemmatimonadota bacterium
GGCGCCGGCGGCCGGGCGCTCGCCCTGCTGGCCCTGGCGGCCGCGGCGGGCGCCGGCTGCGCCGAGTCGATGAGCCCCGTGGCCGGCGCCCTCCAGCTCGGCGCCCGCGGCGAGTCCTTCCGCGTGCCGGCCCTGCGGGGCGAGGAGCTCCCCTTCGGCTACCCCGAGCGCGCCTGGCGGGACGGGGCGGGGGGCGAGGTCCGGCTCCGGATCCACATCGACCGGACCGGCGCCGTCGACTCGGCCTACGTGCTGGACTCGGCCGGCCACCCGGCGCTGGACTCGGCCGCCCTGGCCGACGCCCGGCGACTCCGATACCGTCCCGCCCGGCGCGGATCCGAGGCCGTCGACGTGTGGGCGGTCCTGCCGGTCCGCTACCCGATGCCCGAGAAGGCCGACGCCCGCTCGCGGGAGGAGCCATGAGTCCCACGCCCCCCCATCCCGAGCCCTACGACTCGGTGCTCGAGGCCGTGGGCTGGACCCCGCTGATCCGCCTGCGGCGGGTCGTCGACGGGGCCCGGACCCCGGTCTACGGCAAGGCCGAGTTCTTCAACCCCGGCGGGTCGGTGAAGGACCGCATCGGGGCGGCCATCATCGAGCGGGCCGAGCGCGAGGGCGAGCTGGAGCCCGACGGGGTGGTCGTCGAGGGCACCTCGGGCAACACGGGGATCGGGCTGGCCATCGCCGCGGCCGTGAAGGGCTACCGCTGCGTCTTCACGATCCCGGACAAGATGAGCGACGAGAAGGTCCGCCTGCTCAAGGCGTTCGGGGCGGAGGTCATCGTCACCCCGTCGGCGGTGCCCCCCGACCACCCCGACTACTACGGGCGGGTGGCCGAGCGGATCGCCGAGGAGCGCGACGGGGCCGTGCTGGCCGACCAGTTCTACAACCCCGAGAACCCGGCCGCCCACGAGCGCAGCACCGGCCCCGAGATCTGGCGCCAGACCGACGGGCGGGTCACCCACCTGGTGGCCTCGCCCGGCACCGGCGGCACCCTGACCGGGGCGGCGCGCTACCTGAAGGAGCAGAACCCCGACCTGCAGGTGATCGCCGGCGACCCGGCGGGCTCGATCTACCACCACTACTTCGAGACCGGCGAGGTCATCGAGGGGCTCCCCTACAAGGTCGAGGGCGTGGGCAACGACAAGATCCCCTCGACCCTGGACTTCGACCTCGTCGACGAGTTCCGGACCGTGGGCGACCGGGAGGCCTTCCGGATGGCCCGCCGGGTCACCCGCGAGGAGGGGCTGTTCGTGGGCGGGTCCACCGGCCTCATCGTCCGGGTGGCGGCCGAGGTGGCCCGCGAGGTCGACGACCCGGACGCGTGCGTGGTCTGCGTGCTGTGCGACACCGGCGAGCGGTACCTCTCCAAGCTCTACAACGACGAGTGGATGGAGGAGAACCGCATGCTGCGGCCCGACCGGGTCACCGCCGACTACCTGGCCGACGCCAAGCGCGACGAGGCGACGCCCCCGCTGGTGTCGGCGGCCCCGGGCGAGCCGGTGCGCGAGGCGCTGGCGCTGATCGAGGCCCACAACGTCTCCCAGCTCCCGGTGCTGGCCGACGGGCGGAACGTGGGCGCGGTGACCGAGTCCCGGCTGATGTCGGCCGCCCTCCGGGACCCGGAGGTGCTGGACCGGCCGGTGGAGGAGGTGGCCGACGAGCCCTTCCCGGCCGTGGCGCCCGACACCGAGATCGAGGAGCTGAACCGCCTGCTCACGCGCGACGTCCCGGCGGTGCTCATCGAGGACGACGGCGCCTACGTGGGCATCCTCACCCGCTACGACCTGCTCCACCACGTGATGGGGGATTGAGGGCGATGGGGAGGGGGACGGAGCCGTGAGGGTGGCGGTCCTGGCGGGCGGGCGCTCGGCCGAGCGGGAGGTGTCGCTGGCGTCGGGCGTCCAGGTGGCCCGGGCGCTGCGCGAGGCGGGCCACCGGGTGACGGCGGTGGACACCCGCGACGGCGCGCTGGACCGCGCCCGGGAGGAGGAGCTGCTGGAGCGGGGCGTCGGCCCGGCGCCCCCCGAGCCCGAGGCCGGGGGCGGGGCGGGGGCCCCCGAGCTGCTGGAGGCGGCGCGGCGGCCCGAGGTGGCCGGCGCCGACGTGGTCTTCCCGGCCCTGCACGGCGGGGCGGGCGAAGACGGCACCCTGCAGGCGATCCTCGGGGCGGCCGGCGTCCGCTACGCCGGCAGCGGCCCGCTGGGCTGCGCGCTGGCCATGGACAAGGACGTCGCCAAGCGCCTCTTCCGCCACGCCGGCGTCCCCACGGCCGACTGGCGGATGGCCCCCGCGGGCGACGGGCCGGCGTGGTCGGAGGCGGCCGGCGAGCTCGGCCGGCCGCTGGTGGTGAAGCCGGCCTCGGGCGGCTCGACGCTGGGGCTCACCGTGGTCCGCGAGGAGGGCGGGCTGGCGGCCGCCGTCGAGCGGGCCCGGCGGTTCGGCGACGAGGTGATGCTGGAGGCGTTCACCGAGGGCCGGGAGATCACCGTCGGCGTGCTGGCGGGCGAGCCCCTGGCGGTGGGCGAGATCGTCCCCGAGCACGAGATCTTCGACTACGAGTGCAAGTACCAGCCGGAGCTGGCCCGGGAGGTCTTCCCCGCCGGGATCCCCGACGCGGCGGCCGCCCGGGCGCAGGAGCTGGCCGTCGCGGTCCACCGGGCGCTCAGGCTGGAGGGCTTCAGCCGGGTGGACTTCCTGCTGGACGACGACGGCGAGGCCTGGTGCCTCGAGGCCAACGCCCTGCCCGGCATGACCTCCAACAGCCTGGTCCCCCAGGCCGCCGCGGCCTCGGGGATCGCCTTCCCCGAGCTGTGCGACCGCATCGTGCGGGCCGCGGCGGGGTGAGGGGCGGGCGGCCGCGCCCGGGCCTCCGCCGGCTCCGCCCGGGGCGGCGCCCGTCCCGGGCCGGGCGGCCCCGGACCCGGCCGGAGGCCCCGGGGACCGCGCCCCCGGCCGCGGGGTTCTAGCAAGCCCATGGGTTACGCGGAGCGCTCCTACAGCTATCGCTCGGACGGCTCCTCCGGCGGCTTCGGCCGGGGCCGCGGCCAGGGCGGCGGCCGCGGCGAGGGCGGGGGCTTCGGCGGGCTCTCCGGCTCCGTCTCCCCCTGGGTCCTCCGGCTCCTGCTGGCCAACGGGGCGGTCTTCCTCCTGATGCTCGTCGGGCTGCTGCCGGGCGGCTTCAGCGCGACCGGCTGGACGATCCGGACGCTCGGCTTCTCCCCCGACGCGATCCTGACCCGGCCCTGGTCGCCGGTGACCTACATGTTCGTCCACGGCGGCCTGCTGCACGTGGGCGTCAACATGCTGGTCCTCTTCTTCTTCGGCCCGCCCCTGGAGCGGGCGTGGGGCGGCCGCGAGTTCCTGAAGTACTACCTGGTGGCCGGCCTCGGGGCGGCCCTGGCCTCGTACGTCTTCCTGCCCCTGCCCGACGTGGCCCTGCAGACCACGGTGGTGGGGGCCTCGGGCGCCATCTTCGGGGTGATGCTGGCCTTCGCGCTGATGTGGCCGGAGGCGCGGATCTGGATCTGGGGCATCCTCCCGATGCGGGCCAAGTGGTTCGTGGGCCTGCTGGCGGTCTTCACCCTCCTGTCGACCTTCCGGGGCGGCGGGGGCCGGGTCGCCGACTGGGCGCACCTGGGGGGGCTGGTGACCGGGTTCGTCTACCTGCGGTGGGGGCGGCCGGTGTCGGGGGCGCTGGACCGGGTCTTCGACGCCCTGGACCGGCTGTCCCCGGGCTCGGGCGGCGGGTCCTCGTCCTCCCGCTCGCCCTCCGCCCCCGGCCGGGGCGCGGGCTCGGGCGGCGCGGCGGGGACCGGCGGCGCGACCGGGACCGGCGGCGCGGTCGGCACGGCTTCCGGCGGCCCGGGCGCCGGCGGCTCGGACGGCGTGATCCCCCTGCGCGGCGGCGGCCGCTCCGGGGAGGGCCGCGGGGACGCGTCCGAGGAGATGCTGGACGAGGTGGACCGGATCCTGGACAAGATCCGCGAGGAGGGGCTGGACGCGCTCACCGAGGAGGAGCGGGAGTTCCTGGACGAGATGAGCCGCCGCTACCGGGGCTGAGCACGGGAGCCGAGGCCGCCCCTCCCCCGGCCGCCGCCACCCCCCTCGTCCCCCGCGAGAGCCGGGCGCTCCCGGGGCTTTCCCCGCCCGCGCCGCCCGCCTAGAATGGGACGCCCTCGCGCATCCGCCAGCACCGTCGACCGGACCATCGAGGAGGCTCCATGGGCGCAGCGGCGAAGACGTTCGCCACTTCCGACATCCGCAACGTGGCGCTGGTCGGCCACGGGGGCTGCGGCAAGACGACGCTGGCCGACGCCGTGGCTTACATCGCCGGGGCCGCCGACCGCCGGGGCTCGGTGGAGGAGGGGAACGCCGTCACCGACTTCACCCCGGAGGAGGCGGAGCACGGGATGTCCATCGACCTGGCGGTGGCCCACGCGCCCTGGATGGACGCCAAGATCAACCTGATCGACACGCCGGGCTACCTGGACTTCTTCGGCGACGTGTCGGCGGGCGTCCGGGTGGCCGACGCCGCCGTCGTGGTGGTCGACGCCGTGGCCGGCGTCGAGGCGGGCACCGAGCGGGTCTGGAAGGCCTGCCGGGAGCGGGGGATCCCCCGGATGCTGTTCGTCACCGGGATGGACCGGGAGAACGCCTCCTTCGAGAAGGCCTTCGGCGGGATCAGCGACGTGCTCACCTCCGGGGCGGTGCCGGTGGAGGTGCCGCTGGGCGCCGGCGACGACTTCCGGGGCGTGGTGAACCTCTTCTCCGAGCGGGCGCACCTCTACCGCGAGGATTCCGACCGCGGCGAGTACGAGGAGACCGAGGTGCCCGACGACGTGGCCGACCTCGAGGCCGAGTGGCACCAGGAGCTGGTGGAGACGGTGGCCACCACCGACGACACCCTCCTCGAGGCCTACCTGGAGGGGGGCGAGCTGAGCCGCGACCAGGTGATCGAGGCCCTGGCCGACGCCATGGCCGAGGGCGAGATGGCCCCCGTCTTCTGCGGGTCGGGCGAGCGGGGCTGGGGCGTGCGGGCGGTGATGAACAAGATGGTCGAGCTCTTCCCGTCGCCGGACCAGGCGGGCCCGGTGGAGGCCGAGGGCCCGGGCGGCGACGCCGTCCTGCTGGAGCCGGACGACGACGAGGCCACCGCCGCGCTGGTGTTCAAGACCACCTCGGAGGCCCACACCGGCGAGCTGAGCTTCTTCCGGCTCTTCAGCGGCTCGGTGGAGAACGGCGACGACCTGGTGAACGCGGGCCGCTCGTCCAGCGAGCGGATCTCCCAGCTCAGCGTCCCGGCCGGCTCCGAGCGGCTGGACGTGGCCGAGCTGCACGCCGGCGACATCGGGGTGACGGCGAAGCTCAAGGACACCCACACCGGCGACACCCTGGCCGACCCGGACCGGCCGGTCACCCTGCCGGGGATCGACTGGCCCTCGCCCGACGTCTCCGAGGCCGTCGAGGCCGTGGAGCGGGGCGACGAGGACCGGCTGGCCACCGGCCTCAACAAGCTCCACGAGGAGGACCCGACCTTCGTCTCCAGCTTCGACCCCGAGCTGGGCCAGACCATCGCCCGCGGGCTGGGCGAGCTGCACCTGACCGTGTCGCTGGAGAAGCTCGAGCGGAAGTACGGCGTCGACGTCGAGCGCGAGCCCCCGAAGATCCCCTACCGCGAGACGATCACCCGGAAGGCCGAGGGCCAGTACCGCCACAAGAAGCAGACCGGCGGCCGCGGCCAGTTCGGCGAGTGCTACCTCCGGGTGAACCCCCTGCCGCGGGGCACGGGCTACGAGTTCGTCGATTCGATCAAGGGGGGCGTCATCCCCGCCAAGTTCGTCCCCGCCGTCGACGAGGGCATCCAGGAGGCCGCCGAGGAGGGCGTGCTGGCCGGCTACCCGGTGGTGGACTTCCGCGTCGAGGTCTTCGACGGCTCCCACCACTCGGTGGACAGCTCCGAGCAGGCCTTCAAGATCGCCGGCTCCCGGGCCTTCAAGGAGGTGGCGCAGGAGGCGCGGCCCGTCCTGCTGGAGCCGATCCTGGAGGTGGAGGTCACCACCCCGGAGGAGTACATGGGCGACGTCATCGGCGACCTGAACGGCCGGCGCGGGAAGGTGCTGGGCGTCGAGCCGAAGGGGCACCTCCAGGTGGTGAAGGCCCAGGTCCCCCAGGCCGAGATGTACCGCTACTCGGCCACGCTCCGCTCGATCACCCACGGCACCGGCGCCCACGAGCGGAGCATGCACGGCTACGAGAAGGCGCCCCGGGACGTCACCGAGCAGGTGATCGCCGAGGCCGAGCAGGCGTAGCGCCCCCCGGCACACCCCCCGGGGGTTCGGGTACGGCAGGACGGCCCCGGCGGAGGACCGCGGCCGCGAGAATCCAGACGCTCTTCCCACGGAGGTACGCCGCCTTGGCTGGTCACAACAAGTGGTCGAAGATCAAGCGGCAGAAGAAGAAGAACGACCGGGAGAAGAGCCGCGTCTTCGCCAAGCTCAGCCGCGAGATCGCCGTCGCGGCGCGCGAGAAGGGGGGCGACCCCGAGTACAACCCCCGGCTTCGGACCGCCATCGAGAACGCCGAAGCCGAGAACATGCCCAAGGAGAACATCGAGCGCGCCATCAAGCGCGGCACGGGCGAGCTCGAGGGGGTCGACTACCACGAGTACACGCTGGAGGGCTACGGGCCGGGCGGGGCGGCCCTCTACCTGGAGTGCCTCACCGACAACGAGAACCGCACCGTCCAGGAGGTCCGCCACCTGCTGGAGAGCCACGGCGGCAACCTGGGGCGGGGCGGCTCGGTGGCCTGGATGTTCAACCGCAAGGGCCAGATCCGGGTCGACGCCGACCGCTACACCGAGGAGGCGGTCTTCGAGGCGGCGGTGATGGCCGGCGCCGAGGACGTGGCCGCCGGGGACGGCGAGTTCCTGGTGAGCTCCGCCCCGGACGACTTCCACGCCGTCCAGGAGGGCCTCAGGGAGCGGGGGATCGAGTTCGACGAGGCCGACCTGGCCATGGTCCCCGAGTCCACCATGGACGTGGACTCCGGCGAGGCCGGCCGCCTGCTGGACCTGCTGGAGGAGCTGGAGGACCACGACGACGTCCAGAACGTCTACTCCAACCTGGAGCTGGACGACGAGGTCCTGACCGCCCTGGAGGCGTCCTGAGGGTCCTGGGGGTGGACCCGGGCACGGCCGCCACCGGCTACGGGCTGGTGGTCCGGGAGGGGCGGGGCTACCGGCTGGAGGAGTGCGGGGTGGTCCGCCCCGACGGCGACGCCGACCTGGCCCGGAAGCTGGTGGAGATCCACCGGGGCCTGGACGAGGTGCTCGACCGGCTGGAGCCCGACGCCGTGGCCGTGGAGGGCATCTTCTACGGCCGGAACGCCCGCACCGCCGCGGTGCTGGGCCACGCTCGCGGGGTGGCCGTGATGACCGCCGCCGCCCGGGGCGCCGACCTGTTCGAGTACTCCCCCTCGCGGATCAAGAACGCGGTGGTGGGCTCCGGCAACGCCAGCAAGGAGCAGGTGGCCTTCATGGTGAAGAAGCACCTCTCGCTGGCCGAGCCCCCCGAGCCTGCCGACGCCGCCGACGGCTGCGCCGCCGCCCTCTGCCACCTGCTGGTGGGCACCGGCCCCCTGGCCGAGCGGGAGACGGGGTGAACCGGCCGTGATCAGCCGCGTGGAGGGCCGGCTCCTCCGGAAGGAGCTGGAGCGGGTGGAGGTGATGACCCGCTCGGGGGTGGGCTACCAGGTGGACGTCCCGGCCCGGCTGCACGACCGGCTCCCCGACGAGGGCGAGCCGGTGGAGCTGCACACCGCCATGGTGGTGCGGGACGACGCCATGGAGCTGTTCGGCTTCCTCTCGGCCCGGGACCGGTCGCTCTTCGAGCGCCTGCAGGACGCCAGCGGTGTGGGCCCCCGGCTGGCCCTGGCCCTGCTGGGCGAGATGCCCGGCGCCCGCCTGGTCCGGGCCATCCGCGCCAAGGACGTGGACGTCCTCCGGACGGTGAGCGGGGTGGGGAAGAAGACGGCGGAGCGGATCTCCCTGGAGCTGGCCGACAAGCTGGACGACCTGGCGGCCGAGGAGCCGGCGGAGGAGCCGACGACGGTCTCCACCGAGGCGGTCCAGGCGCTCCGGTCGCTGGGCTACGGGGCGCGGGAGAGCGAGGACGCGGTCCACCAGGCGCGGAAGTCGCTGGGGGACGGCGAGCTGGAGGAGATGGAGACGGAGGAGCTGGTGAAGGCGGCGCTCCAACACGTGTAGGGCCGGGGACACCGTCCGGCGGGGGCGCAGGGCGGGGTGGTCGTCGGGGAGCGGAGGGGCGGGAGGCCGGTCGCTCACCCCGAATGCGAGCATTCGAAGGGTTCGCTCACGGCCTCCCGCGCCCCCCGCTCCCCCCTCGCACCGGCGGTCGTGCCCCGGCGGCGGGCCGCCCGGCCGGGGGACGACGAACGGCGGACGGCGGTGGCTCCGACGGCTCGCTCGCGTCGGCCGCCTCCGCTTCGCGATCGGCGGCCTCGCGAGCTTTGCGGCGGCGGCTCAGCCCGTGCCGGTCTCGGGCAGGGTCAGCTCCACCTCGAGGGTGTCCACCGGCGGGCCGTCGTCGAGCCGGCGGAGGGTGCCGGTGAGGCCCGTCTCCTCGGCCGGCCCCAGCTCCGGTCGGCCGACGGGGGGCTCGGCCTGGACGTCCAGGCAGACCTCGAAGGGCTCGAAGTCCTCCCCCGCCTCGTTCAGGCCCACCAGGGCGCTGAAGCCCCCGTCGGACCCGCTGGGCCCGGAGGCCTCGCTCAGCAGCGGCGACTCGCAGTCGGCCGTCTCGTGCAGCGAGATCGTGACCGCGGCGTCCTCGACCCCCTCGGCGGCGGGGTCGGTGACCTGACCCACCACCGCCACCACGGCGGGGTCCGGATCGGGTCGCATGACTTCGGTCTCGCTGCAGCCCGCCAGGGCGACCATCCCGGTCAGGAGGAGGGCGATCGGCGCGGCGCCGCCGGCGGGACGTTCGGGTCGGGAGCGAACGGGTGCTCGGGGCATGGCTCTCTCTTTCTCTCGCAGGCGAGGGTCGGCGGATGGGCGGTGGCGCAGAGGCACAGGCTAGGGCGTACCGGTCCGGGCCGGCAACCGGTGCGCCGGCCGGGCCCGCTCCCCCCGCCTCGCGGGGCCATCGCCAGGCCGTCCCTCCGCCGGCGTTTCCGCGGGAACGTCGCCGGGGGCGAATCCTGTAGCGACCGCAGGGGGCGGGAGCCTCCCCCGGATCCGCCGCCGGAGTCGGGCGGGGCCCGGCTCCCACCCCGCTGGCATCGGCCGGCGCCATGCCCCACCTTTCCTCCTGTCCCCCCGCCGCACGCACTCCGACCCGGGCGACCCATGGCCGAGAGGGCGGAAGTCACCACGCCGGAGCCCCTGGACGACGAGCGGAGCGTGGAGCGCTCGCTCCGCCCCGACCGCCTGGAGGAGTTCGTCGGCCAGCAGAAGGTGAAGGAGAGCCTCCAGGTCTACGTGGAGGCGGCCCGGGGCCGGGACGAGGCCCTGGACCACACCCTCTTCTACGGGCCGCCCGGCCTGGGCAAGACCACGCTGGCCCGCCTGCTGGCGAAGGAGCTGGACGCCGACATCAAGCTCACCTCGGGGCCCGTGCTGGAGAAGCCGGGCGACCTGGCCGGCGTGCTGACCAGCCTGGAGCGGGGCGACCTGGTCTTCATCGACGAGATCCACCGCCTGCGGCCGGTGATCGAGGAGTTCCTCTACCCGGCGATGGAGGACTACCGGATCGAGATCCGGCTCAGCGACGGACCCCGCGCCCAGACGGTCTCGATGAAGCTCGAGCGCTTCACGCTGGTGGGGGCCACCACCCGCTTCGGCCTGCTCACCGCGCCCATGCGGGCCCGCTTCGGCATCATCGAGCGGCTGGGCTTCTATCCGGAGGAGGACCTCAAGGAGATCGTCGAGCGCTCCTCCGACATCCTGGGCGTGCCGGTCACCGACGAGGGGGCCGAGGAGGTCGCCCGCCGCTCGCGGGGCACCCCCCGCATCGCCAACCGGCTGCTGCGCCGGGTCCGGGACTTCGCCGAGGTGGAGGGCGACGGAACCATCGACGGCGACACGGCCCGCGGCGCGCTGGAGATGCTGAACGTGGACGAGTACGGGCTCGACGAGATGGACACCCGGATGCTGGAGACCGTCATCGAGCAGTTCGACGGGGGGCCCGTCGGCATCGACTCGCTGGCGGTGGCGGTGGGCGAGGACGCCGGCACCCTGGAGGAGGTCTACGAGCCCTACCTCATCAAGAGCGGCTACCTCCAGCGCACCAGCCGCGGGCGGGTGGCCACCGAGAAGGCCTACCGGCGGTTCGACTACCGCCTGCCCGAGGAGCGGAAGGAGGACGAGGCCGGCCAGTCGAGCCTCTTCGAGGAGGGCGAGGACGCCGGGGAGGGGGATGAGGGCTGACCGCTCCCGGTCGCCCGAGAGCGCGGCCGGCGACGGGCCCGCCGGCGACGAGCCCGGCCCGGACGAGGGCGGCGACGCCGGCGCCCGCACCGGCGAGGGCGCCCTCCGCACCGCCGACTTCGACTACGACCTGCCCGACGGGCGGATCGCCCGCTTCCCGACCGACCGGCGGGACGAGAGCCGCCTGCTGGCGGTCCGCCGCGGGGCCGGCGGGGGCGAGGGGCGGCTGGAGGACCGCCGCTTCCGCGAGCTGGCCGACCTGGTCCCGGCCGGCGACGCCCTGGTGCTCAACGACACCCGCGTCCTGCCGGCCCGCCTGCTGGGCACGAAGCCCACCGGGGCCGACGGCGAGGTCCTCCTGCTCCGCCCCCTGGAGGAAGAGCCGGGGGAGGCGGGGGCGCGGGACGCGGAGGACGCGGGGGCCGGCGCGGCCGGGCCGGGCGGCCGCCGGAGCGGGCCGGGCCGCCGCTGGAGGGCGCTGGTCCGGCCGGGCGGCAAGCTCAAGCCGGGCCGCACGCTGGTGGTGGCCGACGACCTCCGGGTCGAGATCGAGGACTTCGCCGGGGGCGGCGGCCGGATCGTCCGCCTGGAGGGCGAGGGCGACCCCCGGGCGCTGATCGAGCGCCACGGGGAGATGCCCATCCCGCCCTACCTGGACCGGCCCTCGGTGCCCCTGGACCGGGAGCGCTACCAGACGGTCTACGCCGAGGAGGAGGGGAGCGTCGCCGCCCCCACGGCCGGCCTCCACTTCACCGACGAGCTGCTGGAGCGGCTGGAGGCGAAGGGCGTCAGACTCGTGCGGATCACCCTCCACGTGGGGGTGGGCACCTTCCGGCCGGTGGACGCCGAGCGGCCGGAGGACCACGAGCTGCACGAGGAGCGCTACGAGGTGCGGACGGAGGCGGCCCGGGCCCTGAACGAGGTGCGGGACGGGGGCGGCGCGATCTGGGCCGTGGGCACCACGGCCACCCGGACCCTGGAGACGGTGGCCGACGACGCGGGCCGGATCCGGCCCGGCTCCGGCGTCACCGACCTCTTCATCCACCCGCCCCACCGCTTCCGGGCCGTGGACCGGCTGATCACCAACTTCCACCTGCCCCGCTCGAGCCTGCTCATGCTGGTGTCGGCCTTCGGCGGCCACGAGCGGACGATGCGGGCCTACCGGCACGCCGTGGAGGCGGGCTACCGCTTCTACTCCTACGGCGACGCCATGGCGGTCGTGTGAGCGCGGCGGACGACGGAACCGGCGGCCCGGCCCCGCTGGAGGCCCCCGGCGACTTCCGGCTGGACGGCGTCGACGGCGCCGCCCGCGCGGCCACCCTCCGGCTGGCCCGGGGCGAGGTGGAGACCCCCTGCTTCATGCCGGTGGGCACCCAGGGCACGGTGAAAGGCCTCACGCCGGGCGACCTGCGGGGGGCGGGCGTCCAGATCGTGCTGGGCAACGCCTACCACCTCTACCTGCGCCCGGGGACGGAGGTGATCCGGAAGGCCGGCGGCCTGCACCGGTTCATGCGGTGGGACCGCCCCCTGCTCACCGACTCCGGCGGCTACCAGGTCTTCTCGCTGGCCGACATCAACGAGGTGGACGACGGGGGCGTCACCTTCCAGAGCCACATCGACGGCTCCCACCACCGGCTCACCCCGGAGAAGTCGATGGAGGTGCAGGCCGCGCTGGGCGCCGACGTGGTGATGGCCCTGGACGAGTGCCCGCCGGGCCGGGCCGGCCGGGACCGGGCCCGGGAGGCGCTGGAGCGGTCGCTCCGCTGGCTGGCCCGCTGCCGGGAGCGCCACGACGAGCTGCGGGAGCGGGCGGCGGAGGCGTGGGGCCGTCCGCCGGGGGCGTGGCGCCCCGGCCCGGACGGCGCCCGGGGACCGGAGGGCGCGCCGGAGGCGGGAGCCGGGGGCGGCGATCCGGCCCCGCTCCCGGACGAGGCCCCGGGCCTGCTCTTCCCGGTCTTCCAGGGCGCCTCCTACGACGACCTCCGGCTGGAGTCGCTGGAGCGGACGCTGGAGATGGGGCCGTGGTCGGGGCTGGGCATCGGCGGCCTGTCGGTGGGCGAGCCCCGGGAGGTCACCTACCGGGTGCTCGACGCCTGCGAGTCGGCGATGCCGGCCGACGTCCCCCGCTACCTGATGGGGGTGGGCTACCCGGAGGACGTGCTGGCCTCGATCCGCCGCGGGGTGGACCTGTTCGACTGCGTGGCGCCGACCCGCAACGGGCGCAACGGGACCGCCTTCACGTCGCTGGGCAAGGTGAACGTGAAGGTGTCCCGCTTCGCCGACGACCCGCGCCCGCTGGACCCCTCCTGCGGCTGTCCCTGCTGTACGGGATACTCCCGGTCCTACGTGCGCCACCTCTTCAACATGGAGGAGCTGCTGGGCCTGCGGCTGCTGTCGCTCCACAACGTCCACTTCCTGGTGGAGCTGACGTCCCGGGCCCGGGAGGCGATCCTGGCGGGCGAGTTCGACGCCTGGTCGGAGCGGTGGCTGGACCGCTACCGCGAGGCCGAGATCTGAGCGTTGCGCCCCGGCAGGAGCCCCGCCGCGGCGGGAACATCCGCGCACCGGGCCGGTAAGCGAACCCGCGGCCCGCGGACGGTGCCGGGGGGAACGAGGGCCCCGGAGCCGCCGCCGACCCGCCCGGCGCCCCGGGCGGACCCGGCGATCCGGGGGCAACGGGCGATCCGAGCGCATCCGCACCCGACGAAAGGACCGACGTGACGATCCATCTCCTCTCCCTGGGCCTGGCGATGGGGCAGGCCCCCGAGGGCGGCGGCAGCATCTGGGGCACCGTGATCATGTTCGGGGCCATCTTCGCCATCTTCTACTTCCTGCTGATCCGCCCCCAGCGGAAGCAGCAGGAGGAGCACGAGGAGATGGTGGACAGCCTCCAGAAGGGCGACCGGGTGGTGACGCTGGGCGGCATCATCGGCGAGATCATCCACCTGAAGGAGGACCGCCTGGTCCTGAAGACCTCGAACGAGACCCGCCTGGACCTGGAGCGCAGCAAGGTGGGCCGCCGGCTGGGCGAGGACGAGGAGGTCGGCGACGAGGAGGACTGAGCCGGCCGCCGGCGGGGAGCGGGCACGACCGCCGACGACCGGGCCGGCCGGCGCCGCACGCGACGACGGGACCGACTGATGGCCGTACGGGAGATCCGCCTGCTGGGCGATCCGATCCTCCGCCGGGAGTGCGAGCCCGTGGGGGAGATCGACGACGAGGTGCGCCGGCTGGCGCGGGACCTCGAGGAGACGATGTACGAGGCCGACGGCGTCGGGCTGGCGGCGCCCCAGGTGGGCGTGCCGATCCGGATGTTCGCCTACGACGTCCGCGACCCCGAGCGGCCGGCCGGCGTCCTGATCGACCCCCGCGTCGAGTCCACCGAGGGCTCGGAGAAGGGGGAGGAGGGCTGCCTCAGCATCCCCGGCCTCTCGGCGCTCGTCGAGCGGCCGGCCCGGGCGGTGGTCACCGGCCGCGATCCGGAGGGCGAGGAGGTCCGCCTGGAGGCCGAGGGCCTGCTCGCCCGCTGCCTCCTGCACGAGAACGACCACCTGGACGGCGTGCTCTTCCTGGACCACCTGAGCCCGCTGAAGCGGAAGATGCTGCTGGACAAGTGGTCCAAGCGGGAGCCGGGGCACGGCGCGGGCGCCCCCTCGTCCTCGCCGGGGAGCGCCTCGCCCGGCGCCGGCTCCGCGGGCCCCGGGTCCCCGGACGGAGGGGCGTCGGGCGCCGACCCCTCGGACGCCGGGGTCGGCCTCTAGCCGGCCGCCGGCCCGCCGATCCCGCCGTGCGCGTCCTCTTCTGGGGCACCTCCGACTTCGCCCTCCCCACCCTCCGGGCGCTGGACGCCTCGCGCCACGACGTGGCCGGCGTGGTGACCCAGCCCGACCGTCCGGCCGGCCGCGGCCGCCGGATGCGCTCCACCCCGGTCAGGCGGGCCGCCGACGAGGCGGGCCTGCCGACCCTCCAGCCGGAGGCGCCGAAGGGCGACGCCTTCCTGGACCGCCTGCGGGAGCTGTCGCCCGACGTCTCGGTGGTGGCCGCCTACGGCGAGATCCTCGAGGAGGAGGTGCTGGAGGTGCCCGCCCGCGGGTCGGTGAACGTCCACGCCTCCCTGCTCCCGAAGCTCCGGGGCGCCGCGCCGGTCAACTGGGCGATCATCCGCGGCCACGCCCGCTCCGGCGTCTCGATCATGCGGATGGTGCGCGAGCTGGACGCCGGCCCCGTCTACCGGCGCGTGGCCGTCGACGTGGGGCCGCGGCGGACGGCGGGCGAGCTGTTCGAGGAGCTGTCGGAGCTGGGGGCGTCCGCCCTGCTCGAGACGCTGGAGGCGCTGGAGGCCGGCGAGGCCGAGGCCGAGGAGCAGGACCACGGGGAGGCCACCTACGCGCCGAAGCTGGACCGGGAGACGGCGCGGCTGGACTGGAGCCTGCCGGCGGCCGAGCTGGACCGGTGGGTCCGGGGCTGCGACCCGTGGCCGGCCGCCTGGAGCGAGCTGGAGGACCACGAGGGCGAGCGGTCGCCGGTCCAGCTCTTCGCCCCCGAGCCCGACCCCGCCCCCGTGAAGGACGAGGGCGGCCGCGCCCGGCGCGGCGCCGAGCCCGGCACGGTCCTGCTGGCCGACCCCCGCGAGGGCCTCCGGGTGGCGGCCGGCCGGGGCGTCCTGCGGATCGGCGAGGTGAAGCCGGCGGGCAAGCGCCGGATGGAGGCCGTCGAGTGGATCCGCGGCCGCGGCGTCGCGGCCGGCGAGCGCTTCGTCTGAGCGTCCGGGCGGGCGTCCCCTGAGCGCTCCGGCGGACGTCCCCGCGGCGGCGCGGCCGCCCGGGCCGGGAGCGCCCCCGGGCGCGGGGCCGGCGATCCCGTCGATCCCGTGAGCGGGCGCCCCGACCGCGTTTGACAACGGTTAAACCGCGCGGCGTGAAAGG
>CAZJJO010000046.1:0-7850 GCA_964546375.1 uncultured Gemmatimonadota bacterium
CTCTACATGGCCAACGCCGGCGGCGCCTGGGACAACGCCAAGAAGCACATCGAGGCCGGCCACCACGGCGGCAAGGGCTCCGAGCCCCACAAGGCCTCGGTGGTCGGCGACACCGTGGGGGATCCGTTCAAGGACACCTCGGGACCGTCGATGAACATCGTCGTCAAGCTGATCAGCGTCGTCGCGCTGGTGCTGGCGCCCTGGTTCGCCCGGGTCCACGACACCCTGGGGCCGGAGCAGGCGACGGCGGCGTGGCGGACGCTGGTGGAGACGCTGACCCGGCTGGTCTGACCGGCCGGACCCGCCGTCGGGGCACGATCCGGGCCCCGGCGGGGTAGGCTCCAGCCCCGGCGGTCCGGAGGCGCGTCCCCGGACGCCGGGCGCGGCGGCGGAGCGCCGACGCGGATCGACAGCGCCCCCGGCGGGAGCGAGCCCGCCGGGGCGCCTCCTGCTCCGGGCGAGGCCCGGGGCCGTCTCAGACCGAAGGAGAGCGACCGATGCGAGACTACGAGATCGTCTACATCTTCCGGGCCGACCTCGACCGCGAGGAGGTCGAGGAGCGGCTCGAGCGGCACCACGACCGGCTGGACGACGGCGAGATCACGACGGCGGAGCACTGGGGCCAGCGCGAGCTGGCGTACGAGATCCAGGACCGCCGCAAGGGCTACTACGTGGTGGTCCAGTTCCGGGCCGACCCGGCGTCGCTGGCCGATTTCGAGCAGGGCCTCCGCCACGACGAGGACCTGCTCCGCCACCTCATCGTCCTCTCCGAGGGCGAGCTCCCGACCCCCCCCTCCCAGCGCCGCGACGAGGACGAGGAGGAAGACGAGTCGGGGGAGTCCGGCGAGGAAGAGGAGCCCGAAGAGGACGACGAGGACCGGGAGGCGGAGGAGGAAGACGAGGGGGACGAGGAAGAAGAGGACGAAGACGACGAAGACGAAGACGAGGACGAGCAGGACGAGGACGAGGACGAGGACGACGAGGAAGACGCGGACGAAGACGACGACGAGGACGAGGCGGCCCGCTCCGGCCAGGGGGACGACGCCGGGGACGAGGACGGGGACGAGGACGACGAGGCGTCGGACGAGGACGCCGACGACGCGGACGAGGAGGAGTAGACGATGGCCTTCCAGAAGAGCTGCGACCTCTGCGACGACGACGTCGAGCAGGTCGACTACAAGGACACCGACCTCCTGGACCGCTACCTCACCGACCGGGGCAAGATCCTGCCGCGCCGCGCCACCGGGGCCTGCACGCGGCACCAGCGCCAGGTGGCCGAGGCCGTGAAGCGGGCCCGCTTCCTGGCCCTGATCCCCTACATCAAGAACTATCACGGCTGAGGAGCGGCCGGACCGGGAGGCACCCTCCGACCCCGGAGGCCCGTGAGCGAACGGGGATGGTCGCTGCTCCGGGCCGTCGCCCTGGCCGGGGCCGTCGTCCTGGCGGCCCCGGTCTCGCCGGTGGCGCTGGTCGCGGTGCCCGGAGCGGTCCAGCTCCTGGCCTTCGGGCGCCGGGACGTGCCCACGATCGCGCTCGCGGGGCTGCTCCTCGCCCTGGCCTTCGCGCTCCCGGCCGGGTCCCACGACCCGCTCTGGTACGCCGAGCGCGGCTGGGCCCTGCTGCTGGGCGGGGGCTTCGTCGGGGCCACGGCCCTCTGGGAGCGCCTGGACGCGACGGCCCGGGCCGTGGCGGCGGTGGGCGTGGCGGCCGGCGCCGTCCTGCTGACGGGCCTGGTGCGGCCCGGCCTGGTCGCCGAGCTGGACTGGTGGATCGAGCGCGAGCTGTCGGCGGCCGCCATGTCCGCGGCCGGGCTGATGTCGGCGACGGGGATGGCCGGCGCCGCCGAAGGCGCCGGCTACCTGCGGGCGCTCGAGTGGCAGCACCTGCTCTATCCCGCCCTCCTGGCCCTGGCCAGCGTGGCGGCCCTGGGCGTGGGCCGGTTCCTGGTCGGGCGCATGTCGGGCCGGGAGACGGTGCCGGGGCCCTTCCGGGACTTCCGCTTCGAGGACCGGCTGGTCTGGGTGCTGGTGGCCGGGCTGGCGCTGCTGCTGGCGCCGGCCGGCGAGACGGTCGGCCGCCTGGGCGAGAACGCGGTCCTCTTCATGGGCGGGCTGTACCTGCTCCGGGGCACGGCCGTACTCTTCTGGGTGGGAGCGGCGACCGTGACCTCGGCCTGGATGGCGGCCGTCTGGATCCTGGCGGGCCTGGCGCTGTACCCGCTGGCCGCCCTGGCCGCGCTGGCCCTGGGGCTGGGCGACACCTGGATGGACGTGCGCGGCCGACTCGCCGGCCTGGTGGCCGGGGAGCGGTGACGGCGCTTCGGACGACGACGACAACGACACGGGAAGTGACGCCATGACCGACGTGATCCTGAAGGAGGACGTGGAGCACCTGGGCTCGGCCGGCGAGGTGGTGGAGGTCAAGCCGGGCTACGCCCGCAACTACCTGCTGCCCCAGGGGCTCGCCCTGCGCGCCACCGAGGGGAACCTGAACCGGATCCGGGAGGAGCGGCGCCACCAGGAGCGGGCCGCCGAGCGGGTACGGGAGCGGGCCGAGGCCCTGGGCGAGCGGCTCCGGGGCAAGTCGCTGACCTTCGACGTCCGGGCCGGCGAGGACGGCGCGCTCTACGGCTCGGTGACGGCGGAGGACCTGGTCGACCGCCTCGCCGACGACGGCCTGGAGGTCGAGCCGGCGCGGATCGAGCTGGAGGAGCCCATCAAGGAGCTGGGCGTCTACAACGTGACCGTGGACGTCCACGAGGACGTGCGGCCGGAGCTGAAGGTCTGGGTGGTGGCCGAGGAGTGAGGGGGCCGCGGCCGATCCGCCCCTGCCCGTCCCTCCCGGCCCCGAGGGGACCCGGGCGGACGTGACGTCCGACGAACCGCGGCCGGCCCCGGAGGACGCGGCACCGGTGAAGATCGCCTACTGCGACGGGCCGCGCCTGCGCCGGGCCATCCTGGCCGCGGCCGACTACGTATCGGCCCACCGGGTCGAGCTGAACCGGATCAACATCTTCCCCGTCGCCGACGGGGACACCGGGACCAACCTCGCCCTCACCATGCGGGCGGTGGCCGACGCCGTGCGTCCCCTGGAGAGCGAGAGCGTGGCCGAGGTGGCCAGCGCGGCGGCCGAGGCCAGCGTGATGGGGGCCCGCGGGAACTCCGGGATGCTCGTCGCCCACTTCCTCTCGGGCTTCTCGCGCGGCCTGGGCGAGCGCCTGCGGGCGGGCACCCGCGAGATCGCCGCGGCGCTGGAGACGGCCTCCCGGGACGTCCAGGGGGCCCTGGAGCGCCCGGTCGAGGGGACGATCCTCACCGTCGTCCGCGAGACCGCCGAGGCGGCCCGCCGGGCGGCCGGTTCCCGCCGGGACCTCTACGACTGGCTGCGCGAGGTGAAGGACGCGGCCGGCCGCTCGCTCCAGCGGACCCGCACCACCCTGCCGGCGCTGCGCGAGGCCGACGTGGTCGACGCCGGCGCCAAGGGCTTCGTGAACCTCCTCGAGGGCACGCTGCGCTACATCGAGGGTCGGCCCGTGGGCCGGTCCGACCCCGACGGGGGGCCCGACCTCCGGTCCCGGGAGCGGGAGGACGAGGGGGAGGAGGGGCGCTGGTGCACCCAGATCGCCGTCCGGGGCGAGGACGTGCCCGGGGAGGCGGCGCTCCGGGAGCGGCTGACCGGGCTCGGCACCTCGCTGCTGGTCGTCCGGGCCGGGGACCTGGCGAAGGTCCACGTCCACGCCGACGATCCGGACGCGGTCGAGGAGCGGCTCTCGGGCTGCGGGGAGGTCGTCTCCCGGCGGGTCGAGGACACCCGCCGCCCGCGTCTCGACCGGGCGGTGGGCGTGGTCACCGACTCCTCGGCCGACCTGCCGCGCGACTGGGCCCGCGAGCACGGGGTCGAGGTGGTGCCGCTGCAGCTCATCGTCGGGGAGGAGACCTACCGGGACGGCGAGGAGGTGGGCCCGGACGAGCTGCTGGAGATCCTCCGGGACCCCGACGCCCCGGTGCCCACCACCTCGCAGGCGCCCCCGCGGGCCTTCCTGGACGCCTACCGGCGCTCGGCCGACCGCGGGGCCGAGGCCGTGCTGGGGGTCTTCCTGAGCGGCGCGCTCTCGGGCACCTGCGGCTCGGCCCGGGCCGCCGCCGACGGCCTGGAGGACTTGCCGATCGAGCTGGTGGACTCGCGCAGCGGGTCCCTGGGGCTCGGGATGCTGGTGGTCCGGGCGGTGGAGCTGCTCGAGGAGGGGCTGTCGGCGGAGGAGACGGCCGAGGAGCTGGAGCGGGTCCGCGCCGCCTCGAACCTCTTCTTCACCGTGGAGGACCTGGACGGGCTGCTGCGCTCGGGCCGGGTGAGCCGCTCCCGGGCCTGGCTGGGCAACCTGCTGGGCCTGAAGCCGATCCTGACGCTGGACGACGAGGGCAACGTGGTTCCGATGGACCGGGTCCGGAGCCGGACGGCGGCCCGCGAGCGGATGCTGGAGGCGACCGACGAGGCCCTGGAGGGCGTCTCCCGCTGCCGGCTGGGGGTGGTCCACGCGGACCTGCCCGACTTCGCCGCCGACCTGGCCGACGAGGTCCAGCGCCGCTACGGGCCGGTGGAGGTCTTCGTCCAGCCCCTGACGGCCGTGCTCACCGCCCACCTGGGCCCGGGCGCCTGGGGGCTGTGCTACCAGGTGGAGGGCTGAGCCGGATGGCCGGACCCGACGACGGCCCCTCCACCTCGCCGCGGGACCGCGAGTGGGACCTCTGCGACCCCGACCACGAGGTGCCCGGGCGCCTGCTCACCGTGGCCGACGCGGCCCTGGAGCGGAACGCCCGGAACGGGACGGTGCTCGACCTGCGCGGCCTCTCCGACGCCACCGACTACTTCGTCCTCCTCTCCGGCGATTCGGACACCCACACCCGGGCCATCGCCCGCAACGTCCAGGAGCGGCTCGAGGAGGAGGACGACGAGACCCCGGCGGGCGTCGAGGGCGCCTCGGCCGGCCGATGGATCCTGCTGGACTACATCGACCTGGTGGTCCACGTCTTCCTGCCCCGGGTCCGGGAGTTCTACCAGCTCGAGCGGCTCTGGGGCGACGCCCCCCGGGCGTCCCTGGCCGAGCCGGACGGGGAGGGATGAGCCCCCGGACGGGCGGGGCCGCGCGGTCCGCGCGCGGCGAGCGGTGCCGCCCCCCGGCGGGACCTCCCGTTCCCGGCCCCGCTCCCGGCGGGCGCGCGGCCCGCACGCCCGGTTGCGGGCGCCGGACGCCCGGGGCACTTTGACGCCGTGTCGCCCCCCGGTTCTCCGCCGTCCCCGACCCGGAGCCGCTTGAACTCGTCCTCGTCCTCCACGCTCCTCCTCCTGCTGGCGGCGGCCCTGGCGGCCGCCGGCTGCGACGGGGGCCCCGAGCGGCCGTCGGACGCGGCGGGCGGGCCGCCCGAGGTGGAGGGCTCGGAGCTGCTCGCCGGCGGAGGAGCCGCCCGCTGGTCGCTGCTGACCGTCCCCCGCGAGGGCGGGGTCGTCCGGGCCCGGTCGCTGGACGACCCGTCGCGCGTGGTCTGGGAGGGGCGGACCCGGCTGCCGCCGGCGCGGGAGGTCCGGCTGGTGGAGGGGCCCGTGGTCCTGCTCCGGGCCGCGGGCGGGACGGTCCGCCGCTACGACCCCCGGACCGACCGCCTCTCCCGGGTGGGGGAGGTCTCCGACGGGGCCCGGTGGGGGGGCTGGGACCGGTACGGCCTCTGGGTCGAGCCCGACCGCTCGTCGGTGCTGGCCGTGGGGCCGGAGGGCTCCTGGCGATACCAGCTCGGGGCCCGGCCCCGCTGGGCCACGCCGGTCGATGGGGGGCGGGTGGCCGTGCTGGTGGACGACGACGGGGGCGAGGCGGCCGCCGTCTGGCTGGTGGGCCGGGGAGCGAGCGAGCCCGAGGCCCGGACCCGGGACGGCTTCTCGGGCCCGGGCCTGGCGACCGCGTGGGGGAAGCGGCTGGTCCTCCCGGCCGGCGACGCCGTCCGCTTCTACTCGGTCCCGTCGCTGACGGGCGGCGGGGAGGTGGAGGTGGGCGGCCCCGTGACGGCGATGGCCGCCTCGCCCTCGTCGCACGAGCTGTACGTGGCGGCGGACGATCCTCCCCGTCTCACGCGGGTCGAGCGGTTCGCCATGCGGGTCCGGGAGATGACGGGGCTCCCGCGACCCGTCCGGGCCCTGCGCCCGGCGGTCCTGGGGAGCGCGGTGCTGGCGCACGACGGCGAGGGGGCCCTGTGGGTGCCGGTGGGCGGGGGCGACACGGCCCGCGCCCCGGGCCGGTGGCGCGAGGACCTGCCGCTGGCGCTGCCCGGGGAGCGGGCGGTCGTCGCCCGGGACGGGGGCGCGGCGCTGTGGCGCCGGGACGGGTCGACGGTCGACCTGGACGTCCCGGGCCGGCGGCGGTGGGCGCCGGTGCGCTGGAACCCGGCCCCGCCGCCGGTGGTGTCGGACCGGGTGGACGGGACCGCGGCGGGCGACACCCCGTCGGCCGGGTCCGGGCGACCCGACACGGTGCCGGCGGACACGGCGGCCGCGGCGACGGGGGACACGGCCGGGCCGGAGGGGGCCGCGGCGTCGGCCGACACCGGGGGGGCGGCCGAGCCCGCGGCCGGCGAGGTGCCGCCGCCCGGCTTCTACGCGGTGGTGACCGCGGCGCGGGAGCCCGCGGGGGTGGAGCGTCAGCTGGAGCGGCTCGAGGGGGCCGGCTATCCCGTCGCCCTGCAGGTCCACCGGGACGACGCGGGGCGTCGCTGGTACCGGGGCCTGGTGGGACCCTACGAGGAGCGTCCCGGGGCCGAGGCCGCCGCGCGCCAGCTCCGCCGCGAGCGCGGCACGGACGCCTGGGTGACCGAGCTGCGGGCGGGCGCCGCCACCGAGGAGATCTTCCGATAGGAGGCCGATCGTGAACGACGCGCCGGAGCCGAGCGACCCCGGACGGGAGGAGGCCCGCCGGCTGGTGGAGAGCTTCGCCGGAGACGAGGAGACGGCCGTGGTGGCGGTCCTGGCCGACGCGGCCGAGCCGGGGGCCTCCTGGCGCGGGGCGGCGGCCCTGGCCGGGGCGTCGGCCGCCCGCCGGCGGACCCTGCTGGTGAACCTGGCGGGGCCGGGCTCGGGGCTGGACGGCTTCCTCGAGGTCGAGGGGCGGGAGGGCCTGCACGCGGTCCGCGCCGGCGACCGGAAGCTCAGCGAGGCCGCGGTCCGGCCGGCCGGCCGCGACTTCCTCTACCTTCCCGCGGGGGACCCGGATCCCTCGGAACGCCCGGGCCCGGCCCTCGACCGGGATTTCGTCGACGCGCTCCGGCGGCTGGCCGACGGGATCCGGGAGGCCGGCGGCCTCCTGCTGCTCTACCTGGAGGCGGGCGCGCTCCCCTCCGACCTGGCCGGGGACCTGGTGGACGGGGCCGTCCCGCTGGCCGGCGCCGATCCCCACCTGCCCGCCGGGGTCCCCACGCTGGGCCGGCTGTCCGCCGGGGAGGAGCCGGCGAGCGGGGCGGGATCCGCGGACGGGGACGAGGGTCCGCCGGCCCCGGACGCCCCCGGTGAGGGAGGCTTCCTGCCGGGCGTCCCCGGGGGGGACGCGGCCGGGGCCGGCCCGGCCGGTTCCCGGGCCGGGGGCGGCGGCCTCGGCGAACGGGGCGGGAGCGGGGCGCCCGGGGAGATCGACCTGCCCGAACCGCCGCCGGTGGAGGACGAGGAGGGGGAGGGCGGGGACGACGGGGCTCCGGACGACGCCGGGAGCGGGGGCGACGAAGCCCCGGTCGGTCCGGCGGCGCGGGAGGCCGGAGCCGCCGCCGACGGGAGCGGCGGTCGGGCTCCCGGGGACGATGCCGACGACGGCGCCGACG
>CAZJJO010000046.1:7950-15027 GCA_964546375.1 uncultured Gemmatimonadota bacterium
CGAGGGCGCCGCCGAGGACGGACCCGTCGAGGAGGACGGGCCTCCCGCCGGGGAGGGGGCGTCCGACGACGGCGCGCCGGACGACGGCGACGAGGGATGGCGCCGCCACCGCCGCTCCCTCAGCCCCCCCTGGGGGAAGATCGCCGCCGGCGCGGCCGCGGTCCTCCTGCTGGCGGCCGGCTGGTGGTGGCTGGCCGACCGGGCCGCCGCCGGAGGGGACGCCGCGGACGCCGGCGGCGCGGTCGACACCGCCGGGACGCCCCCCGCGGCGTCCGCCGACACGGGGGCCGGGGAGCGGGGGCGGCCCTCCGGCGGGGCGGCCGCGCCGGAGGAGGTCGTCGCCTCGGCGGCCGAGCTGGGGCGGTCGGTGCTGGTGGCCAGCTTCTCGTCCTGGCCCGCCGCCCGCGACCGGGCCGAGGAGCTGCGGAGCGAGCGGGGCGGCGTCTGGATCGTGGCGCCCACGCCGGTCGGGGGCTCGCTCTACTGGCGCCTCTACGCCGGCGCCGCGGCGGACGAGGACGCCGGGCGCGAGCTGATGGGACGGCTGGTGGAGGACGGCGTGAAGGACCGGGTCCGGGGCTGGGACATCCGGCCGACGCCGCTGGCCTACCGCGTGGACGCCGTCCCCGGCCGCGCGGCGGCGGAGGAGCGGGCCGCGGGCCTGCGCGAGCGGGGCCTGCCCGCCTACGTCCTGGCGGCGGCGGCCGCGGGGGACACGGTGTGGCAGGTCTACGCCGGGGCCTACGAGTCGCGCGGGGCGGCGGAGCGCCTGGGCGAGATGCTGGAGGAGGCCGGCGTCACGGCCGAGCTGGTCACCCGGCGCGGGGAGGAGGGCGGAGCGTGAAGATCAAGCGCCTGACGCTGCGCGGGTTCAAGTCCTTCGCGGACGAGACGGAGATCGAGCTGCACGAGGGCATCACCGCCATCGTGGGCCCGAACGGGTGCGGCAAGTCGAACATCTCCGACGCCATCCGGTGGGTGCTGGGCGAGCAGGCCCCCACCGCCATCCGGGGCTCGCGGATGGAGGAGGCCATCTTCGGCGGCACCGAGAAGCGGCGCCCCATCTCCCGGGCCGAGGTCAGCCTGGTGCTCTCCAACGAGGACGGGGCCCTGCCCGTCCCCCACGCCGAGGTGGAGATCGGCCGCACCGTCTACCGGGGCGGCGAGAGCGACTATCGCCTCAACGGCGAGGCGTGCCGGCTGAAGGACATCCAGGACCTGCGGCGCGACACCGGGCTGGGCGCCACCGAGTACGCCATCATCGAGAGCCGGATGATCGACGCCATCCTCAGCGACCGGGCCGAGGAGCGGCGGGCGCTGTTCGAGGAGGCGGCCGAGATCGGCCGCTACAAGGACCGCCGCCGGACCGCGCTCCGCCGTCTGGAGCAGGCCGAGGAGGACCTGGACCGGCTCGAGGACGTCATCGGCGAGGTCGAGACGAAGGTCCGCTCGCTGGCCCAGCAGCGGGGCCGCGCCGAGCGCTACCGCGAGCACCGGCGCCGCCGCCTCCGCCTGGAGGTCGCGGTGGCGCGGGAGCGGCTGGAGGCGCTGGACGGGAAGGTGGAGCGGGCGGAGGAGGAGCTGGAGGAGCTGCAGGAGCGCCAGCCGGCCGAGGAGGGCGAGCTGCAGACCCGCGAGACCCGGGCCGAGGAGCTGCGGGTCCGCATCGCCGAGCTGGAGAGCGAACGATCGCGGAAGAGCGACGACCTGGACGAGGTCCGCGAGCGGCTCGAGAAGCGCGAGCGCCGCCGGATCGTCGCCTCCGAGCGGTCCACGGCCGCCGAGAACCGGATCGAGGCCATCGGGCGCGAGCTGGAGGGCATCGAGGAGCGCCGCGAGGAGCTGCGCGGCGAGGTGGAGCGGCTGGAGGAGGCGGTGGAGGAGGAGCGCGAGCGGGTCGACGGGCTGACCGGACGCGAGGAGGAGCTGAAGTCGGAGGTCGAGGCGGCGGCCGAGGAGCGCGACGACCGGCGGCGGGAGGAGGCCGACGCCGAGGAGCGCCTCACCGAGCTGACGCGCGAGGTCCGCCTGCTGGAGGCCGACCGGGAGGCCGGGGACGAGCGGGTCGAGGAGCGGAACCGGGAGCTGGAGCGGCGGCGCGGGGAGCTGTCGGAGGCGCGGGAGAGGGCCGCGGGGCTGGAGCGCGAGCTGTACGGGGCCGACCAGGAGGCCCAGCGGGCCGCCTCCCGGGTCGAGGACCTGGAGGAGCGGCTGGCCGCGGCCCGCGAGGCCGCCGAGGAGCGCCGCGAGGAGCTGCGGGGGGTCCGCGACGAGGTGGCCGAGCTGGAGGGGGAGCTCTCCAGCGATCGGGCCCGGGCCGAGGGGCTGGCCGGGATGATGGGCTCGGGCGAGGAGGTGCCGCCGGTGGTCGGCCGCCTGCTGGACGCCGCCGACGACCTGGAGGGCGTCCACGGGGTCCTGGCCGAGCACGTGGAGGCGCCCCGCGAGCACGCCGGGGCGGTGGAGGCGTGCCTGGGCGCCTACCTCCAGGGCGTGGTGGTGGACGACTTCGAGGCCGTCCGGCGCGTGGAGCGCTGGCTCGAGCGCGAGGAGGACTCCAACGAAGGGGTCCTGCTGCTGCCGCTGGAGCCCGGCCCGCGGCGCGGCGGGGGCGAGGCGGACGGCGGCCTGCTGGAGCGGGTCGACGTGCGCGGGCCCGGCGCCCCCTGGGTGCGGGCCCTGCTGGCCGGCGTGGAGGTGGCCGGAGCGGAGGCGATCGAGCCGCGGGCCGGGGCGTGGATCCGGCCCGACGGCACCGGCCAGGACGGCTGGGGGGCCGTCCGCCTCGGCCGCCCCGACGCCTCCCGCGGGCTGGTGGAGCGGCGGACCGAGCTGCGCGAGCTGCGGGCCCGGATCGAGGGCCGCGAGGCCCGCCTGGAGGAGCTCCGCTCCCGGCGCGACGAGGCCGAGGAGGCCCATCGGACGGCGGCCGACCGGGTGGAGGACCTGGAGTCGGCCGTGGCCGAGGCCGAGCGGGCGGCCCGGCGGGCCGAGGCCGAGCGCACCTCGCTGGAGGAGCGGCGCGACCGGGCGGAGCGGGAGGTCGCCGAGCTGGAGGAGCGGATCGACGAGCTGGCCTCCTCGGTGGAGGAGGCCCGGGACGAGGCCGCGGGCGAGGAGGAGCGCCTGGAGGAGGCCCGGGAGGAGCGCGAGGAGGCCGAGGCCCGGCTGGAGGACGTCCGCGAGCGGGCGCGGCGGGCGGAGGCGGCCTGGGAGGAGCGGCGCTCGGAGCTGCACGAGCTCCAGCTCCGCCTGGCCCGCCGCGAGTCCGAGCTGGAGGGGGCCGTCGAGCGGCTCGAGCGGGCGCGCTCCACCCTCCGCGAGCAGGAGGCCCGGCGCGAGCGCCTGGAGGCCGAGCGCGAGGAGCAGCGCGAGGTCCTCCGCGAGGCCGACGAGGCCGCCGAGGAGAGCGAGGAGCGGGTGGGCGACCTGCTGGAGCGCCGCGCCGGGCTGGAGGACGAGATCGGCGAGCTGGACGAGCGGCTGGCCGGCGCCCGGGAGGACCTGGAGAAGCTGGAGTCCTGGCTGCGCGAGGCGCGGCGGGCCGAGCGCGAGCACGCCGAGCGGCGCCACGAGCTCGAGCTCGAGCTGGCCGAGCTGCGGGGCGAGCGCAGCAACATCCGCGAGCGGATCGAGGGCGAGTGGGAGGAGCCCCTCGAGGAGCTGGCCGAGCGGGTGGAGCCGCCCGAGGAGGGCGGGCCCGACGCCTGGTCGGAGGAGCTGGAGGAGGTCCGGCGGAAGCTGGCCCGCCTGGGCCCGGTCAACCTGCTGGCCGAGGAGGAGTACGAGGAGCAGAAGGAGCGCCTGGACTTCCTCCAGGACCAGAAGGAGGACCTGCTCGAGGCGCGGGACGACCTCCACGACTCGATCCGGCGGATCAACACCGAGGCCGCCCGGGCCTTCGAGGAGACCTTCGAGGAGGTCCGGGGCCACTTCCAGCGCACCTTCGAGACCCTGTTCGAGGGCGGGGAGTGCGATCTCCGGCTGGAGGACCCCGAGGACCCGCTGGACTCGACCATCGAGATCTCGGCCAGCCCGGGGGGCAAGCGGACCCAGAGCATCCACCTGCTCTCGGGCGGCGAGCGGGCGCTGACGGCCCTGTCGCTGCTGTTCGCCATCTACCTGGCCAAGCCCAGCCCCTTCTGCGTCATGGACGAGGTGGACGCCGCGCTGGACGAGACGAACATCCTGCGCTTCGTGGGGATGCTGGAGCGGTTCAAGGAGGACACCCAGTTCATCGTCATCACCCACAACCCCCGCACGATCGAGGCGGCCGACTGGATCTACGGGGTCACGATGCAGGAGCCGGGCGTCTCGTCGGTGGTGGGCGTCGAGCTGGGCGACCTTCCCACCGATCGGCTCGACCCGGAGCAGCTGGCCGAGCGGGCGGCGGCCGCGGGATGACGCTGACCGTCGTCGGCTCGGGCACCGTCGTGCCCGAGGGCGAGAGGGGCGGCTCGAGCTCCTTCCTGGAGGCCGGGGGGGCGCGCCTGCTGGTGGACTGCGGCCCGGGCGCCGTGGGCTCGATGGCCCGGCACGGGGTGCCCTGGGAGCGGCTCACCCACCTGGCGCTCACCCACTTCCACGGCGACCACGTGGGCGACCTGCCCGGCCTCTTCTTCGCCCTGAAGCACGCGACCCGGCCCGGCCGGGAGGAGCCGCTCTCGGTGCTGGGCCCCGCCGGGACCCGGCGGCTCTTCGAGGGGCTGTCGGAGACACTGGGCGGCTACCTCACCGATCCCGGCTTCCCCGTCGAGATCCGGGAGCTGGAGCCGGGCGGGGAGGCGGAGCTGGTCCCGGGCGTGACGCTGCAGGCCCGGAAGACGCCCCACACCGACGAGAGCCTGGCCTACCGGGCGGCGGTCCCGGGCGGCTCGGTCGGCTGGACGGGCGACACGGGACCGGCGCCGGAGCTGGGCGCCTTCTTCGAGGGCGTGGACCTGCTGCTGGCCGAGTGCTCCCTGCCCGAGGACGAGGTCGGCGACAACCACCTGTCGCCCCCCGGCGTGGCCGAGATCGCCGCCGCCGCCCGCCCCGACCGGCTGCTGCTCACCCACGTCTATCCCCACTTCCGGGCCGCCCGGGACGTGCCGGCGCTGGTGAACGCCGCGGGCTACGCCGGCCGGGTCGAGCTGGCCGCCGACGGCGAGGCGTACCCGACGGGCTGATCCGGCTCCGCTCCCGGGGACCGCGCCCCGACGCCCGGGGTAGGGAACCGATCCCGCCCTTCGCCTGTTGTCGGCGGGGACGGAGCGCCTGCACGTTGAAGCTCTTGAAGCCTGCATGAGGTCCGGCGCCACCATCGGACGGGGGCCACCCCGCCGGCGCCGGAGGCGAGCGCCGAGAAGGGAGTAGCGCCATGCTGGTCGTGATGAAGCACGGGGCCCCGCAGGAGGACGTCGACCGGGTCGCCGACGCCATCCGCGAGCTCGGCTACGAGGCCGAGCCGATCCCCGGCCGCCAGCGCACGGCCGTGGGCGTGGTGGGCAACGAGGGCCGCGTCGAGGGCGGCGACCACCTGGAGACGCTCCCGGGGGTCCAGCGGGTCATCCACGTCACCCAGCCCTACAAGCAGGTGAGCCGCGAATGGCGCCCCGACGACACCGTGGTCGAGCTCCCCAACGGCACCCGCGTCGGCGGCGACGACGTGGCGGTCATGGCCGGGCCCTGCTCGGTGGAGTCGGAGGAGCAGATCCTCGAGGCCGCCCGCCGCGTGCGGGCCGCCGGGGCCACGATCCTGCGGGGCGGCGCCTTCAAGCCCCGGACCTCCCCGTACTCCTTCCAGGGGCTGGGCGAGGAGGGGCTGGAGCTGCTGGCCCGGGCCCGCGAGGAGACCGGGCTGGCGGTGGTGACCGAGGCGCTGGACCCCGAGGGCGTCGAGCTGGTGGTCGAGTACGCCGACATCGTCCAGATCGGCGCCCGCAACATGCAGAACTACTCCCTCCTGCGGGCGGCCGGCCGGGCCGGCAAGCCGATCCTGCTGAAGCGGAGCATGTCGGCCACGGTGCGCGAGCTGCTGCTGGCGGCCGAGTACCTGCTGGCCGAGGGCGAGTCGCGGGTGATCCTGTGCGAGCGGGGCATCCGGGGCTTCACCGACCACAGCCGCTACCAGCTCGACCTCAGCGTCGTCCCCGAGGTCCAGGAGCTGTCGCACCTGCCGATCATCGTCGATCCGGCCCACGGGACGGGCGAGCGGCGGAAGGTCCCGCCGATGGCGCGGGCCGGCATCGCCGCGGGGGCGGACGGGGTGATGGTGGAAGTCCATCCCGAGCCCTCCCGGGCGCTCTCCGACGGGGCGCAGTCGCTCACCCCGGAGCAGTTCGACGAGCTGATGGAGCAGATCCGCTCCATCGCCCCGGTGGTGGGACGGGGCGTGGTGGACCCGGTCGAGGGGGTCGCCGCCCGCCCGGCCTGAGGCCGGGTCCGCCGGCTCCCATCCCCGCCCGTCTCCGGGCGGACGCCAGCTCCTCCTCGGCGGCCCCCGGGATCGGCCCGCCCGGCGGGCCCGTCCCCGGCCGCCGGGCCGGCCCCCGATGAGCCCCGACCCGCGCGCCCGGCTCGCGGCCCGGGGCGAGGCCGCCGCCGCCCGGGCCCTGGAGCGCGCCGGCCTGGAGGTGCTGGACCGCAACTGGCGGGCGGGCCGGCGGGAGCTGGACCTGGTGGTCCGGGAGGGCCCGGTGGTGGCCTTCGTCGAGGTGAAGACCCGCTCGCCCGGCCCGCAGGACCCCCTGGAGGCCATCGACCGGGCCAAGCGCCGCGACCTGCGGCGGGCCGCCCGGGCCTGGATCCACGCCCATCCCGGCGTGGGCCGGGAGTTCCGGTTCGACGCGGTCTCGGTCCGTCTCCGGGATGACGGCGCCCCCCGGATCCACCACGTCCGCGACGCCTTCTACGCCGACGAGGCGTGAGGTGACGCCGGGCGTGAAGGCCGGCGCGGGAGTCGGGGACGGGGCGGCCGCCGCCGACGGCGCCGGCGGCCCCGACCGGTTGACCGGGCGGCGCGGCGGCGCTACCCTTCCCGGCGAGCGAACGCGCCCCAGGCCCGTGGGACGCCGATCGCGTGAACCCCGTCAGGCC
>CAZJJO010000047.1:0-14737 GCA_964546375.1 uncultured Gemmatimonadota bacterium
CGGGGCCGGGACCGGCGGCGCGCGGACCCGCCCCCGCGGCCGGAAGCCGCCTCAGCCCGGGACCGGAATGATCTCGCTGCGGGCCGAGCCCACCGACACGTAGCGGATCGGGGTGTCG
Organism: uncultured Gemmatimonadota bacterium; assembly: GCA_964546375.1. Classification (GTDB taxonomy): domain Bacteria; phylum Gemmatimonadota; class Gemmatimonadetes; order Palauibacterales; family Palauibacteraceae; genus CAYVFM01. The sequence continues at coordinate 119 of CAZJJO010000047.1, forward strand.
GCCAGCTCGCGGAGCCGCTCGAGGTAGTCCCGGGCGCCGGCCGGCAGCTCGGACCACTCGCGGCAGCCGTCGGTCGACCCGCTCCAGCCGGGGACGGTCTCGTAGACCGGCTCCACGCGCTCCAGCTCGGCGACGGCGTCGGGGAAGCCCTCCACCGCGCGGCCGTCCCGGCGGTAGCCGACCCCCACCTGCAGCTCGTCGAACGCGTCCAGCACGTCCAGCTTGGTCACCGCCAGCGCGGTGAGCCCGTTGACGTCGGCCGCGAAGCGGACGGCCGGGCCGTCGAACCAGCCGGGACGGCGGGGCCGTCCGGTGGTGGCGCCGAACTCGGCCCCCAGCTCGCGGAGCCGCTCGGCCCGGTCGCCCTCGAGCTCGGTGGGGAAGGGTCCCTCGCCCACGCGGGTCGTGTAGGCCTTGACCACGCCCAGCACCTCGTCGATCCGCGTGGGGCCCACCCCCACCCCGGCCGCGGCCCCGCCGGCGGTGGTGGTGGAGGAGGTGACGTAGGGGTAGGTGCCGTGGTCGACGTCCAGCAGCGAGCCCTGGGCGCCCTCCAGCAGGACCCGGCCGTCGCCGTCCAGCTCGGCGCGGATCTCGGCGCCGACGTCGGTGGCCAGCGCCAGCAGGCCCTCGCGAACCTCGCCCAGCCGCTCCAGGACCCGGTCGGCGTCGGCGCGCTCGTCCACGCCGATCTCCTCGAGCAGGCCGTTGGCCGACCGACAGCCCGCGCGCACCACGTCCTCGGTGCGGTCGGGGTCCCGCAGGTCGCCCACCCGGAGGCCCGTGCGGGCCACCTTGTCCCGGTAGGCCGGCCCGATCCCCCGGCCCGTGGTGCCGATCCGGTCCTCGCCCCGCCGGGCCTCCATGGCCCCGTCGAGCAGGCGGTGGTGGGGCAGGACCAGGTGGGCCCGGCTGCTGACGCCGAGCCGGCCCTCCAGCTCGACCCCGCGCTCCCGCAGCTTCTCCATCTCCTCGGTCAGCACCCAGGGGTCGAGCACCACCCCGTTGCCCAGCAGGCAGCGGACGTGGGGGTAGAGGATCCCGGAGGGGATCAGGTGCTGGACGAACTCCTCGCCGTCCACGCGCACCGTGTGGCCGGCGTTGGCCCCGCCCTGGTAGCGGGCCACCACGTCGGCCCGCTCCGAGAGGACGTCCACGATCTTGCCCTTGCCCTCGTCGCCCCACTGGACGCCCACCACGGCGACGCACTGCACGTCTTCGTCGAACATCGTCTCCGTCCGTTGGTGCTCCGGGCCCGCCCCGCGCGGCGGGACGGGCCGGAGGATTCGTGGCTCGCTCAGCCCTGCGCCGGCGGCGGGCCGCCCGGGCCGTCGATCACGTCGGCCGCCTCCAGCGACCGCTCCACCCGGTCGCGGCCCGAGCGGCCCAGGTCGCGCAGGGGCGACCGCACCGGCCCGCCCTCCAGGCCGAGCCGGTCGAGGCCGGCCTTCACGCCGGGCACGCCCAGCTTGCCGACCACCGCCCGGTGGAGCGAGCCGACCCGCTCCTGGAGCGCCCCGGCGCGGGCGTCGTCGTCCTCGCCCCAGGCCTCGATCAGCTCGCCGCAGGCGCCGGTGGCCAGCAGGCCCACGGCCACCACGCCGCCCGCCGCGCCCACCTCGAGGCCGCCGTACAGCAGGGTGCCCGCCCCCGCCAGCACCGACGCCCGGTCCCGGCACGCCTCCACCAGGTCGCCGAGCCGCCGGATCTCGCCCGAGGAGTCCTTGATCCCGGCCACGCTCTCGTGGCGGGCCAGCTCGGCCACCAGCTCCGGCTCCAGCCCCACCGGCACGTAGCGGGGGATGTGGTAGAGGATCACCGGCACGGGCGAGGCGTCGGCGACCCGGAGGAAGTGCTCGCGCACCGCCTCCCGGTCCATGGCGTCGGCGTAGTAGGCGGGCGGGCGCACCAGGACCGCGTCGGCCCCCTTGCGGGCCACCTCCCGGCACATCCGCACCGTGGCGCGGGTCGACTCGAGGCCGGTCCCCGCCACCACGAGCCGGCCGCCGGCGGCCTCGCGGGTCCACTCGACCAGCCGGAGCACCTCGATCTCGTCCAGCAGGGGGGCCTCGCCCGTCGAGCCGGCCACCACGAAGCCGTCCACCGGGCCGGCCCGCCAGCGGCGCAGGTTCGTCCGGAACGCCCCGGCGTCCACCTCCCCCTCCTCCTCGAAAGGGGTGGTGACCGGGAGGAAGAGCCCCTCGGGCCTCAGAAGCCGCCCCTCTGGATGCCGCCGATCTCGCCGCCCCCCTCCCCCTCGCCGCCGGAGAGGGTCTCCATGACCAGCTCGAAGTCGCTGGGGCTGGTGGCCGCCGCCTTGGCCGTCTCGTAGTCGACCATCTCCTCCTGGACCAGCTCCATCAGGTGCTGGTCGAACGTCTGCATCCCGTACTGGCGCTGGCCCTCCTCCATCAGCTCCTCGATGGCGCCGGCCCCTTCGCTGCGCCGGACGGCGTCACGGACGGCGCCGGTGAACCGGAGGACCTCCACCACCGGTACCCGCCCCTCGCCGCCCTTCCGGACGATCAGCTTCTGGGAGACGATCGCCCGCATGCTGTCGGAGAGGCGCTCGCGGACGATCTCCTCGTCGTCGGACGGGAACATCGCCATGATGCGGCTCAGCGTCCCCAGGGCCGTGGCGGCGTGGAAGGTGGAGATGACGAGCTGGCCGGTCTCGGCGGCCTCCAGGGCGATGCCCAGGGTCTCGGGATCCCGCATCTCGCCGATGAGGATGACGTCCGGGTCCTGCCGCAGGGCGGTCCGGAGGCCGGTGCGGAAGGTCTCGGTGTCGCGGCCCACCTCCCGCTGGGTGATCGTCCCCTCCAGGTTCCGGTGCCGGAACTCGATCGGGTCCTCCAGGGTGATGACGTGCTTCTTCTGGTTCCGGTTGATGTAGTCCACCATGGCCGCCTGGGTGGTGCTCTTGCCGGAGCCGGTGGCCCCGGTGACCAGGATCAGCCCGTGCTCGTGCGAGGCGAGCTCCTCGAGGACCGTGGGCAGGCGGAGCTGCTCGAAGTCCGGGATCTCCCAGGGGATCACCCGCATCACGATCATCAGCGTGTCCCGCTGGCGCAGGATGTTCACGCGGAAGCGGGCCAGGTCCTCCATGTCCCAGGCGAAGTCCCGGTCGGTGAGCTGGTCGATGCCGTCGCCGGCCTCCTCCTCGGGCAGCAGCTGGAGGGCGATCCGCCGGGTGTCCTCGGGCGTGAACGGCTTCTCCGACAGCTTGACCAGCTCGCCGTCGATGCGGGCCCGGAAGACGTCGCCGGCCTTGATCAGCAGCGACTGGGCCCCGCTCTCGACGGCGGCCTCCAGGAGCTGTTCCACGGCATCCTCCCGGTTTCGGTCGCCGGCGCGCGTCGCGGTGGCCGGGGGCGATCGGCCGGAGCTCAGTAGCCCCGTTCCCTGTCCACCTCGTTGAGCAGCGGCTCGCCGGCTCGGTAGCGCCGGACGTTCTCCACGATCAGCTCCGTCTCCCGCTCCCAGAACCGGGGCGAGACCCCGCCGGTGTGGGGGGTGATCACGACCCGGTCCGTCTCCCACAGCGGGTGGTCGGGCGGGAGGGGCTCCTCGTCGAAGACGTCGAGCCCCGCGCCCCGGATCCGGCCCTCCCGGAGCGCCTCGACCAGGGCGTCCTCGTCGACCACCTCGCCCCGGGCCAGGTTGATCAACACCCCATCCTGTCCCATCCGGGACAGCTCCCGCAAGCCGATCAGCCCCTCGGTGGCGGGGGTGGCGGGCACCGAGAGGACCACGAAGTCGGCGGCCTCCAGCAGGGCGTCGATCCCGTCGGGCCCCAGCATGCGGTCCACCTCGGCGGGGGGCTCGCCGGAGGGGCTCCGCCGGGCCGCCACCACCCGCATCCCCAGGGCCGCCGCCTTCCGGCCCACCGCCGATCCCACCCCGCCGTAGCCGACCACCCCCACCGTCCGGCCGGCCAGCTCGCGGACGGGGCTGTCCCGGCCCGCTAGCTCCGGGTGGGCCCACCGGCCCTCCCGTCGGGCGGCCTCGGCCACGTCCAGCCCCCGGGCGAAGTGGAGCATCAGGGCCAGCGCGTGCTCGGCCATCGGCTCGGCGTGGAGACCGGCCGAGTTGGTGAGCGTGACGTCGCTCGCGCGCAGCTCGGAGAAGAGGTCGACGCCGGCCGCCCCCGAGTGGATCCAGCGCAGGCGCCGGGCCGCCCGGAAGGCGTCGCGCGGGATCCCGAAGCCGCAGTAGACCTCGGCGTCGCGGATCTCCTCCAGCAGGCGGCCGGGCACCCGCCGGGCGCCGTCGCCGGCGAAGTAGCCCTCCTCCTCCAGGGCCACCCACTCCCAGCCCGGGCCCAGCGCGTCGCGGATCTCGCGGGCGCGCTCCGGCGGGAGCTGCCAGATTGGATACTCGGGGGCGTGCATCCAGACCAGGAACTTGCGGGTCCCCGTCATCGGCTCGCCCCGTCGGGCTCGCCGCCGACCCCGGGGCCCGCGGGCCGGCGGGCGGGTCGCCGGCGGAGGAGGCCGGGCGCCGTCACTCGATCCGCGCCCCCCGGACCCCCTCGCGCTCGGCCAGCCGCCCGAGCAGCTCGTCCTTCGCCCGCCGCTTGCCGCGGATGGCGTAGGTGAAGACCGCGCGGTCCTCCTCGCGCCGGTGGCCCAGCCGCTGGACCTCGAAGCCCAGCTCCTCCATCAGCCGCTCCACCTCGCCGATCCCGCCGTCGGGGTCCTGGAGGACCACCTCCAGGCTCCGCTCCGAGCGCTCGCGGATCACCCGCTCCTCGAACCAGCCCAGCCCGAAGAGCGTCAGCACCACCAGGACCGTGGCGCCGGTGGCCTCGACGTAGAGGCGCAGGCCCACGGTCATGCCGATGGCCGCCACGACCCAGAGCGTGGCCGCGGTGGTGAGGCCCAGCACGCTGCCGCGGGAGACCAGGATGGTGCCCGCGCCGATGAAGCCGATGCCCGAGACGATCTGGGCCGCGATCCGCGCGGGGTCGGCCCGGATCAGGTCGTGGGGGGCGAACTCGGCCGCCGCCAGCAGCGACAGCTCCGTGAGGAGGGCGGCGCCCACGCAGATGAGGATGTTCGTGCGGAGGCCCGCCGGCTTGCCCGAGTACTCGCGCTCGAGCCCGACGGCCGCCCCCAGCGCGGTGGCCAGCAGGAGGCGGCCCAGCAGGGGGAGCTGGAGGGTGAGGGCCCAGGACGGCAGCTCGACGGGCACGCGGGCCTCCTCGGTCGGTGCGGGGGGCTCAGTCGGCCCGCACGGCGGCCGGGACCCGGCCGCGGCGCAGGCCCATCCGGTCGTAGGCCTCCTCCAGGGTCTCGCGGGCGATCTCCCGGCAGCGGTCGGCCCCGGCGGCCAGGATCTCCCGCACCCGGTCGGGGTCGGCCCGGAGCGACTCGGCGCGCTCCCGGATCGGGCCCAGGTCCTCGGCGATGTTCTCCGCCAGCCGGCCCTTGCACGCCACGCAGCCCAGCTCGGCCGTCTGGCAGCGGATCTCGATCTCCTCGCGCTCGGCCGGGTCGCCGAAGTGCTCGTGGAGCGCGTAGACGTTGCAGACGTTGGGATTCCCGGGATCGTCGCGCCGCACCCGGGCGGGGTCGGTCACGGCCCGGCCCACGGTGGCCTTCAGCTCCTCCTCGTCGGCGATCATGGGGATCGTGTTCCCCTCCGACTTCGACATCTTCGAGGCCCCGTCCAGCCCCAGCACCCGCGGGCCGGTCCCGATCAGCGGCTCCGGCTCCGGGAACAGCTCCCCGTAGCGGGCGTTCCAGCGGCGGGCGATCTCGCGGGTGAGCTCCAGGTGCTGGAGCTGGTCCTCGCCCACCGGCACCCGCTGGCCGCGGTACAGCAGGATGTCGGCGGCCTGGAGCACGGGGTAGTTGAGCAGGCCCGCGTTCACCGAGTCCGTCCGCTCCGACTTCTCCTTGAACTGCGTCATCCGGGAGAGGTCGCCCAGCGGCGTGACGGTGTTGAGCAGCCAGGCCAGCTCGGCGTGCTCGGGCACGTCCGACTGCACGAAGAGGGTGCAGCGCTCCGGGTCCAGCCCCGCCGCCAGCAGGGAGACCGCCAGCTCGAAGACCCGGTCGGGCATCTCGTCGGGCTCGTAGGGGACCGTGATGGCGTGCAGGTCGACGATGCAGTAGATGCAGTCGTAGTCGTCGATCAGCTCCACCCAGTTCCGGACCGCGCCCAGGTAGTTGCCCAGGTGCAGCTCGCCGGTGGGCTGGATGCCGCTGAAGACCCGCTCGCGTCCCTCGGCCATCGACCCCGTGGATTCGTGGAAACCGCTGCCGCGCCGCCGGTTGAAGGCGCTCCGGACGGCGGTCCAAGTTAGGCCCGCCGTCGGAGGCGAGCAAGAGAGAAGAGGCCCGATATGCCGGACTTTCCGGGGACGAACGAGGAGGACGCCGCCCTGCTGGAGACGGCGGTCCGCGCCGCCGACGCCGCGGCCGAGGTCCACCGGGAGGCCGCCCCCGACCCCTCGCGCTCGGGCCGGGCCGAGAAGGGCCGGGCCGACTTCGTCACCGCCGTCGACCGCGAGGCCGAGCGGCGGATCGTGCGCACCCTGCTCGGCCGGTTCCCCGACCACGGCGTGCTGGCCGAGGAGGCGGCGGAGACCCGCGGCGGCGCCTGGCTGCGCGACCCCGCGGCCGGCGGCACCGACGCGCCCGCCGGCGGGGCCGGGACGGCCCGGGAGGAACGGGACGCCGACGGGACCGGAGCGGCGTCCGACCCGGCAGGGACGACCGGCGGGGCCGGGACGGCCGGCGGCGACGTCCCGCCCGTCCGCTGGATCGTCGACCCGCTGGACGGCACCACCAACTGGCTGCACGGCTATCCCGAGCACGCCGTCTCCATCGCGGCCGTCGACGACGACGGGCTCCGGGTCGGGGTGGTGCTGAACTCGGCCACCGGCGAGCGCTTCGAGGCCGTCCGCGGCGCCGGCGCCCGGCGGGACGGCGAGCCGATCCGGACCTCGGCGGCCGACGAGCTGGAGCTGGCGCTGGTGGGCACCGGCTTCCCCTTCAAGAAGCCGGAGGTCATCGACGGCTACCTGGCCGCCCTGGGCCGGGTGCTGCGGGCCACCAGCGGCGTCCGCCGGGCCGGGGCGGCGGCGCTGGACCTGGCCGCCCTGGCCTGCGGTCGGCTCGACGCCTTCTTCGAGTTCTGGCTCATGCCCTGGGACGTGGCCGCCGGCGCCCTGATCGTCCGCGAGGCGGGCGGCGACTTCCGCCCGCTGGAGGTGGAGGGGATCGAGACCGGCCCCACGGTCGACCCGGGAGCCCCGGAGCTGAGGCCCGGCGCCTACGCGGCCTCGAACGGGCGCCTGCTGGAGCGGCTGCTGCCGCTGGTCCGGGGGGAGCGCGGACCCGACGCCTGAGCAGGAGAGACACGGGATACGGGGGGGCGTCCGGCGCGCTGCCGGGCAGCGGGCGCCGCCCTCAGATCGAGAGGCCGCCCTCCGCCTGCTCCCGGGCCCACGGGCCCACGACCGGGAGCTCCGGATCGTCGCCCCGGTAGGTCGTCACCATCAGGTAGATCCAGAGGGCGAACCCGCCCAGGCCCAGCACCAGCCCCGCCAGGATCGAGACGAGCCACCCGATGACGGGCACCATGCCGATGACGGTCAGGGCGATCCACAGCCCGAAGCCCACCACCCCCAGCGCGATGGACTGGAGGGCGTGGAAGCGGACCGAGGGCCGGTCCTTCTCCAGCATCAGGAACAGGATCCCGGTGAACAGCCCCACCAGGTAACAGAGCGCCCCGGCGACGTTGGCCTCCAGGCCCGTCCCGGAGGACGCGCTCCCGGCGGCCGGGTCGGGGGCGGGACGATCGCGGCTCTCGGACGTCTCGCTCATGCCGTCTCCTTTTCGAGGGGCCCCGCCCCGGAGGGCGGAACGAGGGGGCCCGGCCCGCGGCGCGGTCCGCCGCCCGCCGGTGCCCGTTCGTCTCCAATATTGCCCATTCGTCTCCAATATACCGCCGTGCCGCGTCCCGTGCTCGCCCGCCGGGCCCGACACCGCCCGCCCGGCGGTCCCCGCCTCAGGGCTCCCGCAGCAGGGTGTCCAGCCCCGGCACGCCGCGGAGGCCCTCCTCGGCCGAGCCCCACGTCATCGCGAACAGGAGCACGAGCTGACGGCCGGGCTCCTCGTCGCCGGTCAGCTCCTCGAGCTCGGCCCGGTGCTCCCGGACCGCCTCGCGGGTGGAGGCGGGCAGGGTGTCGGCGGCCGCCCCCTCCTCGACGGCCCGGTGGGCCCGGCGGAGCGTGAGGCCGGTCCACAGGTACTCGGCCAGCGGCATGTCCTGCTCCTCCAGCGCCCGGGCGAGCACCACCCGCGACTCGGCCAGGCGGCTGTAGCCCTCCATCACCGTCCCCATGTCCGAGAGGCGGACGTCGCGGTCCTCCAGCTCCCGCTCGAGGTCCCGGAGCTGGTCGGACCAGTCGCGCATCTCGCGCCAGGCGGCGTCGGTGACGGCGAAGAAGCGGCGGGCCCGCTCCGGCTCCACCGCCCCGTCGGCGGGCGGGCGGAAGTCGTGCTCGCTGCGGAGCCGGTCCAGCGTCTCGGTGGCCTCGACCTGTCGCTCGGCCGTGCCCGCCAGCTCGCCGGCCCGCTCGACGATCCATCCGCCCCCCAGGGCCACGACGGCGGCCGCGGCGACCGCGAGCACCAGCAGGCAGCCGCCGCAGCCCAGGCCGACCTTCGCGGCGGTGGAGAGCCCCTCGTCGTCCTCCGGGGGGCCCGCGGCGGTCCCGGTCCCGGCGCCGCCGCCGTCCCCGGACCCGCCCGCCCCGGCCGGCGGACCGGAGAGCGCCGAGGCCAGCTCCTCCTCCCCGGGCGAGGCGGGACCGTCCGCCGCGGGGCCGTCCGGCGCGGCCCCGTCCGATCCGCCCTCCCCGGCCCCGTGCCCCCCGGACCCGGGCTCCCGGCCGGACGACCCGTCCGGCCCCTCTCCTCCGTCTCCCATCCGCTCCTCCCGGTGCGATGGCCCCGATTCCGCGACGTCTCCCGCGCTCACCAGCCTGCCGGGTCTCCGCCCCCGGGGCAACGCCCGGGCGCGATCCGGCCCCGCCGCGGTTCCGCGCCCCCCCTCACCCCATCGCCCGCTCCACCGCGTCCGCCAGCGGCCCCGCCCCGTACCGGATCGGGTCGGTGACCGGCAGGCCCGTCGCCTCCCGCGCCTCCTCCACCGCCTGCCGCGCCTCGTCCTCGTCCAGGTCGTAGGTGGTGGCCGAGATCGCCACGACCCGCGGCGTCCCCGGCGGCCGGACCCACGAGGAGGCGTCCTCGTAGCGGCGGACCACCTCCTCCAGCGGCGGGATCTCCACCCAGTCGTAGCGCCCGCTGTAGATGGTCTCCCGGGAGGGCATCCAGCAGAGGATCATCGCCTGCGGCATCGCGCCGTGGACCAGCCCCAGGGTGACCCCCGAGTAGCCCGGATGCAGGAGCGATCCCTGCCCCTCGACCAGGACCGCGTCGGGCTTCGGCGACGTCGCCGCGGCCTCGCCTCTCGGCTCCTCGCTCCCGCCTCCGGTGTTGGGCGACGTTTCCGCGGAAACATCTCCGGCCGCGCCGCCTCCGCCGCCCGCGATCGGCCCCGTCCACGGCGGGATCTCGCCGGCCGCCTCCAGCGTGACCACCTCGGCGGCGCCGGCCACGAAGTCGGCCACCACCGCGTCCACGGCGATCCCCCGGCCCTCGATCAGGATCCCGGTCTGGCCGGTGGCCCCGAAGCCGCAGGCGACGCCGCGGCGCTCCAGCTCGGCGCGGAGCTCAAGCGTGGCGGTCATCTTCCCCACGTTGCAGTCGGTGCCCACCGTGAGCACCCGGAAGGCGTCGGTCGCCCGCGCCCGCCCGGTGGCCACCGGGAGTTCCTCCGGCGGGCGCCGCAGGTCCACCAGCCGGACCCCGTGCCGGTCGGCGGCCGCCCCCAGCTCCGGGTCGTCGGCCAGGAAGTCGTGGAGGCCGGCCCAGATGTCCAGCCCGGCCTCCATGGCGGAGCGCAGCAGCGGCCGCCAGGCGTCGGGGAGCGCGCCGCCCTGGGGGGCGACGCCGACGAGCAGGGCGTCGGGGACCGGCCCGGCGGCCAGCGCCTCCTCGAGCCCCGCCACCACGGGCACGCCCTCGCCGAAGCCCAGGACGTCGGCGGCCGTGCGACCGGCGTGCTCCTCGTCGATCAGCGCCGCCACCCGGTCGGGCAGGTAGCGCACGGCCGAGGCGGCGGTCTTGGCCCCTTCCAGCCCCAGCCGCCCCTCCGCCAGGACGGCGAAGACGGGGCGTCCGCCGCTCACGTCCCGTTCTCCTCCATCTCGTCGGGCACCGAGGACGCGTCCGCCCCCTCCTCCAGCCGCAGGCCCTCGCCGGTGGGCACGGGCACGTCCACCCGGCCGGTCTCGGCGGCCGGCCGGTAGTCGGCCTCCTCCAGGACCCGGTCGACGTAGATGCGGCGCACCAGCACCCGGCCCACGGCGAACACGGGCACGGCCACCAGCAGGCCCACGAAGCCCAGGAGCTTCACCATCACCAGCAGGGTGAGCAGGGTCCAGGCGGGCGGCAGCTCCACCCGGTGCTCGAAGATCATCGGCGCCACCACGTTGGCCTCGACGAGGTGGACCACCGCGCCGACGCTGGCCACCGCCAGGGCGTAGAGGGCGCCGCCGGAGGGGAGGACGTAGAGGGCCGGCAGGAGGGTGGAGACCAGGGTGCCGAAGAAGGGGACGATGGCCGCCACGCCGGCGAAGACGCCGAAGGCCAGCGCGAAGGGCACGTCCAGCAGCTCCAGCCCCACCCAGGTCAGCACGCCCAGCACCGTCATCGCCAGGAGCTGGCCGCCGACCCACGCCCGGAGCGTCTCGCCCAGCTCCTCCAGGATGTCCGCCGCCGGCTCCCGCTGCCCCGGCGGCACCAGCGCCAGCACCTCGCCCCGGTAGAGGGACGGCTTGGCGGTGAGGTAGATGCTGATGGCGAAGAAGCTCACCAGGTGGACCAGGAACCAGAGCCCGCTGAAGAGATACGGGAAGACGTCGGTGAAGTACCGGCTGATCTCCCGGAAGAGGGTGCCGAAGTAGCTCTGGCCCTGCTCCAGGGGCCCGACCAGGGCGCCGAGCACGGGATACTGCTCCAGGAAGCCGGCGATCGACTGCTCCCACCGCATCATCTGCTCGGGGAGGGCGGTGACGAGCTGCGCCCCCTGCGGGACCAGCCGCGGCACCAGCAGCGCCCCCACCACGCCGAAGCCGAGCAGGGTCCCCACCATGCTGACCGCCAGCCCCAGCGGGCGGGGGAAGCCCAGGCGCCGCTCCTGCCAGTCGGTGAGGGCGCCCAGGTAGACGGAGAACAGCACCGCCAGGAAGAGGAGGAGCAGGAGGTCCCGGACGCTGTAGAGGAAGAGCAGCGCCAGGACCAGCGCCGCCCCCGCCGCCAGCCAGCGCACGGGCGACCGCTCCCGGGTCGGGTCCGCCTCGCCCGTCACCCGGACCGTCCCTCCCCGCGGCGGCGCGCGCCCCGGGCCCGGGGAGCGCCGTTCGTCATCCGCCGGCCGTCCACCCGGCCGTCAGCGCTCGGCCAGGTCGTCGCTCTCCTCCTCGATGATCTCCGCGTCCTTCACCTCGCCGGACCCGGAGCCGGCGTTGAGCTGCTTCGGGGAGCTGCCGTCGCCCAGCAGGCCCATCTCCTCCTTCAGGGCCAGCAGCTTCTGGTCGACGTCGCCGCCCGCCTCGCCCTCGATGGCCTCGAACTTCTGCTCCAGCGTGTCGCCGGTGAGCTGCTCGTCCACCTCGGAGGCCGCCAGGGCCTGGCGCTCCCGCTCCTCGATCTCCTCGGTCATCTTCTCGAAGGCGCGGAAGGCGCTCTTGTCCTCCAGCCCCTGGATGCTGTCCTGGATCCGGCGCTGGGCCTGGGCCCGCTTCTGCTTGGCCAGCAGGAGGTTCTTCTTGCGCTTGGCCTCCTCGATCTTCGAGTTGAGCCGGCGCAGCGACTCCTTGAGCCGCTCGGTCTGCTGGCGGTGCTGCTGCCACTGCTCCTCCAGCTCGTCGGCGTGGCCGGCGTGCTCCTGGCCCCGCTGGAGGGCCTGCTTCGCCAGGTCGTCGCGGCCCTCCTTCACCGCCAGACGGGCCCGCTTCTCCCACTCGGCGGCACGCTCGCGCTGCTGCTCGTACTGCGCCCGCAGCTTGCGCTCGTCGGCGATGGCCGTGGCCACCTCCTGCTTGGCCTGGGCCAGCTGCTTGCGCATGTCCTCGATGATCTGCGTCAGCATCTTCTCCGGGTTCTCCGCCTGCGCGATGGCGTCGTTGATGTTCGAGCGGATGAGCCGGGAGAGGCGGTCGAATATACCCATGGTGGCGTCCGTCAGTCGGTGGCGAGCTCGGGCCCGTGGGAGGTCACGGCCAGCGTGAGGCTCTCCAGGGAGGCCCGGAACTCTTCGAAGTCGAGGGTCTCGAGCTCGAGGGTGTCGCTGATGACGACCTCGCCGTCCTCCAGGCCGTAGGAGCCGTGCACCAGGTCGTTGGCGTTCAGCTCCAGCAGGCGGCGGTAGAGGGTGAGCTGGCGGTCCTCCTCCTCGGGGACCTCGCGCATGCCGGCCCGCATCAGGACCACCGGCGGCTGGTAGCTCAGCATCACCGGCGGCTCGGGCACGCCGGCCTCCTCGCCGCCCGAGGGGCGGACCATCCAGATGCCGTCCTCGATCTCCTCGAAGTCCAGCTCGGTCCGGATCAGCCAGCTCTCGACGTCTTCCTTGCCGATCATGGCGCCGTCTTCCTTTCTTCGTCCCCCGACCCGAGGGCCGGGCGCTCCTCCAGCAGCTCCTCGAGGAAGTCCTGCTGCTCGGCCAGCCGGTCCACCCGGCGGTCGAGACGCTGGACCGCCTCCCGCAGCTCGCGGACCTCCCGCTCGGAGACGGCCGCGCCCTCCGTGGGGCGGCCGGCCTCGGTCCCCTCCTTGATCCGGTGGGCCACGGCCCCTGCGATGGGGCCGGCGACCACCAGCACGACGAGCAGCCAGAGCAGGTTCATCCTCGTCTCCGGTCTTCCCTACGGCCGTGGGCGGGGCCGGGTTTCACGCGCGGCGGGGTGGGAAGATTCTAACGTCGGCCTTCGCGCCGAGCAACGTGGATTCCCGAGGTGAATCCCCTATGTTCAGCCTCCCCTTCGAGCCCGACCGACGGAGGAGCCCGATGGTCCCTCGAACGTCCGCCCCGCGCCTCGCCCTCCCCCTGGCCGCGGCCGTCCTGCTCGCGGCCGCCGCCTGCGCCTCGCCCGGCGGGGACGGGCCGGCGCCCGTCTACCACGTCTACGTGGCCAACGAGTCGTCCGACCGGGTGGACCGGGTCCGGTTCCGCCCGGGCGAGGGCGCCGAGGTCGCGAAGACGATCGAGGTGGGCGTGCTGCCCGGCGACCTGGACGGGGCCCACGGCCTGCGGGTCGGGCCCGAGGGGCGGTTCTGGTACCTGACCACCGCCCACGGCGACCCCTACGGCCGGCTCTGGAAGTACCGCGCCGGCGACGACCGGCTGGTGGCGAGGGACACGCTGGGCCTGTTCCCCGCCACCGTCGACGTGACCCCCGACGGGTCGGAGGTCTGGGCGGTGAACTTCAACCTCCACGGAGACCCCGAGCCCTCCACGGTCTCGATGGTGGCCACGGTGCCGGCGCTGGAGGAGATCGGGCGGGTCGGGGTCTGCGTGCGGCCCCACGGGAGCCGCTTCGGGCCCGGGGGCGAGCGCCACTACTCGGTCTGCGGGCCCGACGACCGGCTGACCGAGATCTCGGTCGCCGACCGGGCGGTGAGCCGCACCCTGGACCTGCCCCGCACCTCCGGGGGCGAGGCCTGCTCGCCCTCCTGGGCCGAGCCCGGGACCGGCGGCGAGCACGTCTACGTCGCCTGCAACGGCGGGAGCGAGGTCTACGAGGTGGCCACCGGCGGCCGTAGCCTGGAGGTGGTCCGCCGCCTGCCGACCGGCCCGTCCCCCTACAACCTGGAGGCGGTGCCCGGCGGCCGCTGGCTGCTGGCCACCAACAAGGGGGGCGCGTCGGTCAGCGTGCTCGACCTGGAGCGGGGCGTCGAGCGGGAGCGCGTGCCCACCACCCGGCGGGTGACCCACGGGGTCGTGGCCTCGCCCGACGGCCGGTACGCCTTCGTCAGCAACGAGGCCCGGGGCGGAACCCGGAGCACGGTCGACGTGATCGACCTGCGCGAGCGGGAGCGGGTGGCCAGCGTCGAGGTGGGCCACCAGGCCGGCGGCATCGACCTGTGGCGGGTCGAGCGGCCCGCGGCGGTGGTGGAGGGCGCGCCCGGCCGGCGGGGGACGACCGGCCGCTGAGCGCGGGTCGGGCGCGGGCGTCGCTCCCGGCGTCCTTTTCCCGGGGCCGCGGCCGCCGTCAGCCCTCCCAGGCCCGTACGATCGGCCCCTCGTCCCCCTCGGCCAGCAGGGCCAGCGCCGCCCGGGCCACGGCCCGGTGGGTCCCCGCCTCGCCGACCGGGCCCAGCGGCCGGCCCCAGCCGAAGGGCACCAGCAGGGTGCGGGGCGGGTTCACCTTCCGGGTCACCTCCTCGAGCATCCCCAGGCAGACGGTGGCGATCCCTCGGCGCTCCAGCTCCCGGGCGACCAGACCCACGGTCTGGTTGCAGGTGGGTCAGGCGG